>CAYVNB010000012.1:0-18811 GCA_964452665.1 uncultured bacterium
TTGGGAAGGAAGAAATAAGTATCGTTTACCGGACTATCATCGACTAGATGTAGGTATTAAATATTCTCCAGATTTATTTAAGCGCTGGACAGGAGGGTTAAAGACCACAATCGATATCGCTCTATATAATGTTTATAATCGAAGAAATATTCATACGGTAAGATATATTAATGGAGATAATAATTTATTTCAGCAAATTGGGCAAAGCACCTATGGTTTTATGCCAAGTATAAATATAAATGTTGAGTTTTAAACAATGAGAATGGATCGTTTTTTATTTGCATTCTTTATGTTTTTTATCGCCTGTGATGGGTTTCATGAGGAAATGGTGCCAGTCGATATTAATGTTGAGGATGTTGAAACCGTCTTAGTTATTAATGGTGAGATAGAGGAGGACCAAATAGCTTGGGTTCAAATTAGTTATTCTGAAGATATAAACGCACCTGCCAATACACCGATTAATTATGAAAAAAATGCTTCTGTTTCTATAAGTACTGGAGGTGGATCATCCGAAAATATGACGCATGCTGGGAATGGTATTTATGTTGGCAGTAATATCAAAGGGATAGTCGGAGAAATTTATACAATGAACATTGAAATAGGTTCACAAAGCTATACTGCAAATTCAACGATGCTTAAACCGCGGGGTTACCAGGGGGCCTGGGTATATCAACTAGGTTCAAATGGTAATGGAAAAGATTCCAGTGGAAAGGATGGAGCTAGTAAATATTCTGATGAGTGGATCATTAATGATCCTTCTGCAACTCGTAACCGTTATCTTTTTGAATGGTGGGCAAATGGGGTTCATTATGTTAGACAAGATTGGGCAATAGATGATAATCGTGTTGTAAATGCAAATGAAGGGTTAAAGCTATTTACAGTCACATTAGATCCACTGCCAAATCAATATATTAAGCATCGAACAGCAGAAATTGATAAGATTACATATGATTATTACAATATGTATGAAAAAATTGCAAGAGGTTTGGTTAGTGTAGCTTCTCAAACTCCCTATAACCCCGTTTCTAATTTTGGTCAAGGTACCATTGGTAATTTTCGTGCCGTAGCTTTTTCAACAGCAATCTTATTAACGCCACCAGATATTTTTATCATTCCCCAAGATAAACAAAACGTATTAGCATTTGAGCCCAATTCTTATTTTAAAAAATATAATTTATTTTGGAGCAATGCTTCGGGTGTAAATGAAAATTCAAATGTTATATCAGATATAAGGTTAAGCATAACGCAAAATGAAATTAATTTTTTCGTAGATAATATTCTTGACAATGCATCAACGTACTATTACCGTTTACAGGTAGAAGATGGAGATGGAAATCTTTCAATATTATCACAAGAAGTAAGCGCTTCCCCCGATCCAAATACTCCCGCAGATACCACATCAATTACCATCGGTAATATTCCTACAGATGTTGTTGCTACTGCAGGTAATGGGCAGATTACAATTTCATGGACTCCAGCTATCGGTAGTAATTTGGTACATGGATTATATTGGAACAATCAGCAAGGTATTACATTAACAAATACTGGAAAAAATAATGCATTTTGGAATATTAAATCACCGTATAATCATAAAGGGCTTGATCGTGGTAAAACCTATTATTATCGGGTTGCAGTTTGGGATGGATCAGAAATTCGATTATCTAAAGAAGTGAGTGCAAAACCAAAATAAAAATTTAACTATTTAGCAGGATAATGCATCTAATAGAGCAAACAACAAACTCATAACTATCCAAAAAGGAAATATAATGAAAAAATTACTTTTACCAATCTTAACCTTGTTTCTGGTTTCCACTGGATGTGAGAATACAATGCGAGATAGCGCTGTTGATTTAGATAGCGCTGAATTACAAGATTTCTCATCCAAACTGGTATCAGACCTAGGATTAAGTAAATCTTCTAGTGATGAGCTGAATGGTGTTCTGAATCGCCATGGAAGCGGGGGGAAACACCGTTCACCTGGATTTCTATGGAAGGTTGCTGGTGATCTGGCTATTAATCTAAGCGATGAAGAAAAGGCCCGTCTATTTGAGAAGATGGATGAAAAGGATGTCCCTCTTTTTAGTGGTGGAATGAAGAAAGGCGGTAAAGGCAAAAATGGGAAAAAAGGCCGTAATGATATTCATGGCATTATGAATGTATTGACGGATGACCAGAAAGCTACTTTGAAAGAAATTATGGCATCTTACAAAGAACAATTCAAAGTTATCCATGACCAAGTTAAAGATGGATCATTAACAAAGGATGATGCTAGGTCGCAGATGGAGGCAATAAAAGATGCCATGAAAGCCGAAATCGATGATTTACTAACTGATGGACAAAAAGAACAGATAGAACAGAATAAGGCAGATCGAGAAGCAAAGCGCCGAGCTTATCGAGATTCCTCTAAAGCTGTGATGGTGGAAGTGCTGGGAATGAGTTCAGATCAGGTTGCATCTGTTGATGCCATTAATAACGAAGCGCGTGAAGCAGCTAAAAGTTTATTTGAACAGGTAAAGAATGGTGACTTGGATAAAGAATCATTTCGTACAGCTTTAAAGAATTTATTTTCAGAAAAGAATGAAAAACTGGAAGCATTGTTTACAGCTGGCCAACTTGAGATTATCAAGATCCATAAAGCCCTCGAACTGCGGATGAAAAAGCACCGTGGCGGTAAAGGGAAAAAAAGCGGTCGAAAAGGTAAAAAAGGAGGCCGAAAAGGCGGTAAAGGATAATTCGCGAACATATTTCTAAATTTAAAAGAGCCGTTCCTGAGAATTTGGTACGGCCCTTTATTATTTTTGTAATATTATTTAACTTCTGTGCGATCATACTGTCAAAATTGGAGACAGATTAATAATTAGGGTAAAGGTATCCTTATGAAAAAATTAACTTACTTTCTTGCGCTTATCCTTTTTGCGACCATGGGTTGCGAAGGACTGAACAAAGATGAAGTAGTGCACTTGGATGATGAGGAACTACAAGCGTTCTCTGACGGGCTGGATGCGGATGTAGGCCTCACTACCAGCAGCATCAACGCACTCAATTCTGCCTTAAATAAACACGGCAAGGATGGTAAACATCGCCGTGATCCAGGATTCCTCTGGAAAGTTGCAGCTGAAATGCAGGGCAAACTCTCCGATGAAGAAAAAGCACGCCTCTTTAAATGGATGAATGAAAATTCGGTGCCATATTTATTCGGTGGTGGTATGGATAGAAAAGGTCACGGCGGCCCAAAGGATGGTCAAGGCGATATGGATCTCAGGTTAATCTTTGATGTACTGGATGATAATCAGAAAGAAGCCTTGAAAACCATTATGGATTCGTACGGTAAACAAATGCGAGCAATAATGGAAGAGGTTAGAGCTGGTACTAAGGATAAGGATACAGCCAGAGTGGAATTGGAAGCTTTGGACGAAGCTATGAAATCTGAAATTGACGATCTTCTTTCTGATGAACAAAAGCAAAAGATAGAAGAACTTAAGGCTGAGATGAAGCAGAAAATGGCTGTAGCGAGGGAAGCTGCACATCAAGCCATGGTGGATGCATTAGAAATGACTTCTGAACAAGACGCAGGTTTAAAAACAATTAATGAAGAAACCAATGAAGCGGTCAAAGCATACTTGCAACAGTCCAAAGATTCAGGATTGGATCGCAAAGAGGTCCATGAAGGATTGAAATCAATAATGGCTGATCGAAATGCCAAGATTGAAGCATTATTTACCGAAAAGCAAACGGAGATAATTAAGATTTTCACCGTTCTGGGAATGCAATATGACCGTCACTGCGGTGATAAAAAAGATCGGGATGGAAAAGAGGGGGACGGAAGAAAAGGTTAAGGACAGTTGCCATTTTTCAATTTACTTTTAATGAGGCTGTTTCAAGAATGAGGCAGCCTCTTTTTTTGGATTTATTTTTTAACTATTTAAGGTCAACCTTAGTCTAACTAGCAAATGCATGAAAACAGACCACGAATTGATAAAGGAATTTCAGGATGGCAATAAGGCTGCATTCGATCAATTGGTTAAGCGTCATCTTCCTGAAACATTTGGATTCTTTTTCAAATTCACAGCGGATGAAATTGAAGCTGAAGATCTGGCTCAAGATGTTTTCATCAAAATGTTCAAAGCACTTAAAAACTTTCGATTTGAATCAGAATTCAAAACATATTTATTTCGTGCAAACATCAATATGTCCAATACCTATCTCCGGCGGAATAAGTGGCGTAACTTACTCCACTTGGATCAAGCGCCAGAACAGGGATATATTGACACGAGGAATGAAGATGAATGGCGCCGAAAAGAATTATGGGATGCGGTGGCTAAACTTTCTTCTCGACAGAGGATGGTCGTAACCATGCGCATCGCTCAAGGAATGCCCTATAAAGAAATATCCGAAATTATGGGCATTAGTGAAAATTCGGCAAAAGTGAACTATCACCATGCAGTAAAAGCATTAAAATTTATTTTTGAGAACTAAGTCATGAATATTGAAAACAGGTTTCAACAGATTGCACAGTCCGGATTTTCATCCCCAGATGGAGATGCATTCATCGCCAAACTTCATGGTGAACGGCAGCGTCGTCATGAGCAGAAAATTGGCTTTATGAATGGGGTTGCCGCAGCAGCATTGGTGGCTGTATTTGGTTTGGCTTCTTTCAGTCAACTGACAGACGATCCGGCCGTTTATGGCTCTAACGATCTATATGCCATGGAGGTAATGGATACAGAAACAGAGGCGTATGTTTATGACCTTGCTTCTTATCTAGTTGATACCAGTGATGATATCTGGGAAACAATAATGTTTTTGGATGAAATTCAATTTGAACCTGTAATTGCTATGAATAATAGAGGTATAGAATGAAAAGAAATGCTATCCTTTCAATCTTTTTAATTGCCACAGGACTGTTGTTGGCTCAACCTGGAAGACCAAAAGGACCAGGTGGTCAATATGGTGAAAGAATGAAAATGATGATGATTTGGAAATTGACCGATCATTTGGAACTTTCACAAAATCAGGCAGAAATTTTTTTTCCTGTGATGCGCGAACACCAGAAAGAATTGATGAAAATTCGTAAAGAGGAAATGAAATTATTTGATCCTACTTTTGCCAAAGTTAAAAATGGTGAAAAAGTTTCCAAGTCTGATCTTAATAAGCTATTAGGAAATATAAAATCTTTTGAAGAGAAAAAGGTCAAGGACAGAATTGATTTTATTAAAAAATCAGGTGATATCTTAGATCCAACTCAGCAAGTGAAACTTTTAATGTTTGAACCAACTGTAAAGCAACAAATGCAAAGAAGAATGAAAGAAAGTTATAGACCTCCAATGCGGGGTGGAAAACAAAAAGGCAAACGACGATTTTAGACTGTAAAAAGAGTTTAATAAAAAAACCCCATTTTGAACATTCCGGATGGGGTTTTTTTGTTTATATCATTATCAATTATAATTCTAATTTTCAGCATCAAATATTAAAGGAATCATGACAAAGATATACAATTTCAGTGCCGGACCTGCTGTTTTAGATCAATCCGTTTTGGATGCGACGGCCAGTGCAGCAGAGGATTTTAATGGCCATGGCATGAGCCTCATGGAAATGAGTCACCGCTCTAAACCAGTGGTTGATATGGTAAATGAAACGGAATCACTCGTTCGTGAATTGTTAAATGTACCTGAAGGATATCACGTGTTGTTTTTGCAAGGTGGCGCTTCACTTCAATTTTCCATGATTCCTATAAATCTCTTGGGTGAGGGACAAACTGCCGATTATACTGATACGGGTGCATGGTCCGCCAAGGCCATTAAAGAAGCAAAACTATTCGGGAATGTGAATGTGGCATGTTCATCCAATTCCTCTATTTATAACCACATCCCAAAAACACTGAATCAAAGTAATGATGCCGTTTATCTGCACATCACCAGTAACAATACAATCTATGGAACCCAATGGAAAAAATTCCCAACACCCCAAAATCCAAATGGATATCTGGTGGCAGATATGTCATCGGATATATTCAGCCGGCCTATTGATATTTCCCAATTCGGATTGATCTACGCCGGCGCCCAGAAGAATATGGGTCCGGCTGGAGTGACATTGGTGATTGTACGAGATGATATTTTTGGAAAAGTGGATCGACCCATTCCCACCATGATGAATTACCAAACTCATGTTGATAAAAGATCTATGTTTAACACACCGCCAGTAATGTCAATTTATTCCGTGAACCGCACTTTAGTTTGGCTGAAGGAGAATGGCGGCGTTTCAGCTATGGCAGATAAAAATGAACGAAAAGCCAAAAAACTTTATGATGAAATTGAACGGAATCCACTTTTTACCAGTCCCATTGCCGAAAAAGATAAATCATTGATGAATGTGCCTTTTGTTTTTGCGAAGGGAGGAGATGAACCAGACTTTTTAGCTTATTGTGATACCCTTGGACTTAAAACCTTAAAGGGACATCGATCCGTGGGTGGCTTCCGGGCTTCAATCTATAACGCCATGCCCGAAGCAGGCATTGATGCTTTGATTAAAGCAATGCGAGATTATAACTAGGGTTAGTTGCACCGTTTCGATTCTCACCAAAAATTAATCATCCCAGATTGTGCCTTCTTTTTTCAGCTTATTGATTTTTGGCGCAATGACAAAAGTGCAGTAGGGCACATTTGGGTTGTTGCGGAAATAATCCTGATGATAGACTTCTGCTTTATAGAATTTATCCAATGGTTTCACTTCTGTGGTTATTGGATCATCAAACATATTCTTCGCATCCAGAATGGCAGATTCAGCAGAGAGTTGCTGTCCCTTTCCTTTATAATAAATGGCGGACCGATATTGAGTGCCGTAATCATTCCCTTGCCGGTTCAGTGTGGTGGGGTCGTGGGCTTGCCAAAAAACTTCCAGGATTTGATCGTAGGTAATTACATCTGGATCAAAATGGATTCGGCAGACTTCTGCATGGCCCGTATTGCCTGATGTGACTTCCTGATAAGTTGGGTTCTTTTTATGACCTCCAGCATATCCGGACACTACTTCTTTTACTCCTTCGACCCGTTCAAATACGGCTTCGACACACCAAAAACATCCGCCACCAAGAACGGCCACTCCTAATTCTTCTTTCACCATTGATTTTGTTCCTTTATCCTGACTGATTCCTATTGAACAAAATAGAAAGATAGTCAGAATGATTATTCTTGAATTCATACGCATGCGATGACTCCTAAATTATTTACAGAAGTAAACATAAAGCATCCATTTTTCATTCCATGAAGTGTGATATAAAACATTTATTTTAGAAACACTGTTCAGTATCTCTCCATGGAAAAATTATAATTCTTTTAGGTCTTTATGGAGAGTGGTGAGCATATGCTTAGCATCACCAAAAACCATTACAGTGTTTTCAAATCCAAATAATTCATTTTGTATACCCGCAAATCCAGGATTCATGGTTCGCTTATTTACGATTACGGTTCGGGATTTATCCACATCCAAAATGGGCATGCCATAAATGGGGCTGGATGTGTCATGCCGAGCAGCCGGATTTACAACATCATTGGCCCCTAAAACGATAGCCACATCGCAATCTTCAAATTCTGGATTAATTTCATCCAAATCTTTAAGGAGTTCATAGGGCACATTGGCTTCAGCCAAAAGCACATTCATATGGCCCGGCATACGTCCCGCTACAGGGTGAATAGCATAAAGCACTTTTTTCCCCATGGATTCCAATTGTTCCGCTACTTCACGAACCGCATGCTGTGCTTGAGCCACGGCTAATCCGTAACCAGGTACGACAATGACTTTATCTGCTGCATCCAAAATCATGGCGGCTTCCTCAGTTGTAGAAGATTTGATGCTGATCTGTTGTGCTTCTTCACTGCCGGATTCCTGCATAAGCCCCACGGCACCGAAAATCACATTGGCCAAGGATCGATTCATCCCTTTACACATGATATTGGTGAGGATGAGTCCAGATGCGCCCACCAATGCCCCGGAAATAATCAATCCATTATTCATGAGGACGAATCCTGTGGCCGCTGCAGCCACACCGGAATAGGAGTTCAGAAGGGAGATCACCACGGGCATATCTGCGCCACCGATGGGGATGGTCAATGTGATACCCAAAATGGCTGCAATTATTATAACACCATAGAACATATTCATTTCATGTCCGCCACCCATGGTCACGAAAACCCCCATTAAAATAAAGGCCAAAGTCAACGCTCCATTCATGATCTGCTGTCCTGGGAATACGATGGGCTGTCCGCTTATAAATCCCTGAAGTTTTCCAAAAGCGATAAAGCTTCCGGTGAGGGTAAGGGTTCCCACAAATACTGCCAAAGTAATTGTACATAATAAAAATAAATCCGGTAGCCCTTTATATGATAAATATTCTGCAGCAGCAACCAATGCAGATGCACCACCACCAAAGCCATTAAAAATGGCTACCATTTGTGGCATTTGAGTCATTTCTACTCGAATAGCAAATGTGGCGCCGATAATGGCACCAATAATCATCCCAATGGCAATTAGTTTAAAGTCCAATAGGTCAAAAGAGGTTACTGTTGCAATGATGGCAATTAGCATGCCCACAGATGCAATTGTATTACCGGTTCGTGCTGTTTTGGGTGAACTGAGTTTTTTTATCCCTAAAATAAAAAGGATGGCTGTAAGGACGTAGGCGAGGTTTGTGTATTCCATAATCCTATTTTCGCTTAAACATTTTGAGCATACGATCTGTTACCATAAATCCACCCACGCAGTTGATGGTAGCAAAGATGACAGCAATTAATCCGAGCCAAGTACCTGCTTCACCGCCTACTTTTGTCGCTATGATAGCACCCACAATGGCAATGCCAGAAATTGCATTGGAGCCGGACATTAATGGGGTGTGCAGGGTAGGGGGTACTTTCGTAATAATTTCAAATCCAACGAATATCGCCAGAATAAAAACTGTGAGAATATTAATCATATCCATAATAATTCCTTATGCGTTCACCGCTTCGCGGGTAGGTTTATGGGTAATTTTGCCTTGATGAGTAAACATGGCACTAGAAATAATTTCATCTTCCAAATCAAAATTAAGTTTACCTTCTTTCATCATGTAAATGACAAAGGTAGAAATATTTTTAGCATACAACTGTGAAGCATGAACTTGCATGGATGAAGGTAGATTAAGTGTTCCGTCAATGATCACGTCATTGTGATTCACAATCTCTCCACTTTTTGTCAATTCACAGTTGCCCCCATTTTCAGCAGCGAGATCAATAATAGCAGAGCCCGGTTTCATACCATCAACCATATCGTTAGGTATCAAAATTGGTGCCTGCCGCCCCGGAATCAATGCGGTCGTAATCACCAAATCCGATTTAGCAATGTGCTGTTTAATCAATTCTTTTTGACGTTGTTTATAATCATCGGAAGTTTCTTTTGCATAACCGCCTTCGCCCACGCCATCATTTCCATCTGACTCCACTTCCACAAATTTCGCGCCAAGGGATTCCACTTGTTCTTTTACCTCAGTACGAACATCAAAAACTTCCACTTGGGCACCCAACCGTTTTGCCGTGGCAATGGCTTGGAGGCCTGCCACACCCGCACCGAGGATTAATACTTTTGCAGGTGGAATGGTACCTGCGGCTGTCATCAATAATGGCATATAGACGGGTAGGTGAGCAGCACCAATTAATACGGATTTATAACCGGCAATATTGGTTTGAGAACTGAGCGCATCCATACTTTGGGCCAAGGTGGTTCGTGGAATCAAATGCATAGAAAAGCCCGTCACCTTTTTATCCGTCAAGGCTTTCACCTGATCAATTTCTATTGTGGTTTGAAATAAAGAAACAAATGCGGCACCATCTGGAATGAGATGCATTTCATTTGCGGTAGGAGATGCCACCTTTAAAATGATATTTGCATCGGCAGATGTTGCGGATGCATCGGCACATATTTCTGCGCCCGAATCTTGATAATCCTGATCAGAATAATAGGAGGCGTCACCGGCACCAGATTGAATCCGAACTGTGAGTCCGCTCTTAACCAATGCCTTTACAGTTTGGGGGGTAGCAGCCACCCGATTTTCACCGCCAGTGGTCTCCTTTAATACAGCTGCGATCATGTGTAAATCCTGTTATTAACTTCTAAAACAGCCCACAAATTTAGAACATTATTTACCAACTTTATGCAATTTGATTTCAGGATTTTTACTATCAAGATTCATGACTAATTTTAGATTCATGTTGTCTCGTTTTATTACACTCTTGAGCCTGATTGTTTTGTCAGGATGTGCGACTCACTCCCGGGTAGTGGATCGGTATACAACAAATGCAAAGAAAACTGTGGAAATTGTAAAAGGCAAAGGGGACGATGCCAAAGTCATTAAATGGATAACATATTATAATAATGGTCGGATCCAATCTGAATTATTTATAGAAAATGGTAGGCCAAATGGTAGGGCCACATTTTATCACCCCAATGGGGTAATCGCATCTAAGGGGAAGTATGTGAATTACCTACGAGACGGCAAATGGGCATGGACAAATCCAAGAGGGAATATCGATTCAACTCAAACCTTTAAAAATGGAAAGTTAGATGGTAAGACAACATATTTTGCCAATGGAGAATTGATTGTGGTTCAATTTTATTCAGATGGAGACCGTCATGGTACTTTTAAAGAATTTTATTCAGATGGAAAGAAAAAAGTAATTGGTGAATATGTCCAGAATCTGCCCCATGACACATGGACATGGTATAATGAATATAAATCCAAGACACGATTGGTCACATTTTCTCGAGGTGTGAAACATGGTTATTTTAAGATATGGAATAAAGGTCAATTGGTTCTAACTGGCCAATTTGCCGCAGACCAAAGAATAGGCACTTGGAAATGGGGTAGGGAGAAAAAGATATTGGATTCATTAGCCACATATTCGGCAGGTGTTCTCAATGGAGAGTTCAAAGCCTGGCACACAAATAAAAAACCGGCTGTTTTTGGTAATTATGTTCAGGGTGATCAAGACGGGATATGGGAATGGTGGTCAGAAGAAGGATTGATGGACTCATCTAAAACATTTGACAATGGGTACTTAAATGGCTCATCATTATATTATTTTAAGAATGAGCAAATGAAGGCATCGATTCATTATCAGACCGGAAAGTTGGACGGCGAGTCTATTTTCTACTTTATGTCTGGGGGATTCCAATCTAGGACGATTTATCAATCAGGACATAAAAATGGTCCTTATGAAATATGGTACTCCGATGAACGGCCCGAAGAAAAAGGAAATTATTTAAATGGCAAACTTCATGGCCAAATCCAGCGATGGTATTCCAATGGTATGTCTGCATCCATTGCCAATTACAAAGAAGGTAAATTGGATGGTGTTACACAAGTTTTCACTTTATCCGGAAAAATTAAAAAAGAACTATTTTTTGAAAACGGATCTCAAATTGCCAGTTTTGAATACCACGATAATGGCCGGTTTAAACGCGTTCTATTATTATCTAATAATGAAACAAAATATGAAAGAAAATGGAATCAATTGGGGATAGAAGAAACGGAGGAAGAATTCATCCTTGGCACAAACCTTGATAGTGAATTTTATCTTTCTGGATTTTTGAAATATGAATGTATGTATAAAGATGGACAGAAGCATGGCATGGAATGGTGGTTTGATGAAGATCGAAATCCAACTCAGGTGAATTTGTATTTTAATGGAGAATCCATAATTAGTTATGAACTGAGTTATGAAACCAGTGAATAAAGAAATTTAAAAAGTGTAATTTCATCGCTCATGGAAAAAACAATTATTGATTACATCTTCGTTTTCGCAATGCCAATCGGAACAATTTTTGTAGGAATTGTTTTGGGTTGGTTGTTCAAACGATTTATCCACCAACGCCTGCAAAAGATTACTAAAAAAACCGGTTGGAAAGGCGATGATATAATATTTGACGCCATTGAATCTCAAATTGTACTATGGTTCTTTTTGGCATCCCTCAACATAGCATCCAATGGAATTCCATTATTAAGTGATGTTTACCTTGGTTATTTGAACAAAATCATTGTTTCGATTCTAATTCTTTCCGTGACGTTAGCGGCTTCACGTATGGGTGTGGGACTCCTTAATTTCTGGGCGGAAAAACAAGGGACGGACCTTCCATCTACAACCATTTTTGTGAATTTGACTCGGATTATCATCCTATCGATAGGTGTTCTCATTATTTTGCAATCTTTGGGAATATCCATCACACCATTGCTCACGGCATTGGGGGTCGGTGGCCTGGCTGTATCCCTGGCATTAAAGGATACCCTTTCTGACTTTTTTGCCGGATTGCATATTTTACTTTCTCAAAAAGTGAAACCCGGTGATTTTGTCGAATTGGATTCTGGTTATATGGGGTATGTGCAAAATATCACTTGGCGTCATACGACATTGATGGAACGCACCAACAATGTGGTGACTGTACCGAATGCAAAAATTTCTGCAGCCATTGTCAAAAACTATGATAAAGGAGACCCCAGTTTTTCCATACGTGTGCCTTTGGGTGTATCATACGAAAGTGATTTGGATCGTGTTATTACTGTTACCGAATCAGTGGCACAAAGTGTCATCGATGAAATAGAAGGGGCGAAAAAGGATGCGCCGGCTGTGGTTCGTTGTTTTCAATTTGGTCCTTCCAGTGTGGATCTAAAAGTGTACTTTCGGGGAAAAAAATATGGGGATCAACATATTATCATAGATGAATTTATCCGGCGAATTCACAAACGGTATGCACAGGAGAATATAGAAATTCCGTTCCCAATTCGCACTTTGATCCACAAAAACGAACAGTCTTGAAAAACTGGATTATCCTCGGTGCCTCATTGGCAGGGTTGGCTGTTATCTTAGGTGCCTTTGGTGCCCATGGACTTAAAAGTAAAGTATCCCCGGCGGACTTGGCAATTTTTGAAACGGGCGTCCAATATCATATGTACCATGCGTTGGGATTAATCCTGATTGGCGTCCTTGGTTTTCATTATAATTCGGATGTGATTCAATTACCTGCAGTATTATTATCGATTGGAATTCTCATTTTTTCCGGAAGTTTATATATTTTGGTTCTAACAGGATTACGGTGGATGGGTGCCATTACACCCATCGGTGGTGTGGCGTTTATTGCAGGTTGGCTACTGTTGGTATTACGTATAGCCAAAGCCTAGCAAATACTGAATGACCGATTCCAAACGAGTATTAAAAACCTTCGATGCCACATCGATGGTGACGGGCAATATGATTGGTTCCGGGATTTTCTTGTTGGCAGGATATGCAGCCGCACCAGTTCCCAATGATATAACACTAATTTTGGCATGGATATGTGGTGGACTTATGGCTTTGTTGGGTGCCTTTTCCATTGCGGAATTGTCCACGCGATTCCCTGAGACTGGTGGTGACTTTCTTTATCTTAAAAAAGTCTATGGATCATTTCCGGCATTCATATTCGGATGGATGAGTTTAGTTATTTTTGAAACCGGATCCATTGCAGTGCTGGCATTATTCTCTGCAAAATATACCCACCAAATTTTCCCCGCTTCTTTGGCTTTATCCGAGCCCATGCTGGCCTCAGTGATTGTTCTAATATTATCAGGAATTCATTGTTTAAAGGTGGAGGTGGGCTCACGATTTCAATCCATACTGACTGTGGTGAAGATATTGGGTATCTTTCTTATGGTTTCTTTATTATTCGGTGGTGATTCAGCTCCCATGATTACAGCTGAGAAAACAGAATCAGCCAATTCATTTTTGGGATTTGCCCGTGCATTGACACCTATATTTTTTGCATATACTGGATGGAATGTGGCAGGATACATCGGTGGTGAAATTAAGAACCCAAGAAAGACCTTACCGCGTGCTTTGATCGGTGGTACGCTGATCACCATGATCATATATGTGATCATGAATTTGTCTTTTTTAAAGTCAATTGGTTTAGGTGGATTACAAGGGCAGGAAATGGCACCGCTCATTGCATTAAAGGCAGTCGGGGCTGAGGAGTGGACCCAATTTTTATCCATATTGATTTTTGTGAGTGTGGCCAGTTCATTATCCATTACGATCCAAACTGCGGGAGCCCGAGTAATTCAGGCCATGGGAGAGCAAGGTGTCTTTTTTCAATTTACTGCCAAAATGCATCAACAATTAAAAACACCTGTTAATGCAATATTAGTCCAGGCCTTATGGACGTTCGTCCTGATATTTGCTCTGGATATTGGAAGCCTAGTAGATTCAGCGACTGTTGTCATGATCATGTTTTCTGCTTTATCTATCTCAACATTATTAAAAGTGGATCGATCCAATGATGGACCAGAAATATATCGTATCCCATTTTTCCCTTTCGTCCCTGTCGCTTATGTGATTAGTGCTGTATTTATCAGTTGGGGTGTAATTCAGTTTCATCTTTCTCAAGGGAGTATTTTACCCTTTTGGGGATTGGCATTTTTAATCTTTGGTACTGTTGTCTATTTCATTTGGAAAAAATGGATTTGGCATGATTAAGGTAAAAGATATAGGGTTAGCAAAAAAAGTGAACAAATTGTTCGATTTGGCCAAATCTAATATGCCCATTTTAGCATCCATCGGGGATATATTTATTACGGCTAAAGGCGATAAACATGTCATATCAGAATATCATTTGGCATCTCAATGAATTGCATTGGATGTGCACACGGCAGAACAAAAACAATATAGAGAAAATTGGAAAGAGGGAACCTGATGCATATAAAAATCAGACCATTTAACGCAGAAGTCAAAGCCATATATGAAAACCACGGCCATTTTCACGATGGGGATGCAGGATTGGATCTATTCGTAATTAATGAACAAACTATTGGCTCGGGCGAGTCCACACTAATCCATTTGGAAATTGCATGTGAAACAGCAGAGGGTCGTCCATATTTACTTATGCCACGGTCCAGCATTTCAAAGACACCGCTCAGATTGAGTAACTCCATCGGTTTGATTGATGGAGGATACCGTGGTGAAATCATGGCAGCTGTGGATAACATCAAGGATGAACCCTATACAGTTGAACCGGGTCAGCGCCTGTTTCAATTGGTAGCTATGGATGGATCACCTATTCATTTTGAGTTGGTGGAGGTATTATCGGCTACAACTCGAGGTGAGGGGGGTTTTGGCAGTACGGGTAAATGATTGCTCGACAGCTAAGATGAATTATTCTGTTTAAGATTCCATTTTATATTAATAACTTTTCTGTACTGAATCTAGTTTGCATCCAATGAGTAAAGACTATCTACTATCCTTTAGAATTATGATGAGAATCAAACAAGGCCTGGGAGGTTTTTGTTTTATTCTCTTGTTATTTTTATCCCTATCCCCATCTGTCTCAGCCCAAGATGCAGTGCGGCAAAGAACAGTCGCTGTGCTCGAATTTGACGGAGTTGGCATCCCTGATCAAACTATGCAGGATGTTTCTGAACGATTTGCTATTGAATATGCCAATTTCAAAAAAGGTGAATTCATTCTCCTCAATCGAGAACAGATGCGCCAAAATCTTCAGGAGCAACAAATTCGTGTATTTGGCTGTTCTTCTTTTAAATGCGGCGTGGAAGCAGGGAATGCACTTGGTGTGGATTTTATTGTTGTGGGTACCTTAACTAAAAATGGCCCGGTCTATAGTTTAAAATCTCAATTGATTGATGTAACGGACGAGCGCACAATCAGCCGAGCCGATTATGACAATATCATGGGCGATATTTTAACGGTCATGTCTAAAGAAGTAAAAAAGGCCGCTGCCTTTTTAGCTTCAGCCGATGTGGAATCGGATATTCTTCAAGCAAAATCTGTAGATGCAGTTGAACCCCAAGTGATCATTTTACCATTAGAAATTTCATTGGATGAAACCTTTGATAGAGAAAAAATATCTGAATTAGTCAATGAATGGATTCGAGGAGAAGTGACTTTCTCTGGTAGAGCTAATTTAACGGATTTTAAAATTGAACAGCAGATCATCCAAAAAGAAGAATTTAAAAATGGTATCATGTCATCTCAAGTTGCCAAGACCATCGGATTGCAGCACGATGCCACCCATGTGATCATGTGGACATTGCGGGTGACAAAAACAAAGAGCCAATTTGTTCTCAATCATTTTAATATCATGGATAAACCGGAATCTGTACCGAAACAGAAGTGGTTGATTGGTGGTCTGAGGGCACGATTCAGTACCAAAAAAGATACGGACGAAATGAAATTGAACGTCCGAAAATATACATGGCCAATCTTGGGCGCTACACCACCGGAGGGACGATTTCCAAAGGATGGTTTTTTTACAAGACTTTGGTTCAAGATTAAAAATGCCATCGATAGTTTTTTCTTTTATATAGAAAACATGTATGGAATGGCCGCAGTAATTATCCTTTTATTATTGTTGACAGGTGGATTGTTTTTAGGTAGTAAGGCTTTATTGGGTGACGATTCTGGGCCCGAAATAGGATTCCCGCCGGAGTATTAATTAATCCGTTATAATTCAAAAATGGTCCGGATAATCTTTTTACTATCCCTGGGATTTGCTCAAACCAAGATCGGTGAAACTTATCTCAGTTTTGATGGGAATGATGATTATGTGGAAGTTACCAGAAATATTTCAGATAGTTTTTCAATTGCGTTTTGGGTAAAGACAACATCAACTGGTAGTGGTAGTGCTAATTCTGGCCAATGGTGGGCTGGCGATGGACTTGTAGATGCTGAGGTTGCCAATGTGGTAGCCGATTTTGGAACATCATTGGTTGCCGATAGATTTCGCTTTGGTGTAGGAGGAACCAGAGATGTAAGTATTACGTCAACCACTTCTATTAATGATGGGGATTGGCATTATTGTGTTGCAACCAGAGATCAAACAAATGGTGAAATAAAGATTTATGTAGATGGCATTAAAGAAGGTGATAGTACTGGTGGAACTGAAAGCTTAACGCGACCTTCTAATATTAGATTTGGATCAATACAAACAAACATGCAATATTTTCAAGGGGGCCTTGATGGTATAGTTATTTGGGATACTGCTTTAACTGAAGATGCAATCACCGACCTCTATAATGGACTTAGTCCAATGTCAAGTTCATCTAATTATATTTTTTCATCAAATCTAGTTGGTTATTGGGACTTTAACGAAGGAACTGGTACCACAGTTAAGGATTCGAGTAATAGTAATAATAATGGTACTATTAATGGAGCCTCTTGGATCCCTGACATAACTCCACCAACAATAACCAATGTTACACTTGCAAGTAAAAATAGTTACGCTGATGTAACATTTAGTAAAGCAGTTTACAGTACGAATGGGGGCAGTGGTGCTTTAGAAGTTTCGGATTTGGAATTATTGTTCATTCAAAATAATGGTGATGCTACTAACGCAACCATTTCAAGTATTAAACAAACAGACAATACGGACGCAAATAGCGCTTCTGCTCTTATTGGTGGTGAACAAACCATTCGAGTATTCTTGACAATCACAGGTTGCCCTAGTGGTGTAGAGCAGATTCGTATCCAGGCTGAGGCCAATTCAATTTACGATGCCTCTGGGAATGTGATGGCAACCGGCGTTCCTTCTGCCCCAGAAACCCTCAGCACCTCATGTCCACCATTTATAACCCTTACAACAATAGCCTCTGATAATTCTACCATTTCAGTCACCTGGTCCGAATTAGTCTATAATACAAATGCAGGGAATGGGGATCTTGAAGCCTCTGATTTTAGTTTGTCCATTTCTGGGGGAGTCGCAACTGTCGCAGCAACCCCATCAAGTATAGTCATCAATGGTCGTGTTTATACCCTTGGTTTAAATCTTACTGGTGCACCGAGTGGTGAAGAAACACTAACGGTTGTTCCTTCTTCTGCAACTGCTATTTACGATGCCACGGCAGATGCAGCCTCAACTACGCAAACAAATAATTCTGTTAAATTGAATGACCAGCTATCCCCTACAATTACTAATACAACAATAGCATCGAATAATTCAACAATAACGGTCACGTGGTCAGAAGCAGTTTTTGGTTCTACTGGTAGTACAGGGGACGTTGAAGCCTCTGATTTTATTCTATCTCTTGCTGGTGGTGTAGCCACTTTGGGAAGTACAACACCTACAAGTATTGATATTAATGGCACGAATGTGACTTTAGGTTTATCAATTAGTGGCACACCCAATGGTACAGAAGTTTTAACTGTTAACCCCGTTAATAATTCATCTATTTATGATGGGAGCAATAATGCAGCGGCAAACAATCAATCCAATAATACAGTTACTTTAAACGATCAATCACCGCCAACAATAGTGATTACAGCAGCGGAAGGTGTAGATGGTTTCACCTCTAGGGATGCAACTTTATCACTTACATTTACCATTAATGAGGCCACCACTAATTTTATAGAAGCTGATATTTCCGTATCTAACGGGACGCTTAGTGCCTTCAGGTCTGTATCCAATACCGTATATACTTCAACAATTACGCCTAATGGACATGGAGAGGTAACTATTGATGTAGCTCAAAGTACTTTTACTGATGGCAATGGCAATAATAATATAGCAGCAGATCAATTCAATTGGTTTTATGATATTCAGGGACCGACAATAACATTTAATCCTGCAAACGGTTCAACTGATATAGCATTAAACAGCGATATAACGATCGAGTTTAGCGAGCCTATTCGACATTTAGATAATGGAGAAATCACAGACACTAATGTGGATGCTCTCTTACGATTGAAAACACCTATTCATAGTGGAACAGATATCAGTTTTGATGCAACTATTGATGCTGATAAAAAAG
>CAYVNB010000013.1:0-16870 GCA_964452665.1 uncultured bacterium
TCATTTAATCCTACTTGAAAAAAGTATCGTATATGGTCCATGCTAAAAACGAAGCCCCGGCTACCGCAAATAACGCTGCAATTAATATCTTTAATTTCTCATTCATTCTATTCTCCTTTATTTGAGCCAGAGGCGTAGATTAGCATGGCGTGCATTCGAGGTCATTTTAATTGCCAAGTGTAAATCCTACACCAAAGGTTATTCCTTTCGGATAAGTATCATATCCAATCATCATATTAATACGATTATCGGCTCCACGGGTAATCAGACCAACTGTTAAGCCCGGTTTATAAATTGGAGATGATTGTCTCTTACCAGCGCCGCCAAACTGATTTAGTGCTTCAAACTTTTCAGTCAATATCATACTCGTGTAGGAGATACCTGTAAACCCAGTTACTATTTGCGATGGTGTTACCATTATTCCAGCGGCAAAACTGGCGTAACGACGATCCTCACTAATCTTATCCCAGAAAGATGTCCCATCAACCACATTAATCGTTCCATAATCTTTAGTTCTTTTTTCTTTTTCTAAAATAGATAAATTTGTTCGGAAAGAACCATAAACACCAATTTTCTCACTTATCGGTTGAAAATAATAAATGCCTAACATTTTGGAGGGAAAAGTGAAACTGCCAGAAACGATGGATTCCTGTGCCATCCCAATGGCAGTAAAAATCAAAAATAAAATGGTTGACCGTCGAATCATGTATTACTCTTTCAAATCAATATTACGTGGTAATGGGAGGGTCATCAAATCATTATTTTTATTCATGTTACTTTATCTGAGCCAGAGACATTTCATTTTAGCAATTAATTCCTTACTTCTTCCATCAAATGGTTGACTAATGCTGGCACGCCATCTCCAGCCTTTTTTTCGATCACATTAAAATCATGGATATTCATCCCATCCAACCCTTGGGGATTTATATAGAATTTCTCAGCAAAATGGGGTGCATAGTTCACCAGCCCTGCGGCTGGGTACACCGCCAATGATGTGCCAATGACCAATACAATATCAGCCATTTCTACGATGGGAATCGCTTCTTCAATCATGGGGACTGGTTCCCCAAACCATATAATGTTTGGACGCAATTGTGAACCTTTTTCACAGGTATCACCCATCTTTATTTCTGCACCATTCAGGGGGTAGATTAATGATGCTTCAACTGAACTACGAGCCAGATCAATTTCACCATGCAAATGTAATACCCGTGTTGAGCCACCCCGTTCATGGAGATTGTCAATATTTTGAGTAATGATTGTTACATGAAAATTTATTTCCAATTCTGCCAATGCCAAATGGGCTTTATTCGGATTTGCCTTAATCACCTGATTCCTACGATCATTATAAAAATTAAGCACCAATTCTGGATCCCTGGCCCAAGCCTCCGGAGTAGCCACATCATAAACATTGTGGTTTTCCCAAAGCCCATCACTATCCCGAAAGGTTTTAAGGCCGCTTTCGGCACTCATGCCGGCTCCGGTTAAAACAACAATTTTTTTCATGTCTAAACTTAATGGATTTGCCACCACATTAATTTGAAAAAATCAATCAAATTATTAGTAGACTTTCCGGCATATAGGATTAAAATTCTAAACTAATAAATCATTATGGAGGTTGCATGAGATCCTATTTTTTGGCCATCGGCTTCGTGGCATCGTTGATCGCTGAAGAATCATCTGATCCGTTTTATCAAATTTTTGAATATCGGAATATTGGCCCCACTCGGGGCGGTAGAGTAACGGCAGTTGAAGGTGTGATCAAATCACCGGGGACATTCTATATGGGAGCCACTGGTGGCGGTGTTTGGGAGACAACTGACTTTGGACTGAACTGGGAAAATATTTCCGATGGATACTTTGAAACACCATCTATTGGTGCCATCACAGTAGATCAAAAGAATCCTAAAGTGATCTACGTGGGGACAGGTTCCGATGGTATTCGTTCTAATGTGATTAATGGAAATGGTGTATATAAATCTACCAATGGTGGTGAAAGTTGGAATCATGTCGGTCTGGATCATGCTGGTCTGATCGGCGCTGTAGAGATTCACCCCACCCGATCAAATTGGATCTATGTGGCAGCCATTGGCCAGCCTTTTCAACCCAACAAGGAACGAGGCCTGTATCGATCTAAAAATGGAGGCACAACATGGGAGCATATTTTATTTATCGCAGATACGGTGGGCATCGTCGATATGGAATTTGCGCCGGATGACCCCAATGTAATCTATGCAGCCACTTGGCGGACAGAGCGTAAGCCATGGACCATTATTAGCGGCGGTAAGAATGGCGGTATCTATAAATCAACCGATGGGGGCAATACCTGGCAAAAGAAATTGCGGGGGCTTCCCAAAGGGTTAATCGGCAAAATCGACCTAGCAGTTTCACCCGATGACCCAGATCGTCTATATGCTCTGGTTGAAGCACCGGCCGGTGAAGGGGGATTGTACCGCTCTGATAATAGGGGAAATTCATTCAAATTAATTTCAATACAATCTGAAATAATTAATCGGCCATTTTATTATATTAATATCACCGCCAACCCAAAGGATGCGGATATTTTATTTTCATCTGCAAATCGATTTATGCGGACTGACGATGGAGGCAAGAATTGGCGTAGACTTTCTACGCCCCATGGAGATAACCATGACCTCTGGATCCACCCCCAGGATACGTCTCTTTGGGTGCAATCCAATGATGGCGGGGTCAATGTCACGTTCAACTCCGGTAAGACTTGGACTACCCAAACCAATCAGTCAACGGCTGAACTCTACCAAGTAGAAGTAGATGACCAATATCCATTTTGGCTCTATGCCGGCCAGCAGGATAATTCAACCATTAGACTTCCCAGCTTACCCCCTTACAATCCAGCCGGGGGAGGCATCGGGTTTTGGACCGCTGTTGGCGGATGTGAGACGGGACCCGTCGTACCCAAACCAGGAGATCCGAATATAGTCTATGCCAACTGTAAAGGACGGTTCAGCGTATTCAATCGATTAACGGGTCAGGAAAAACAATATTATGTGGGTGCATCTAATATATATGGCCATAATCCTAAAAATATGAAATTTCGATTCCAGCGAGTTGCCCCCATCCATGTTTCACCCCATAACCCAAATCTAGTTTATCACACCTCCCAATACGTTCACCAGACAACGGACGATGGAGAAACCTGGAAAATTATTTCTACAGATCTGACTGCTTACGATCCAGATAAACAGGTAATTTCCGGCGGTCCCATTACGCGAGATATCACTGGAGAAGAAAATTACAGTACAATTTATTCTATCCGGGAATCTCCTTTAAAACGAGGACTTATTTGGGTAGGCGCCAATGATGGGCCAATAAATGTTACAAAAGATGGGGGGCGAAATTGGCATAATGTGACACCCCCTTCTCTTCCTGGCGGTGGAAGGGTGGATGCGGTTGAACCATCTCCTCATGATAAGGCAAAAGCTTATGTTGCTGTACTCCGATACCAACTAGGTGATTGGAAACCCTATCTATACCGAACCAATGATTTCGGCTTGAACTGGACCCTCCTGACCCCAGGAGACAATGGCTTACCCATCAATTACCCAACAAGGGTCGTTCGAGAAGATCCTATCAAGGCAGGTGTTCTGTATGCTGGAACAGAATATGGTATGTTTATTTCAT
The DNA here is from genome assembly GCA_964452665.1 of uncultured bacterium. GTDB lineage: Bacteria > Fidelibacterota > Marinisomatia > Marinisomatales > TCS55 > TCS55. The sequence goes on from CAYVNB010000013.1 coordinate 3,661, forward strand.
TGGATGATGGCTTGACCTGGGAATCCTTTCAACAAAATCTACCCGTGACCCCCATTACAGATATCAAGGTTCATCGTGGGCATTTGGCCTTATCCACCATGGGCCGTGGATTCTGGCTGGTAGATAATATCACAGCACTCCATGAAAAAGATGCCCTTCCAAATGGAAACTATTTATTCTCCGTTGAAAATACATACCGGTACCGCTACCGTGGCTCTAGAGGAAGCCGTGTACCTGATTATCCTGGACCATCAGTGATTATTGATTACCACTTAAAAGATGTTCCATTAGATGAAATTTCACTTAGAATAATGGATAAGGATGGAAATATGATCTATGCTGCTGCATCCGGGAAACCGGACACAGCCAAAACTGTGACAGATATGTCCACCGGGTTCAGTCGTGAAATTTCACGGACCACTCTCACCAAGAAAAATGGAAATAATCGTTTTCGGTGGAACATGCGACATGCGGGTGTTTGGGATGAAAATACCAAGCGAGCATTTTTAAATGGCCCGACCGTCGCGCCAGGTAAGTATACAGTTAACTTAATTGTTAATAACCATATTCACAGCCGTTCATTTGAGATACTTATGGATCCAAAAGTTGAGCGATCGGGTGTTCGTGTTCACGATCTTCGGGCACAAGAAGAACTTGCTTTGGCCGTGAGAGGGATCCTTGATGAGAGTAAGATCCTGGCATACAATGTAAAAGATGCTAAATCAGGATCAATGCTTCATATTAAAAATGCATTGATCACTGCCAAAGGGCCTTATCCACAGCCCATGCTAATCGATCAGCTCAATTATTTGAGATCTATGATTGATAGAGCAGATCAGCGCCCAGGAAAGGATGCCTACATTCGATATGATGAATTGAAAGATCAATTAAAAGCATTACAAAAATCATATGTGACCATAGAGGATGAATAAGCCATGGCTTGGATTGAAATTATTAACGAAGAAAAAGCAGATGGAGACCTAAAGAATCAATATGCTTATTTAGTTGAGCCTTGGGGCGGTGTGGATAATATCCTCAAGATCCACAGTCTAAATCCTGCCTCTCTTGCAGCCCACGTACAATTATATAAAACGGTTATGTTTGGTAAATCGCCCTTGCGCCGGGCAGAGCGTGAAATGATTGCAGTGGTGGTCTCGGTTATCAATAAATGTCATTACTGAATCACCCATCATGGGGAAGGTCTTCTCAAACTCACAAAAGATGAATCCTTAGTTAATCAATTAAAATCTGATTACAAATTTGCTGAGATTACGCCCGCTCAAATGGTTATGCTAGATTATACCGTTAAACTCACAGAACAGCCTACAGATATGATCGAGGGTGATATCGATATGCTACGTAAAATGGGCTTTAAAGATCAGGCCATTTTAGACATAAACCAGATTGTGGCCTACTATGCTTACGTGAACCGTATTGCGAACGGCCTGGGTGTAGAATTAGAAGATTTCTGGAAAGAAAAATAATATTTGTCTGACCAGCCTCAATTAAAGCGCGTCCTTTCCCTTATGGATGCCACCATGATTAATGCAGGCGGCATCATCGGATCAGGCATTTTTATGGTGCCCGCAACGGTGGCATTATATACCATGTCCACTTCCCTCTTTTTTTCAGTTTGGATCATTGGCGCGATCATTAGTCTATTCGGTGCACTTTCTGTTGCAGAACTAGGGGCTGCTATGCCCAAATCAGGGGGCCAATATGTGTATTTAAATGAAGCCTATGGACCGGTTTGGGGTTATCTCTATGGTTGGACAACAGTCGCTGTAATCAATGCAGCTTCTATGGCTGCTGTAGGTGTTGCTGGGGCAGAATATCTTCGATTTTTCTTTTCAATTTCTGATTTGGGTGTACGTGGAATTGCTATTATATCGATTATATTATTAACAGTTTTAAATATTTATGATGTGAAATCAAGTGCACGCTTCCAAAATGGTTTGACGATAGCAAAGATCAGTGCAATTGTAATCATTATTTTTTTTGGCTTTTATTTGGATGGAGGGGCCACTCAAAATTTCACTCCACTTTTTTCTGATCAACCTGTTTTATCATTAATTGGTCCATTAGGACTCGCGATGGTGGCCGTCCTATGGACTTTTGACGGTTGGATTTATATCACTTACGTAGCGGGCGAGGTTAAAAATCCTAAACAAAATATTCCACTCTCTTTAATCTTTTGTATGATTATTGTTGTATCAGTTTATCTAGCTATCAATACTGTCTTGGTCTATGTTCTTGGATTTGATCAAATGATCGGATCTGATTCTGTTATCTCTGATGCTTCAACTGTTTTTCTGGGCAATAATGGTGCCTCAATCGTTACGCTTATTATTGTGGTATCCCTTTTGGGCGGTAACAATGTCAATGTATTAACCAATGCGCGTATCATTTATGCCATGGCCAAAGAAGATCGCTTTTTTAAAGTAGCTGATCAAGTGCACCCGAAATATAAAACGCCTTCAAACGCAATTTTTATTCAATGTATTTGGGCAATTATTCTCACGTTCACAGGGAGTTTTAACCAACTGATCACCTATATAATTTTTGTATCATGGATTTTTTACGGCATGTCTGCTGGGGCAGTGATCATCCTAAGGAATAAAAAACCAGATTTAGAAAGACCATACAAAACGCCCTTTTATCCGTGGATCCCAACCATCTTTATTTTATTCGCAGTCTTCTTAACAATTAATACCATTATGGAAGCACCTCGCGATGCGGCCATCGGAACTGTAATTATGCTAGCAGGACTTCCGCTATACTATTATTGGAAAAACCGTGACTAATCACCAATTGAAAATAGATGCAGCTATTGAAAGCATTAAAGATGAAATCATTAGCTTTATCCAAGCCTTGGTACAGTCACCCAGCCTTGCCAATGATGAAGGACCCGTTCAAAATATTATTTTTGATAAGCTTAATCAACTGGGTATGACTACTGAAAAGGTTTCCGTCCATTTTGTATCCATTAAAAATCATCCTGCTTTTTGTGATGATGGATTCTCTCCTGATACACGAACTAATGTGATTGGCAATTGGAATAATGGCCAAGGGCGTTCCCTTATTTTAAACGGTCATGTAGATGTGGTACCAACAGGGTCAGAAACGCTCTGGGATGAATCCCCCTGGTCTGGATTAGTAAAAGATGGGCGTATTTACGGTCGTGGTTCATGTGATATGAAAGCCGGATTAGCATCAGCAATTTTTGCCATTCAGATTCTTCAATCCCTTGGAATCAAACCCAATGGCAATGTAATGGTTCAATCGGTAGTGGGAGAAGAGTCCGGCGGTTGCGGCACCTTAACCAATATTGTAAAAGGATATCATGGAGATGGTGTGGTGATACTGGAACCCACATCATTAAAAATGAGTCCCATTCAATCGGGGGCATTGACTTTTCGGCTCACCATTCCAGGCAGGGCCACACATGCAGCTATGCGATGGGACGGGGTAAGCGCCATTGAAAAATATAATATAGTTCATCAGTCAATTTTAGAATTAGAAAAGCATCGCCACCATTCATTTGAAAGCCAATACTATGAATCTCCTAGTCGTGTCGCACCCATAAATATCGGCACCATTAAAGGCGGAGGATGGCATTCCACCGTACCGGAGTCGGTGATCGCAGAAGGTCGACTAGGTGTCTTCCCCAGTGAAACTGCACAGGATGCCCGAGATGCATTTGAAAACCATATCCGAAAAATTTCCAATGAAGATGAATGGTTAAAAGACAATCCACCTGTTATTGAGTGGTTTGAAGGGCAGTTTGAATCGGGACAAACGGCGGTGGACCATCCCCTGATTGAAACTCTTAAAAACAGTTTTGTTCAATCCGTCGGAGATACGCCCATTTTAGAAGGAGTCAGCTATGGATCTGACTTGCGCCTTTTCACAAACCATGCACAAATTCCCGCCGTTCTTTTTGGCCCTGGTGACGTTCGACTCGCCCATGCGGCCAATGAATTTGTAGAAATCGAAGAAGTATTAGCATGCATCAACATTATTGCAAATATGATCGTCAACTGGTGTGGTGGCACCGTTGAATAATCATTACGGCGGCCAAAATATGGTGGATTTCATCCGCCGTGTTCTAGTGAAACAGCCAAGGGATGCCTATCTTAACCAAGCCAGGGTAAATGCACAATCATCGTCTCTAAATTATTTTGGTGTACCAGATTTTGATAAGGCACAGGCCGCACATGAATCATTGGTGAACTTTTTAAAATCATCCGGTGCTGAAGTACATTATTTGCCTACAAATGATTCCACCTCGCTCGATTCTGTTTATACCCACGATCCGTGTGTGGTCACCAATAGTGGTGTTGTTTTGTGCAACATGGGGAAGAAAGCACGCATTCCAGAGCGGGATGCAATTCAATCTTATTTCGAATCTATCGGTGTACCAATTTTAGGTCTCATCGAAGTGCCTGGGACATTAGAAGGGGGTGATGTAATTTGGATTGATGAACGGACTGTGGCTATCGGCCAAGGGTATCGTACCAATGCAGAAGGCATTCGTCAATTCAAAGCATTGCTGGGTGACCTTGTGGATGAAGTGATTTCTGTACCCTTACCCCATTGGACAGGCCCAGCGGACTGTCTTCATCTTATGAGCAATGTCTCTCCCATTGATCACGATTTATATTTGGTTTATTCTCGTTTGCTCTCGGTGCCATTTCGGGAATATCTTCTTGGCCGTAATATTGAATTGATTGAAGTCCCTGATGAAGAATATGATTCCATGGGTTGCAATGTTTTGGCAGTATCACCGCGTCAAGCAATCATGGTTGAAGGCAACCCCGTTACGCAAAAACGGCTAGAGGAAAAAGGTGTAACCGTCTACACATATGACGGGTCTGAAGTGTCAATCAAAGGTGCTGGCGGACCAACATGTTTAACACGACCATTTTCAAGAACAACTGAATGAGCTACTATAACGAATTCATCGCAAATACCCAGTTAAGGCTGTCCCCTTTTTTTGAACGGACATCCAAACTAAACGAATCCCAGGAATGGCGAAGGTGGGGCGGTTACCTGTCCGCTACAAATTATGAACTCCATCATGATAACGAATATTTTGCCATACGCACCAAGGCTGCCCTTTTGGATATCACGCCCCTAAAAAAATACACGATTGAAGGACCAGATGCGCAATATTTTCTTGATCGTATGGTGACACGGAACATCCGCATCTGCAAAGTGGGACAAGTCATGTATACCCCATGGTGCGATGAAAAGGGGAAGGTCATCGATGACGGAACCGTCCAGCGATTATCGGAAAATAAATTCCGCATCACCAGCGCTGAACCCAATTTAGAATGGATCCAATTCAATGCTGCCGGTATGGATTTAACCATCACCGATGATTCCTATAAAACAGCAGCCCTTGCTCTGCAGGGCCCTAATTCAAGAGCTATACTCAATACATTAGCTTCCGATTCACTTGATAGTCTCAAATTTTTTTGGATGATGGACACCACTTTTGGAGACATCCCAGTCTCCATTTCAAGAACGGGATACACCGGTGATCTCGGATACGAAATTTGGATAAATCCTCAAGATGCCCTTTCCGTTTGGGATCTTTTATTGAAAGAAGGCAAAACGTTTGGTATAACGCCTACGGGACTCCAGGCGCTGGACATTGCTCGAATCGAAGCAGGACTTATCCTTCTGGATGTAGATTATATCTCATCCCGCCACGCTATTATTGAATCGCGAAAATCTTCACCCTATGAGTTGGGGCTGGACTGGGCTGTAAAAATGAAGAAAAAAGATTTTATCGGGAAACAGTCCTTGGAAGCAGAAGTGGCTCGCGGTCCCCAATGGGATTTTGTAGGGATCGAAATTCAGTGGGATGAATTGGAACAGCATTATCGCAATGCTGGGCTGGCCCCGGGACTCCCCTCTACGGCCTGGCGAACCAGTACTCCCTTATACAAAGGCAATAAACAGGTGGGTTACGCCACCAGCGGTGCCTGGTCACCGATCCTGAAACGCTACATTGCTCTGGCTCATGTGAAATCAGAATATGCCCGTGAAGGCTCTGAGCTAATGTTTGAACTCAAGGTAGAGCATTTTCGAAAACTCACTTTGGCAAAGGTAGTTAAGACACCTTTCTTTGACCCAAAAAGGAAACGCTCATGCCCGGCATGAAAAAATATGATGCGATTATAATTGGCGGCGGCCATAATGGTCTCACTTCAGCAGCATACCTTTCCAAGGCCGGAAAAAAGGTATTGGTCCTTGAACGACGATACGTCCTTGGCGGTGCAGCTGTCACAGAAGAAATTTTTCCCGGATTTAAATTTTCCGTCTGCTCTTATGTGGTCAGTCTCATGAAACCCAATGTGATGCGGGAACTCATGCTCCCAAAATTCGGATTGGAATTACTCCCATTGGAAAGCACCTTCACGCCTTTAGATAATGATTATTTAATTCGCACAGCGGATGTAGATGTGACTTACCGGGAAATCGCCCGCCATTCTTTAAAAGATGCGGAAGCCTACATACGCTTCGGTCCGGCCATGGGTCAAATCGGGATGGCGGTTCGCCCCATCCTTGAAACGATTGCACCCAACGTCATTCGACCATCCTTATCCGATCTGTCCAAGACGAAAAAATTATTAGATCATTTAAAAACCCTTTCATCTGAACAATTTGAATATTTGACCAAACTCATGACCATGAGTTCGGGGGACTTTTTGGATGAATGGTTCGAGTTTGAACCTTTGAAAGCGTCCATGTCCGCCAGTGGAATTATTGGTACGTTCATGGGGCCACGATCTCCCGGTTCCGCCTATGTAATGCTTCACCATTATATGGGGGATATTGATGGCGCCTTCCGCGCTTGGGGCTTTCAGCGGGGTGGTACTGGAGAAGTAAGTATGGCAATTGCTCGATCTGCAAAACATTTTGGCGCCGATATTATGACCGAAGCGCCAGTTGAAAAAGTGATCGTCAAAAATGGAAAGGCAGTTGGGGTAGCCTTGGAAAACGGAGATGAATATAGTGCAGATATTGTAATCTCCGGACTGGATCCAAAATTAACATTCCTGAAAATGGTAGATGAAAATGATCTGCCTTCGGACTTTATCACTGATATTAAAAATTTCCGTATCCGTGGCTCATCGGGGAAAGTAAACCTGGCGCTGGATGGACTGCCAGACTTCACCTGTCTACCTGGTGAAGGGCATCATCTTCGCGGCGCTATTTCCATCAGTCCCAGTTATGATTATTTAGAAAAAGCTTACGATGATGCCAAGTATGGCAATTTTTCTCAAGAACCTTATATGGATATTATTTTGCCTTCGGTGCTCGACCCTGAAATGGCACCAGCCGGGAAACATGTTATGTCCTGTTTTGTTCAGTACGCCCCTTACAATATTAAGGGTGGTTGGGATGACCAAAAGCGGGAAGCGTTTGGGGATGCAGTGGTGAATTCCATTGCCCGTTATGCACCCAATATCAAAGATATCATTTTGCATCGGCAAGTGCTTACACCGGCGGATATTGAATCCACTTTTGGCTTAACAGAAGGGAACATTTTTCACGGTGAGTTGACACTACAACAATTGTTTGCCATGCGACCTGCTGTTCAATGGGCTGATTATACCACCCCAATTCGAAATTATTACCAATGCGGTTCCGGAACACACCCCGGCGGTGGCATCACGGGATCTCCAGGTGAGATGGCGGCCAAAAAGATTCTGGGGGTTTGGAAATGAGAAGATATGATGTCATAGTGATCGGCGGTGGTGTGAATAGTCTGGTCGCTACCGATATGCTGGCTAAAGCGGGGAAAAAAGTTGCCGTAATTGAAGCCCAAGAACAAGTGGGCGGATTGGCTTCTACCCAAGAATTTGCATCTGGATTCAAATGTAATGTGTTCAATGATGTGGTCAAGTGGATTGATCCACTGGTCATAGATAAATTGGACTTGAAAAACCATGGATTGGAACTAATACAACCGGACGTGGTGCGAATAGCATTGGATGAAAATGGAAAACATATTTTATTTCATCGTGACCCAAAAGCAACAGCGACGTCCATTGCGAATCATTCAGAAAAGGATGCAAATGCTTGGGGTGACTTCGCTCAAACAATTCATAAACTGGCCCAATTTTTTGAAAAACTTTATGCCTTAACTCCCCCAAGCTTACCCAATATCGGCTTGACGGAAGCACTGGGAATGCGATCTATGCTTGGGCCGATAAGAAAACACGGTACTCGCGGATTGGTAGATCTCATGCGCGTGGCACCTATGATGATGCCGGAACTAGTGGATGAATGGTTTGAAAATGAATTGCTTCGTGCCACCGTTTCTACGGCTGGGATTCACCATTTATCCTTTGGCCCTTTTGCCGCAGGGACAGGATACAACTTATTGCATCAACACGTCCACAGTGGCGGTGTCTTTCATCATGCCCAATTTGTAAAAGGCGGAACCGGTAATCTTACTGCAGCTTTACAATCATATGCTGAATCAGTAGGTGTGGAAATCTGCACAGGTACAACGGTGAAATCCATTGATGTAGAAAATGGGATTTGCAGTGGCATTACTTTAGGGGATGGTGAATCTGTAGAGGCAGCCCAAATTGTATCCGGCCTTGATCCCAATAATACATTTATGAATTTGGTAGGACCAGCCAATCTCAATCCTAATTTTAATACCCAGCTGAATAATATTCGTTATCGCGGCAGTGCGGCTCGAATCCATTTCGCCTTGAATAGCTTACCGGAAATTCCTAACGTTTGTGAAGACCAATTAGGGACGGTCTTCTCCATTGCTCCTTCCATTGAATATCTGGAACGCGCAGCTGACTCGGTTAAATATGGCCGTCTGCCTGATTCACCTTATATGGAGTTCACCATTCCGTCTGTAGTTAATCCAGATTTTGCGCCCAATGGTAAGCATGTCCTTTCTGCCACCATACAAAATGCGCCCTATACAATGCGAGATCAACATTGGTCTGAAGGTGTGAAAAATCAACTGAAACAGAATGTGATCCGAGTTTTGGAAAACTATTTGCCCGGAATTTCATCTAAAATTGAATCATCATCTCTTTTAACACCGGTGGATATGGAAGATCAATTCAACCTGACGGAAGGCAATTTGAACCATGGAGAAATGACATTAGATCAATTTATGTTCATGCGCCCAACCATAACCACAGCACAATATAAGACACCCATCAAGAATCTTTATCTTTGCGGCCCCGGGACCCATCCCGGCGGTGGGCTCCATGGGACAAATGGGTTTAATGCAGCACAGGAAATCTTAAAAGGATGACCTTTAAAAAAACAGCCGAAACACTGCCCCATGGTGCTCATACCCTTGAGCGGGATTATTATGTGAATCCCGATATTCTGCAAAAAGAGTATGAAAATATTTTTTTGAATAACTGGATCTGCGCCGGGCGGTTATCTGAATTGAGTAAGCCGGGACAGTACAAAGTAATCAATATGGGAACCGAAAGTGCCATTATATTGCGAGATGAAGAAGGCAAACTAAAGGCCCATACTAATGTCTGCCGTCATCGTGGCACACGGATCTGCGAAGAAATATCAGGCCAGTTTTCAAAATCCATCCAGTGTGGATACCACGGCTGGACCTATGGGTTAGATGGAAAACTTATAGGCGCACCCCACATGGATGCTGTAGAAGGATTTGAAAAAGAAGATTACCCACTTTTTCCCGTACCAGTAGCTGAATGGGAAGGTTTTATTTTTATAAATTTCAGCGATAACCCCAAAAATTTTGACATTGCCTTTGCACCGTTGTTTGGCCGCTTTAAGGATTGGACAATTAAAGATCTAACCCCTATGAAAACGATCAATTATGAAGTGGCCGGGAATTGGAAATTGGTCATCCAGAATTATTGTGAATGTTACCACTGCCCAATTCTTCATCCTGATCTGGCAGCCATCACACCTTACATGGGCGGGCGAAATGACCTCCACGAAGGACCATTTCTGGGTGGTTATATGGACTTCAATGAAGATAAGGAAAGTGTTACTACCAGTGGCCATCTGTGTTGCCCACCTTTAAGTGGTCTTAATAAAGATGACCAAAGACGGGTGTACTATTATAGCATTTTCCCAAACATGCTTTTGAGTCTCCATCCTGAGTACGTTATGTATCATACGGTCCAACCCAATGGGATTGATAAATGCAAAGTAGAATGCACGTGGCTCTTTGCAAAAGACGTGATTGAATCTGGAGAACACAACCCAAATGAAGGGATTGATTTTTGGGACATGATCAACAAGCAAGATTGGTACATTTCTAAATTATCTCAATTGGGGATTCAATCTAAAAGATATTCGCCTGCACCCTACTCTGGCCAAGAAAGTTTACTGGCAGCGTTTGATCGGTATTATTTTACCCAGTTAAATAGTAAATAATTTTTCAATCTGAATTAAATTAATAATTGAATAGTGACCCATACGGTTTGGACGCCATTCATATTGAAATTCCTTTTCAATATAATTACACAAAAAGGACTTACCTTTTATAAATTCAGTTCCTGTTTTTCATCAATCATTTTAACATGCTAAACGATAAGAAATAATTTCCCATGTCCACTGATATTACGCAGAATTTTTCACGAAGACATATCGGCCCAAAATCGGAAGATCAAAACCAAATGCTATCCGAAATGGGTTTTAAATCCATTGATGAACTCATCAGTCAGACTCTCCCCGAATCTATTCGCACTGGCTCTGGACTTAATATTGGTGATGGATTAAATGAGTTTGTTCTTTTAAAAACCATCAAAGAAATTGCTTCGAAAAATATTGTGGCCCGATCTTATATCGGTATGGGCTATTACGGCACAATTACGCCGCCGGTAATCCAAAGAAATATTTTAGAAAATCCCGGCTGGTATACTGCTTATACGCCCTATCAGGCAGAAATATCTCAAGGTCGTCTTGAAGCTTTATTAAATTTCCAAACCATGGTCACAGATATGACCGGAATGGATATTGCCAATGCATCCCTCTTGGATGAAGCAACGGCGGCAGCAGAAGCAATGGTTTTACTTTTCAGGTCAAGTCGAGGGAAAAATCAATTTTTAGTTGCCGATGATTGTCATCCACAAATCATTGATGTTTTAAAAACGCGAGCCAACCCAATTGGTATCAAGTTGACGATTCAATCCACAAATGAATTTGAATTTTCAGATGATATCTTCGGGGCATTAATTCAATACCCCGCAACAGATGGAAAAGTAGCTGATTATTCAAATCTTTGCTTAAAGGCCCATGAAAAGGATGCACGAATTGCGGTAGCAACTGATCTTCTAAGTTTAGCACTTCTACCTTCACCGGGAGAAATCGGTGCAGATTTAGCTATCGGTAGTTCTCAACGATTTGGCGTACCCATGGGATTTGGTGGGCCTCATGCCGCCTTCATCGCCGCAAAAGAAGAATTTAAACGGAAAATGCCCGGGCGGATCATAGGCGTTTCGCAAGATAGTCAGGGTAACCGCGCCCTTCGAATGGCACTCCAAACGCGAGAACAACATATCCGCCGAGACAAGGCGACATCTAATATTTGTACTGCTCAAGTACTGCTGGCAGTCATGGCCGGTATGTATGCCGTTTACCATGGCGCTGAGGGTATTCGAGCAATTGCAGAAAGAGTGCACAATAAAGTAAAAGATTTAGCCACTGCACTGAATTCTAGTGGGTACACAATTATTCATGATCAATTTTTTGATACTATCCGAATAAAATTGAGTGGGATTACATCTACAGAAGTCAAACAAAGTGCTGAAGATCATAATTTAAACTTTCGCTATTTTGAAAATGGTGAAGTGGGTATATCTCTGGATGAGACTGTGTCTCCAGGTGACTTGTCAGATATTCTTTCTGTGTTTAATATAAAAAATGGTGATGAGAATAATGGGTTCGATTTAAAAGTGAAACGATCAACTCAATATCTCACTCATGAAGTTTTCAGGGCTTACCATACGGAAACGGAAATGATGCGTTATCTCCATCGGTTAGAATCAAAAGACCTTACGCTAAATACCAGTATGATTTCATTGGGGTCCTGTACCATGAAACTAAATGCCGCCGTAGAAATGATGCCCGTCACTTGGCCTGAATTTGCTTTTTTACACCCATTCGCCCCAACCCATCAAACAGACGGGTATAGGGAAATATGTGATTCACTTGCAGATTGGCTGATGGATATTACAGGGTTGCAGGGATGTTCACTCCAACCCAATTCTGGTGCCCAAGGTGAATTCGCTGGCTTATTGGTAGTCCGCGCTTTTCATTTAGATCGAGAAGATACCCAACGAAATATTTGTCTAATTCCCGCCTCCGCCCATGGAACCAACCCAGCCAGTGCTGTCATGTGTGGTATGGATGTGGTTGTAGTAAAGTGCGATGAAAATGGAAATATTGATATTGACGATCTAAAAACCAAAGCTGAACAATATAGTAAAACGCTCGCGGCAATCATGGTAACATACCCTTCAACTCACGGTGTATTTGAAGAATCTATCGGGAAGGTTTGTGAAATCGTTCATCGGCACGGTGGGCAAGTATATCTGGATGGTGCAAATTTGAATGCCATGGTTGGGCTGGCACGGCTGGGTGAATTCGGTGCGGATGTCTGCCATATTAATCTGCATAAAACTTTTGCCATTCCTCACGGGGGTGGCGGACCGGGTATGGGACCCATTTGTGTGGCAGAACATTTAGTTCCATTTTTACCTGGGCATCCCATATTGCAAAATAGTGATAAAGCAATTCATGCTGTATCTGCAGCGCCACTGGGGAGCGCAGGCATCCTACCCATCTCTTGGGCCTACATTGCCCTTCTGGGAGATGAGGGACTAAAGGCATGTACTGAAACTGCAATTTTGAATGCCAATTATATGGCCCATCGATTAAAAGACCATTTCCCTATTTTATACCGTGGCGCCAATGGTTACTCTGCACATGAATTTATTTTGGACCTTCGTCCATTAAAAAAAGAATCAGGTATTACCGATGAAGATGTGGCCAAACGATTAATTGATTATGGATTCCATGCGCCTACCATGTCTTTCCCTGTTCCGGGAACACTCATGGTTGAGCCTACCGAAAGTGAATCTAAAAAAGAATTGGATCGGTTTTGTAATGCAATGATTTCAATTAAAAAAGAAATTCAAGATATCATTGATGGGAAAAGTGA
>CAYVNB010000014.1:0-3274 GCA_964452665.1 uncultured bacterium
ATCCCCATTTTTATGCAATCGCATGGATGTGTAAGGATGATTATGCTGCTGCCGATTTTAAAATGTTGCCGGTTATTGAACCGAATGGTAATCGAACCATGCGCCAGATATTTTGGCATCTCCTTCTAATAATCCCTGTTGCACTCCTCCCTGTGATTGAAGGGGCTTTGGGTACAATATACCTCATCGGCGTAACAATTATTTCTTGTGTCTTCTTTATGTCAGCCATCCCATTGGCGAAGGATCGATCTCACAAAAGTGCATTATTATTGTTGAAGGCTTCGGTGATATATTTGCCGGCACTTCTAATTATCATTATGATTGATATAGGATTATAAACATGAATCAAAAAACACGATTTATCATTTATGGTGTTGTGGCCATTTTCCTTGCTATAACCTATTTTATAAAAGAAGTGGATCAGGTTAGCGGATTACCGGTCATCGGCATTGTACCCGAGTTTTCATTTACCGATAGTGATGATAAAACTATTACGAAAGCCAATATGGCTGGCAAGGTTTGGGTGGCAGATTTTATTTTCACCACCTGCAATATGGCCTGCCCGGTCATGACGGGAAATATGAATATCGTCCATAATGCATATCGAGAAGACGATGATGTGCGGATTGTATCCATATCCGTTTATCCGGAATATGATACGCCGGAAGTGTTGGCTGAATATGCATCCCGCTATGATGCTAATACAGACCGTTGGCACTTTTTAACCGGACCGGAAGAATCAGTTCAGAAAATCATTAAAGACGGATTCAAAATCGGTGATTATGAGGATATTATTTTTCATAGTGAAAAGTTTGCACTGGTCGATCAACAAGGCCAAATTCGTGGTTACTATAATGGCATGAAAACGGAAGAAATAACCGCATTGAAACAAGATATCAATACATTGCTGGCAGCAAAATGAATTTGAATCAGGATAATTTTTGGTTGCGAATCATCTATATTGTGTCCGTGGTCATCTCTGCTACGGTGGCCTTTTTGATTTTAGGTCCCCGCCCCCAAGGTATCGAGGGCACATTAGATGTGTCTGTCCTTCCAATGGTGAATGCCACTTTAAACGGTATCACAACTATTCTGCTGGTTTATGGATATGTATTGATTCGACAGAAACAACGGCAGCGCCATAAGAATGTGATGCTGGCTTCTTTTGGCACTTCCAGTGCCTTTTTGGTCTCTTATGTGATTTATCATTGGTTCAAGGCAGGTCCGAAACAATACACAGGTGAATTCACCGAAATCTATCTATTCATTTTATTGACCCATATTTTACTGGCGGCCATCATCATCCCGCTGGCATTGGTGACCCTTTACAGGGGATGGACGGATCAATTAGGTAAACACCGAAAGATTGCCAAGATTACATTGCCCCTTTGGCTATATGTATCCGTTACCGGTGTACTGATCTACCTCATGCTGTATTAATTTTTGCAATAGATTGATTATTTTAATCCATGCATTAACTCAGTTGATGCAATCCAAAATAAAATCAATTATAACTTTTTGACTAAGCCCCCAAACTTTTGGTCAATTTCAAATCCCAGTTTGTAAAAAAGTCCTGATTGGAAAAACCCAACCGTGAGGAATTTATACTTTTTTAATCGAAGCCGTTGAAATAATTCTTCAACCACACGAATGCTTAAATGGCTCTTTTGATAATGAGGGGTAATCACCACTTTTTCTAAATGGGCAATTCTGGGGCCTGTTTTTTTCCAAAATACACCACCGGCCATATGATCTTTTTTATCGAGTAGAAGGAGAAATGAATGGTGTGTTTCAAATTGGACATCCAAATTGGCATCAAGGAGCATGCGATGAAATCGCGCCACTTCTTTAGGGTGAAATGGGGGCCGAATTTTGAATTTTTGTCCCGATGAATCATCCACCAGCACTACCAGATCTAATCGACCTTTTTCACCCATATCCCTGGAGATCAATTCCGCATAGTCTGCTGCATCCACATGTTCAAATACGAGACGAGTTAGGAAATATTTTTCTGGTTCAGTCAATTCCACTTCATCATGTATATGGTGGAGATGGGTTTCTAATTGTTCTTCAGAAATTGATTCAGAACGCATTTGGTTCATGAGGGCATTGAGGCGATTAATCAAATTTTGGTTGGCATCACGAAAGGCAGTCATGAGAAAAAACCGAATCCGTGTTTCTGGATATTTTTCAATCATCTGCTGCAACTTATAATCTTTATATAGATCCTGGATGATAATACCCTTGGCTTTGTGGGTGGCTTCCGGATTCAGATCTAACCATCGTTGATAGCGGAGAGAAGCGAATACAACCGGCTTTCTCAATAGGCCAAATTCAGAAACATCCTGAAGAAATGCCTTCACCCGTTTTTGGGTCAACCCCATTTTATTATCAGATGATCGTATGGTCTTTAGCAATCTGCTGCCTTCTTTGGTACCAAGAATTTCGAGGACAACTGTAAACAAAATTTCCCATTCCGCCATTTTTTTCAATCCAGGGAATTGATCTTCCGTCTCTAAAATAAATTGTTGATACAGAGCCATCAATACCTCTGAAATAGATTCGGCCTTTTTACGGCCCGCAATGGATACCAGGCGCGTGCCTGTATAATAATCAAATTCAGGAATGATTACATTCCTTGGGGATGCATCGGCAATCATTCTAGTTTGGCCGGATCGCTTCCAAAATTCAATATATGCGGCGACCGAATTCCAAATAAAATGGAGCCAACGCATTTGCCATCGATCCGGAAATGTGCCCGATGCAATTTCATCTTGCTTACGATTTAAATACTGCCGGACCGTTTCGCCCGGGATATATTCTTCCGTAAAGACGTTATGGTCTTTCCAGATGGATCCGAAATCTTCGACCAATTTATCTTCTGTCACGCTGGCACCGATGGATATAAGCCAATTGGTTTCTCGCTTAAATCGAGATGCATTTAAATCATCATTAACGTTGATGACAAAATTATAGGCCTGCTTATTGTTGAGTTGAACCAGCGTCCGTACCACAAATTTGCCATGACCACTGCCTAAGAGTGTAAGCCATACACCTTCTGGGGCAATATCTATTAAATTGATGCGTTCACCTTTTGAATAGATATATACTGACTCTTGAATCAAAGTGGTTTCTCGAATGGCTTTCTCTAATGTTTCCCGGATTGCTGCATCTACATTGTGATCAAATTGAAGAATGGGGTTCCAATCAAATGAAGGATCAAATTGTTCGCTAATCCATGTACGAAAACCATCATTAAGGATGGTTCGGTTCG
>CAYVNB010000014.1:3374-16435 GCA_964452665.1 uncultured bacterium
ATCCAAATCATTGGAATGACGATAAAGATCAATGAACATATTTCCATTGATGTGGGGCATAAGCTTTTCCAAAGCTCGTAACCAAATGGATGGATCAGGATGATTGGCCAGTCGAAGCAATTGATCCTGAATAATGGGTTGGTGGTTGGGTGAATCTATGGCCGAGTGTAAATAATCCATGGCAACGCGAATGTGCTGGGGATCCGACTCAAATAAATTGTGAGCAGCCTGATGCAAAGTGGCCGTGGTTGGATCCCCCTCCGGATAGGGTGGTGCATCCGCAACAGATTGATCATGAGATTGGAAAGGGAGTGAACCATGATCTAAGGTAAAACCGCGATAGGGTTCGAATGCTATAATTCGAAATCCCACATTACCAATAAAATCGACCAATCCCTGATTACCAATCCAAAGTGTGGGGTCTCTCAGCACTCTCTCCAAACTGATGGTTGTCTCTTTTGTATGGTAATGATAATCAGCAATTTGCAGTGATTTTTTAGTCCATTTTAACGGGAGGCCTTCTTTCAATTCATATTCTCGAATTTTTTTCCCATCCCATTGGATATCGCCACGAGTCAGACTTTTTTCCCGAAGGAGCCAGTTTGGAATTTTTACCTCATAATCACCATGTATTAGGCTGATATAATTCTTCTCATACATGGGATCAATGACGGCAGAAAAGTTTTTGAGAATATTTTTACGTTTATAGGTATTCTTTTGCGTCAGTTCATCGTGGTCATGGTCAAAATCGCGGGGAATGATAGCATAATTCACAATTCGCTCATATGGGGGTAAAAAGGTATTTACTGAAAACACGAGAGAACTAAAATAAGTCCGGACCTCTTCCTGGGACATACTTGGCAGATCTACCGCATCATTTTCCGGTTCAGGGTAGAGAAGGATTGTATTGAATTCTCTTCCATCTCCCACAAGGAATACAGATCGGATTGCTTCAAAATCTTGGAATAAATTTTCAATTTTCTGGGGAGATATGGTTTGGCCGCGGCTATTCTTATAAATCTCCTTTTTGCGATCGACAATAAAATAATGGCCTCTTTTCTCCTTAAAAATATCCCCGGATTGAAACCAGCCATCATAATGTGATCCTTCAATTTCATCTTTATAATAGCCTGGAGAAACGTATGGTCCTCGCATGAGGAGTTCATCATCTTCAGCTAATTTTAATTCAATTCCGGGAAGAGCCTTGCCCACAGAATCCGCCACATAATCTTCGGGTTGTGTCATGGTAATGCCCCCGGTGGCTTCTGTCATCCCATATCCGCTGAGGAGATGGATATTATTTTGATTAAAAAATTTAAAAATATCCGGATCGAGATAGCCGGCGGCAGAGAGTCCCCAGTTTAAATTTCCGCCGGTTATAGTGTCAGTCACTTTTGCAATTTCGTCATCTTCCACTTTCTCAATGGGGATGGAAGCAGCCACTTGCTCCTGGATCTGGATCCACCGTTTCGGAATGGAAATAAAGACGGAGGGCTTGGCGATTTTAAAATCTCGAAGGAGTGTTTTAAATGAAGTGGATTCTGTAAATGTATAGGTGGACCCCCAAAAGATGGATCCTGTCATTTCAAACCATCGGCCAAAAGTATGGTAGAGAGGGAGGTAGCAAAGAAAACTATCTTCCGGGCCGATTTTCGGCAGGGCCAATGCCCGGGCAAATCGTTTGGTGATGATATTTTCCTGAGAAAATATAATGCCCTTTGGATTGTCCGTGGTTCCGGATGTATACATAATCGTGGCCAAAGATTGTTGATTGATGGATTTTGGATTAACGATTTTGGTTTTGCCACAGGTCAACAGAAAGTCATGCCATTGATCATGGTCATCTAATTGGATAGCGTTTAATGATAATGGACTTATTTTCGCTTCAGATAATAATTCCCGTGCCTGGTTACTACCCATGAATAAATGAGTGATTTCCGCATGATCCAATATATAATCCAAATGCTCAGTCGATAAATTTAGTGGAATCGGCACAACACGAATCCCATAGGTTAGACAGGCCAAATCAATCAATACACCATTCAAATGATTGGGTGTAAAAATACCTACCGTATCATCATTCTGTAAGTGGCTACAAAAATAAGAACCGATGGATTGGATTTTCTGCCATACCTCTTCATAGGAATGGGCGGTAATTTCATTCTCAGCAATGGATTGAAATAGGGGTTTATTCCCATACTGTTTTGTCCGTTGTTTCATCAGGGCATAGAGATTAAAATTGGATTGAAGTATCAGTTGATGGATAAGATTGAACCATTCATCCACTTTTTTATCTTCAGCCATGGCCAAAGACACTGAAGGGAGGTGCCCCAATTCTAAAAAGGCATGGATGGCCGATGTGTCATTCGAATCGATAAGGGCTTGGGCCGAAGAAAATAAGTCCTGAACATGGGGTCGGCCTCGAAGGGCATTTTTGAACGTTTTTTGGATATGATCCATCCGTAAAATTAGAAAATTCAATCCATACATACTTCATCTATATAGTTGTTCGGCATAATTGATTTCAGTAAGTTTTCCCTCGAAACGATTCGATCAAAACCATGGCGAAAAAAACAACATATTCAGCTACCCAGGTGGCATCCTATCTGGCAGACGCGCCCAAGGCGGTAAAATCCTACATTACCGATCTGGAACAGCAGATTCGAAATCTGTCTAATATCGGCTTGGCCCTATCCAAAGAAAAGGATATGAATAAGCTTTTAGAGATGATTTTAATCGAGGCCAAACGGATTGCAAATTCGGATGGGGGTACCTTATATATGATGACCGACGACCAGCGACTTCGCTTCGAAATCATGATGACCGATTCCCTTAATTTCCATATGGGGGGCACCTCCGGAAAAGATATTCCATTTTATCCCGTGAAACTGTACACGGATGAAGGAGAACCGAATAAAACCATGATTGCAGCTTATGTGGGCCTCACGGGCGAAACGGTGAATATTGAAGATGCCTACACCGCGGAAGGTTTTGATTTTACCGGAACTAAGATGTTTGATGAAAAAACGAGCTATCGATCTCAATCTTTTCTCACGGTGCCATTAAAAAATCATGAAGATGAAATCATCGGCGTCCTACAATTATTGAATGCTCAGGATCTGAAATCCAAAAAGATTATCTTATTTGCTTCCGATGTTCAAGAAATGGTAGAAGCACTGGCCAGTCAGGCTGCCGTGGCCATCACTAACAAAAACCTCATTAAAGATTTAGAAAATTTATTTGAATCATTCATTAAGCTGATTGCCTCCGCCATTGATGCAAAATCACCTTATACAGGGGGCCATTGTGCCCGCGTTCCTGAAATTACCATGATGCTGGCTGAAGCGGTTCAGGATACAACAGATGGACCCTTCTCCGATATATCCTTTTCCGATAAAGAAATGTATGAATTAAAGATCGCCGCTTGGCTCCACGATTGCGGTAAAGTTGCGACCCCTGAATTTGTGGTGGATAAATCCACGAAGCTGGAAACCATCTATGATCGGGTAAATGAAGTGGAAACGCGGTTTGGGGTGCTTCGCCGGGACGAAGAGATTAAGAGACTAAAAAAAGAATTGAAAATCGAGCGGAATTCATCACTGTCTTCTGATCAAAAATCAGAGAAAATTACCTATTTGAAAAAGGCCTACCGAAAAACAATCGGGCAGCTAAAACAGGATTTGGAATTCGTGAAGGAATCCAACGTGGGTGGTGAATTTATGTCTGGCGATAAAAAGACCCGGGTCCATAATATTGCCAAATACAAATGGAAGTCTAATGGAAAAATGGAAGATTTTCTGTCTGAAGATGAAGTATATAACCTGACCATTCCAAGAGGGACACTCACACCGGAGGAACGAAAGGTCATTAATGATCACATTGTGGTCACGATCAATATGCTGGAAGAATTACCCTACCCAAAACATTTACGGAATGTGCCTGAATTCGCAGGTGGCCACCATGAAAAATTGGATGGGACTGGCTATCCCAAAGGATTGATCAAAGATGAAATGTCTGTTCAAGCCCGTATCATGGCCATTGCCGATATTTTCGAAGCATTAACCGCTCGGGACCGCCCCTACAAAAAGGGGAAAACCTTAAGCCAGGCCATGCGTATCCTCGGCTTTATGAAGAATGACGCTCATATTGATGTGGATCTCTTTGATATATTTGTGAAAGAAAAAATATACATGAAATATGCAGAAGGCTTTCTTGAGCCGGAACAGATCGACGACGTTCAAATTTAAATCTATCTGACCCATGACATTTGAAATTGCATTTGTTCTCGGATTAATCCTCCTTGCCTTTATTCTCTTTGTGACAGAGAAATTCTCATTGGATGTAACTGCTTTATTGGTGTTGAGTATCCTTTTTTTGGGGAATTTTCTCACGCCAGCTGAAGCCGTATCCGGATTTTCAAACCCGGCAGTTATTACCATCGGACTCCTCTTTGTCTTGAGTAATGCGTTGCAAAAAACACGGATTCTGGAATACCTCATTGTCCGGGTCAATAAATTGGTTACTCGATCCAAAACATTAGGACTTGGCGTTTATTTATTTACGATCGGCATCGCCAGTGCCCTTATGAATAATACGGCCATTGTGGCCATCTTTATGCCGGTAACGATTCGGTTGGCCCACCAGTACCGATTGAGTCCATCAAAATTGTTAATTCCCCTCAGCTATGCTGCCATCATGGGAGGGACGCTTACGTTGGTGGGGACGTCTACCAATTTGATCGTAAATGCCATGTATGTGGAAAATGGCGGGACGCCTTTGGGGATGTTCGAATTCGCCGGATATGGTTTGGTAAAATTTTTGATAGGATTGGTCTATGTATTATGGATTGCGCCTCTAATTTTACCCTCAAGAACAGTGACATCCAGTTTGACACAGAGTTATCACATGGCCGGTTATTTGACGGAAATGCGTGTGTCAGCCGATTCACCTCTGTTGGGTACCACCTGTCGTGACCGTCAAGTAAACCAGAACTATGATGTGATGGTTTTGGATATCCAAAGGGATGGTCGATTGATCTCTCATAATGTTGGCGAACAGAAAATTTATGAAGACGATATTCTTTTTGTAAAAGGGACGGTAGAAAGTTTCCTCCGAATGAAAGAGGTGGAGAAAGTATCTCTACTCACAGACGAAAAATTGACCCAAAAAGAATTGGAACAGGAAGACAATGTTCTCATGGAATGCATGCTTACGGATCAATCAGATATCGTGGGGCAATCCCTGATGCAGAGCAATTTCAGGAATCGGTTTGATGCATTTATCCTTGCTATACGACGAGAAGGGACAATCTTGCGAAAGAAGATCGCTCATGTAATTTTACATACGTATGACACATTATTGATCTATGGCGGCCGCAAACAATTGGGCGAACTGGCCAACAGCGGTGAATTCATATTACTGGGCGAAGTAAAAGCGGATTTGGTGAAGGTACGGTTTTGGTGGATTACAATCGTCAGTGTTATGGGGATAATTCTCTTGGCAGCGCTGGGCATTTTGCCCATTTTAAAAGGGGCATTAATTAGTGCGGTATTGTTAATGATGTTTCGCGTCATATCCCCCAATGAGGCCTATCAGTCGATCCATTGGCAAGTCATTATTTTGATCGCAGCGTTGATTCCATTGGGGATTGTGATTAAGTCTACCGGTACTGCCGATTTAATTGGAGCATCTATTTCAAGCGTGGTGGATGGATTTGGGCCATCTAAACAACCGTATGTACTGCTGGCATTGATCTATTTGATTACCATGATTCTTACGGAAGTGTCTTCAAATACGGCCACAGCCATTATTATGACACCGATTGTTATGGCGGTGACCAGCCAAATGGGGATTGATCCACGCCCCTTTATATTTGCTGTTTGTTTTGCAGCATCTGCATCCTTTAGTACACCTGTGGGGTATCAGACCAACCTCATGGTTTATGGTCCAGGTGGATATAAATTTTCTGACTTCTTGAAAGTGGGGCTGCCATTATCACTTACTTTTTGGATTCTGGCCATTGTAATGATCCCCATTTTTTGGCCCTTTTAATTTGATTAACTTCAATCACGGAAAAATCGAGAAAAATATTGAATACAAAATGGATGCGAATCACTTCCGGAGTTGTGACCGGGAGTCTGGTTGGTTACGGATACTATTATTTTATTGGATGTAATACAGGAACCTGCACGATTACCTCTGATCCATTCAACATTATGGCTTATGGTTCAATCATGGGTTTGATCCTATGTTGGCCCGAAAAAAAGGATCATTAATAATGCCCATGTTTGATTATATATGTGGAAAATGCGGACATCGATTCGAAGAGCTAGTGATATCGAGTTCCATCCGGGATTCGGATATTGCATGTCCAAAATGTGAAGCAAACAAATCCCAAAAACAATTATCTGCACCGGCAGTCTCCGTCGGGGCATCTTTTGATCCTGCCTGCGCCAAACCCGGGTGTGCAACCCCAGCCAATTCTGGTTTTGGATGAGCAAATTAAATGCTACGGTCGTAGATAATTCAATCAATCAACTAAATCATTTCCTTTAAATTCCGCGCCTATGCAATCGTCAGATAATCGTCATTCGCGGCTCCAATCTTTTTTGGATAATCCGGCCAGATCCATGTGGAGATTGGCTCTGCCCATTATCGCTGGCATGGGCATTCAAACCCTTTACACCATCGTGGATATGATTTTTATTGGCAAATTGGGCGGGGACTCTATTGCTGCTGTTGCCTTTAACATGCCCATCTTTTTTCTCGTCATGGGTCTATCATTTGGATTAGGTAGCGGCGTGACTGCATCCATTGCAAGATTTATTGGTGCAGACGATAAGGCTAATGCAGATAATGCGGCCGAACATTCAGTGGCAATGGCGCTGGTCATTAGTGCTGTGCTTACTACGGGCGGATTACTATTCGGCCCACAATTATTGATAATGATGGGCTGTACAGAGGTAGTGCTTCCCCTGGCGTGGGATTATTTAAAGGTGAGTTGTTACGGTATGTCATTTGGTATTTTCTCCATGTTCTTCCGGTCCATCCTGGCAGGTGAAGGGGACATGAAACTCCCCATGATAGTGGCGGGCCTTGGGACGGTTCTTAATATTATTTTAGATCCTATATTTATATTTACACTGGATTTTGGTGTGGCCGGGGCAGCTTGTGCCAGTACCATCAGCCAGATTATTGTATTTATTATCTTCGTATTTATGCTTTTTGTGAAAGAACATTCATATGTCCGATTCAAAATGCGAGACTTCAAACCATCACGATTTATCATTCAAGATATTATTAAAGTCGGTATCCCCGCATCCATGTCTATGATCGTTATGTCATTAGGGCAGTTGGTATTTAACAAAATGCTGGTGAACTTTTCTACCGATGCGGTGGCAGCCTATCAGGTTGGTGGCAGGGTGGAAATGGTGGTCTTTCTGCCCATCATGGGGATTGCTTCTTCTTTGACCACAATTGTGGGGATGTTTTATGGGGCGAAAGAAATTAAAAAAATTAAATTTATTACGAGATATGGCATTTCAAGATCGGTGATGATTACGGTCACTGGTTCGATTCTTTTATTCCTTTTGGCGCCCATAGTGGTAACGGCATTTACAAAAGAAGAAATAATTCAAACGATTGCTGTGGGGTATTTGCGAAATATTGCGGTAATCTTTCCATTAATCGCCGTTGGATTAACCATCGGTCGTATTTTGCAAGGAATTGGTCTGGGTATGCCCTCATTAATCATTACAGTGATAAGGGTAATTGGTGTCGCTGGTCCATTGGCATATTACTTTACCAACGTTTTGGATAAACCGGTGGAATGGATGTGGTATGCCATGGTCATATCCGGCATCTTTGCCACCATCATTTCCATTGGATGGCTTCGATGGGCATTTCGTAAATTATTGCCAGCCAATCCAACCTAAGAAGGAGGTCTTATGGCTTTACTTTCTCCAGCAGAGATTAAATCTAGTTTAGGTGAATTAAACAAATGGACATATGGTAATGATGCCATACATCTTTCAGTAACCTTTGATAGTTACATGGAGGGGATAGCGTTCGTGAATAAACTTGCAGAAGCAGCGGAAAAAATGAATCATCATCCAGACTTAACCATTGGCTGGTGCAAAGTGGGAGTTACATTAACATCTCACGATCAAGGTGGCGTAACGAAGCAATGTGTCGATATGGCCAAAATTGTCAATAATATTCTGTAGCTATTGGCAAGCATAGATTATGAAGAAAACCTTCGTTATAGGACTATTTATTTTTTCAACTGTAATTGGACAACAAGTCGCTTCTGCCGTAAGAGCATCTTCTGATCCTGTTTTGGATGGAGATGTAATTAATGATTCAGCATGGTCCGAAGCGACAGCGATAACACTTTTTACGCAAAAAACACCCGATGAAGGGCAAGCTGTTTCAGAAGCGACAGTAGTAAAAGTTATGTATTCGGACACATATTTTTTTGTAGCTCTCATTGCCTATGATAAAAATCCAGATAAAATTGTAATCTCTGATACGCGGCGGGATTCTCCACTGAATAATTCCGATAGTTTTTCATTCATTATTGACACATTTCATGATTATCAAACCGGATATTTATTTGGTACAAATCCAGCAGGTATTGAATATGATGCCCAAATCACAGGTGGTGGAGAAGGAGGAAGCATGATGCGCCGATTTAGTGTTGGTACTGGTGGCGGTTTTAATGTGAATTGGGATGCGGTGTGGGAAGTAAAATCAGAGCGCGGAGATTATGGATGGAGTGCAGAATTTGCAATCCCATTTAAAACGTTGCGTTATAAAAAGGATGATGATCAATCTTGGGGAATTAATTTTGAACGGGTAATCGGTCGAAAAAAAGAAGAAGCACATTGGTCGCCTATACCAAGACAATTTACAATGAACCGCCTCGTATCCGCTGGCACGCTAAACTCTATGAATGTACCCAATGCTAGAAATATCAAAATAATTCCATATATCTTAGGTCAGAATAATAAGATTAAAAATGAAACATCGTCCTCAGATAGTGATGGCAATTTTGGTTTGGATGCTAAAGTAAGTATCGGTTCAACTATGGCATTAGATCTAACCTATAACACAGATTTTGCCCAAGTGGAGGCCGATGATCAACAGATCAATCTGGATCGCTTCAGTTTATTCTTTCCTGAAAAACGTGCATTCTTTTTAGAAAATGCGGGCCTTTTCTCTGTTGGAACCGGTGGTGGTTACTTTGGTCCGGATATTGAAATGTTTTTTAGCCGACGTATAGGTGTTGGACCTAGCGGAACACCGGTACCCATTTTGGGAGGAGGAAGGCTAACCGGCACTTTTGGTGGTATGAAAATAGGGGTCCTCAGCATGGGGACAAAGTCAGTGAAAGATGTAATAGAGGCCAATCAATATTCCGTATTTCGATTGAAAAAAGAATTGCCAAATCGAACTCACCTTGGTGGTATGCTAACAGCTCTTAACCATGGTGGTAAAGATGGGTATCTTAATCAATCTTACTCGCTTGATGCTCAAATTGGGATTGGTGAACTGAGCAAGTTTATCTTTTTTGCGGGAATAACCGATACACCAGAAATGGATAAAGATAATGCTTATGCCTATCGGATTGAATTGGCGCGGGATACTAAACAAATATCTACTTCCATGTCTTATGATGAAGTCGGTGCAAACTTCAACCCGGAAATGGGTTATTTAAAACGCGAGAATTATCGAAAATGGTCTGGCCGTATTTTTACCCGCTTTCGTCCAGAAAATAATTTTGGGTTGTTAGAATTTCGGCCACATATAAATTTTGATGGTTATTGGAAATTAGATGGTTTTCAAGAGTCAGGTCGTTGGCATATAGATACACATTGGGAATTCCGGTCTGGCTTCGAAATTCATACAGGAACTAACTTGGTAAAGGAAGGAGTGCTTGAAGCATTTGAAATTGCAGACTCAGTATTCGTCCCAACAGGTAGTTATGATGACCAAGAGATTCAAATTATGATCATGACCGACCGATCAAAACCAATTAGTTTTAGTTCAATGAATCGAATTGGAGGTTTTTTTGGTGGAAACCGAGTTAATGTGACACCTACTATTCGGTTCCGATATAAGGATAAAATCACATCAGAATTCAGTTCGAACTATAATCATGTTAAACTGCCTGGAGGGAATTTTACCACTAATCTGATTCGCGCTAGAATCACTTATGCATTCACACCCAAGATGTATATCCAATCTTTAATTCAATATAATAGCCGGTCCGATCAATGGTCTATGAATGGACGATTCACTTGGCAGCAATCTGCAGCCACCGGATTGTACTTGGTCTATAACCATATCCAGGATTATGATGGTATCCCGATTGCATCTAGTACAAAATCATTTGTTATTAAATATAGCTATTTGTTTGATGCATTATAAAAACTAAAATCTCTTATACCCTCGGTATCCTATGAAAACAATTTCTCATTCAATCATTTTCAGTATAATTGTATTTAATATCTTGGTAGCAGAAAGTATCTTCCCTGTTTCCCGTACCATAAAACTACCGATTCTCGATGGAAACGTATTAAATGATGAGGCTTGGTCTTCTATACCACCTATTGTTTCATTTACACAAAAATCCCCAGATGAGGGACAGGTTGTCACAGAGCAAACAGCAGTCCGGGTAATGTATTCTGATTATATGTTCTATGTGTCTGTGGTCTGTTATGACACTGATCCAAATGGTATCGTTATCTCGGATACGAGGCGGGATGCAGCCTTAAATAATACGGATAGTTTCATATTTATTTTGGATACATTTCAGGATCAGAAAAATGGATTTGTATTTGGTACTAATGCAGGTGGAATTGAATACGATGCTCAAGTAAGCGGTGGCGGTGAAGGAATGTCAATTAGCAGTACGCGCCAATCCGTTGGGACTGGTGCCAATTTCAATATTAACTGGGATGCAGCATGGGAGGTAAAGACGGAGATCGGTGATTATGGATGGAGTGCTGAATTTGCCATTCCATTCAAAACGTTGCGGTTTTCGGGAGAAAAAGATCAATCTTGGGGGGCAAATTTTCAACGAACGATTGCACGGAAAAATGAACATGCCTACTGGTCACCAATTCCGCGTCAATTTAGTATTAATCGATTGGCTTCGGCAGGTACCATAACTGGAATCAATGTTCCCTCTAACCGAAATGTAAAACTGATGCCCTACGGGTTAGCAAATCAAAATAATGTGAAAGGGGACGAATCGCACATTACATCCGGTCAGGATTTTGGGTTAGATGCCAAGGTGGGTGTTACTTCCAGTCTCACACTGGATCTCACATATAATACAGACTTTGCGCAAGTTGAAGCAGATGAACAGCAGATCAATTTGGATCGGTTCAGTTTATTTTTCCCTGAAAAACGAGCATTCTTCCTTGAAAATGCAGGCCTATTTTCTTCAGGAGAGAATACCTATTATGGTCCTGATATTGAAATGTTTTTTAGTCGAAGGATCGGTATTGTGAATGGAAATCAAGTTCCCATTCTGGGTGGGGGTCGATTGACTGGAGACGTAGCCGGGATGAAAGTTGGTTTATTGAATATGCGTACCCAAAAAGTCAAAGATGTATCTGATGGGGATAATTATGGTGTTTTTCGAATTAGAAAAGAATTACCGAATAGAACCCATTATGGTGCCATGGTTACCAACCGACAGGGACTCGGTTCTGAAGGGTTTACCAGTAGATCTTACTCTTTTGACGGGGCATTGGGAATTGGCGAATCTATTCAATTAATCGGATTTGCTGCCAGAACAGATCCCTTGCCAGGAGCTGAAGACACAGGAAATTACGCCTATGTTCTAGAAGCCAATCGAAATACACAATCATTTACCAATCAGCTCAGATATTCAGAAGTTGGAAAAAACTTTAATCCTCAGATGGGTTTTGTCAAACGGCAGGGATACCGAAAGGTATTATTTCGGATTTTAAACCGTACCCGTCCAAAGGACCTATTTGGCTTAATGGAAATTCGACCGCATATAACCTATTGGGGATATTGGAAATTGGATGGATTCCACCAAACAGGCTTTCTTCATGTTGATAGTCATTGGGAATTTCGAAATGGATTTAGGATTGATACAGGAATTAACTTCACAAAAGAGGGGGTAACAGATCCATTTGAAATTGTAAAAGGGATCATTGTACCAAAAAAAACATACAATAATCGGGAATTGCATATTCGAACCAATACGAATTTAACCAAACCATTAAGTGTAGTTATGGTGAATAAGATTGGTGGATTTTTTAATGGCAGTCGTGTGAATACAGACACAACAATAAGATTGAGAATTGGGAACCGATTTACCTCCGAATTGATATCAAAGTATAATGATGTGACCTTGCCGGATAATCAATTTGTAACCCACTTAATCCGATCCAGGTTGACCTATGCCTTATCGCCCCAAATGTATGTGCAATCCCTGTTGCAATATAATAATCAATCGGATCAATGGTCCATGAACTGGCGTTTCATTTGGCAACAGTCTGCAGCGACAGGCCTATATATTGTATACAATCAGACTCAGGATTATGATGGAATTCCTATTGCATCCAGTACGAAGTCATTCGTAATTAAATACAGTTATTTATTTGATGCAATTTGATTAGAACCTAATAGGGGGTAAAATGTCTTTAGAGAAAGGATTTGAATATTGGTCATCAAAAATTGGTGAACCCATCATAGGAAAATGGTACGAAATGACCCAGGATCGCATCAATCAATTTGCAGAAGCAACGGGCGATCACCAGTGGATCCACGTCGATCCGGAACAGTCTGAAAAAGAATCGCCTTATGGGGGCACCATTGCACATGGATTTTTGACCTTATCTTTGATTCCTTTACTCACCGATGATATGAATCTGGAAGATATCCCCGTACCTGATATTAAACAGTTCGTGAATTATGGGACCAATAAAGTACGTTTTATGTCTCCTGTAAAACCGGAGGACATGGTCCGTTCCAATTATTATATTGTAAGTGTTGAAAAAATGCGGCGTAAAGCATTA
>CAYVNB010000015.1:0-16343 GCA_964452665.1 uncultured bacterium
AGGAGGAACTATCCTCACTCGCAGAGGGATCCAAAGGCGTGGGAATGCGCATTTTCCTCATTTATTTTCTTTCTTAAAGTATAGTATCAATCAAACCGTATTTTTTCGCTTCCTCAGAACTCATAAAGAAATTTCGGTCTGTATCTTTTTCGATTTTTTTCAGCGTTTGCTTGGTGTTCTTGGCTAAAATTTTATTCAGATTGGTTCGCAACCGTAAAATTTCATCGGCTTGAATTTTAATATCTGAAGCCTGACCTTCTGCGCCACCCAATGGCTGGTGAATCATGATCCGCGCATTAGGGAGTGCCGACCGTTTTCCTTTCGCACCGCCAGATAATAAAAAAGCTCCCATGCTGGCGGCTTGCCCCATACATATAGTGGCCACATCCGGTTTAATATAATTCATGGTATCATATATACCCATCCCTGATGTAATGATGCCACCGGGAGAGTTGATGTATAGACTAATATCTTTTTCACCACTCTCAGCTTCTAAGAATAATAATTGAGCAATAATTACGGAAGCAACCATATCATCAATGGGCGTCCCCAAAAAAACAATTCGTTCTTTTAGTAATCGGGAATAAATATCATAAGCACGTTCAAAACGACCGGTCTGTTCAACCACCATTGGAATTAATTGATTCAGGGTATCGTTATTCATTTTTATTTTGCTTTCGCCTCAGATTGCTTACGAAGGTCTTTTGTCTTCATTTTAACCACTTTGATTTTCGCAAATTCTACCAAATAAGCCAAGATTTTCTTTTCCATTAAATCATCTTCAAGTCTGGAGCGATTACTAGGCTTTTTAAAGAATTTTTCAACTTCTTTGGCTTGGTTTGGAATTTCTTTTTTTCTACGATCAATCTCTGCACTTACATCGACCTTGGAAATTTCAAATGACTGATCTGCAATAATTGCATTTCGGATTAAATACCATTTCAAGTTTCTTTCTGCAATGGGCTTATAGACTTCTTTAACTTTGTCTTTATCTAATTGCTGACCCTGTTGATTCTTCTTCGTCACATCATCTACCATATGATCTAAATATGATTCTGCCATGGAGGGCGGAAATTCCGGATTGGTTTTATCAATCATGGCATCGGATAGCTTCTGATCAAAGGCTTCATCTGCCCGTTGTGCATAGGTCTTGTCCAATCGATCTTGGATGCGTTTACGATAATCTGCCATGTTGCTTGCTTCCGGATCGGCAATTTTTATGAAATCCCCATCTACGTCTGGCAAAACTTGTCGTTCTACATTTTTGACAGATATTTCAAATGTACCTGTAGCCCCTTGATCATCGGTGGGTACCGTGACTTGCACCTTATCATTCGGTTTAACGCCTTCTAACTTTTTTTGATTTTTCCCATCAAATGGAACTTGGCCTATTCTTACATAACGGGTTTCTAATTTTTTGCCTATTATTGGTAATCCGGCTTCGTCTACTTCCTGCAAATCACAAATCACAAAGTCATCCACTTTAGCGCCATCCTCCACTGTTTGCACTTCCGCATGACCATGGCGGACTTCATCAATTGCCATATCAATATCTTCATCATCGGTGATATAAGTGGTTTTCTCTAATTTGAGACTATTCCTTTTCAATTTAGGTAATTGGACTTTCGGTTCAATCTCAAAAGCTACTTTAAATTTGAAATGTTCACCATGATGAAAATGCACATCACTTACACTTCCCATATTTATGGGTACAATTTCTTTTTCTTGAAGCGCTTTCAAATAATAGGTGTTCACAGAATTTTCTACGAAATCTGCTTCTATGGATGGCTGAAACTGTTTCATCAGTACTTTACGCGGTACTTTTCCCGGACGGAATCCTGGCAGTTTTACCCGTTTAGAAAATGTTTTAATGGCTTTTTCGAAGTCCTGTTCGATTTCAGACCATGGGAGATCAATCGTGACTTCTCGGGCATATGTGTTGTGTTCTTTAAGTTGGATATCCACTGATTTACCTTGAAAAATTGAGCGGGAATTTAGCCTTTAAATTGGAATGCTAATGGCCCTTTTTAACCCTTATTTCATTCCATAATTTGATAATAACATACCGCCCCTATATATAAGGTACATACCAACTATTTGGATGATATGAAAGATATCATTATGGTTAAAATGTTGATGAAATCCGATTTTGGTTACTGTAAACGATGCCCCAAAAAGTGTCACCAAAAATCCACCAAATACCCATGCCGCACCTAAATCACCTTTTCCAAGCCATCCATAGGCCATGACCATCATCACTAAGATAGTACTGGGTATATATAATTTGACCGCATTCATCAGATCATGATCAAAATAAAACCAAATAATAAAGGGAAGTATAATGGCAACAATGACCCATTTAACCCATTGTACAGTTTCAAATGGCAAAAAATAATAGACTGTACCTAGAAGCATTGCGAAAACGGAAAGCGCCATGCCGAGCATGGTCAACTTCCAAAGAAAATCCCGGATGGTTTCATATTCAGGATAGAATACATGGAAAAGGGCACCAGTGAATGCGGTGAAAGCCACCAGAAAAAAATAGTTAGCAAAATGAAAATGCACTTCCATCAGCCGAACCGTAAACCACATGTAAATGATTCGACCAAACCATAACCCAAAAATCGTTATAAGAATATCGGTTAATACGGTAATGGGTTCATAAAGAGGTAATCGATCCATTAGACTTTTTTGGTTTGACAATAAATGCATGTATCTCCTGCCTGGACATGAAATCCGCAATCAGGGCATTGCCACGATTCTGTATCAATATCTGAATAGGCATCCTCCGGCCGATTGGCACGGGCAATCAAAACCACGACCCCCATAAAAATGAAAATGATCATGACGAGGAGATAAAGTGAAGTTCCCATGCTGATAATTTATATCCATTGGAGGATAAATATGATAATATTCAATCCATGGACAGTTATACAAATAGGACAAGGCGTTTTTAATTGGATTAATCCAAAGATTAAGTATATACCTAGTAAAATGGTAAGAATTCCAATTATAAATGGTAACATTGGCGGAACCAATTGAAGTGGGACACTCAACAAAAGCAGTGCATAGATAAACAGAAAATAGCCACCCAACTGTGCGTTGGGTCGCCCAAGAATACGACCGTATTTTGTATCTACAATTGTAGTGCAGGTACCGGAATCCAATTCGCAAAAATTGGGCACCCAAAACTGGTTGGGTAAAATCCGTCCTTTATATATGGCATGAAAATAAAAAGAAAACGCCCCGCCGACTAATGCCAGAAGGGCGCTAATGAAATATTGAATAGTATCCAAATTTATTGCTTCAAGCGGTAAACGACACCTTCCATGCAGCTTAAAAATTTGTCAACCTGTCCGTAGGTGTGGAACATATATTCCATCTCTTCATAGGAATCAACTGGGTAAGAATCCTCATCATAATCCCGTAAAAAATTGGCTTCCAATTTTACAATCATATCTCGAAGAACCATTTTGGGTAATTCTTTCTCCCTAAGAAAATTGACCTGCATATTTAATTGACCGCCAGAAGTCATGTGAAATAAAGGCAGCATACCAAAATCAGAATTGCAACGGAACGTAAAGGTCCCATGGTCATCTCCCCTACCCCAAGACATTTCACTTGCGTGCTCTTCAGCAAATTGAATAATTTGTTCACCGATTTTTGCGATTTCACGAGTACATTTATTACGTAAGTCTTCTACAAATTGGTCTTTGGTCCATTTAGACATATGTGTATCAATCCTAAAAATAGTGGCGATAAAAACGGGGCAGAATTTAACCCTTTTTAACCCCGAGAAAAAGACTTCGATTATAAATAATTAAAATGGTACTGGCAGATTAATATCATCGAAACTTATAGATATCCGTATTCTGTCTTTCACCCACTGCCAATCTTTAGCCGATTTTTGATCTAATTCCCAACTTTGATATAATGGCAAAATGATGGGGCCAAATTTGAAACCAATTGCCGAGTATGTTTTATTAAAATCCTGACCGCCTGCCACATCTATATATAAAGGGATACTGGGCGTTATATTTATTCCCCAGGTAAATCCTATGGCGGATAATGGAATACCATTTTTGTCCACAACCAATCCTTTCATGCCTGGTCCATCTTGAATATATTGGTTATGAAGAACAGCCGTATTCGATTTGCCTGTTCGATCCAAAACTGCGGATGAAAAGTTTGGATCGACGCCACCGCTCAAATAGGTTCGATACTGCTTGGGTATATCTTTATCATTCAAAAATGATCCTGCCCAGAATCGTATATCTGTCCCGAACTTTTCAGTGAATTTGAATTTCAAATTGACTTCCGACCAGAGTAATGAAAAGTTATCCGACCCATTCAAGCCGATATCCCATTTTGCCCAATTAAGTGAACCTTTTAAATCTTTAGACATTCCATATTTTAACATTAAAGATGCATGGGCTCCAGAAGTGTAGAGATTAGGATCCAAGGCCATAGAATCCAGATTGCTATAAATCAAATCAAGTAAAAATCTTTTCAAAATATCTTCATTTTTAGATTCGCCACTAAACGAAAATTTTAATCCGGTTCGACCTTCATATTTCGATCCGTTTATTCTAAACCTTGATGCATCAAGCTGTTCATTTGGATCATATATTTTGGTCATGCCTACTTTGCCGACCAAAGCATCATTTTGCATATCCCACATTGGTCTAATTGTGATTAGTTTATCATATCCAAAAATGAATCCCTTGTAGAATAGCATCCCCGGTGTCAATCCATTATAATGATTATAACTAAACAGCCAAGGTAGATAATTAATATCGTGATCATAAAAAGTGGGTTGATCCCATACCCAATTTAAGTGAAGTTCTTTCCGCGTGGCATTATTGGCTCGATTTATATCCGGCATATGTTCATCCGGATCGATAATGGCGTACCAAGTATTTTTTGGACCTTCTATCGTTTTACGCCAATTAATACCTTCTATCCACCGCCTTTCTATCTCTTTATGGTCTTTGCCAAAAAAGACCACTTCCACCGGTGTTTTGAGATTACCATTGTTTGAGATGGTATATTGATTTCTTTTCTTCTTAATCGAAAAATCTAAGTAATCAGTATTTTCCAACACGCCATCAAAATACCAATTCAGATCTTTATCTGTATGTATTTCAAATATCCCTCTAACATCCTCTGGATAGGGATGGCGAAACTTCCAAGTTTCGTAGTAATCCTGCATGATTTCATCCATTTTTTCTTCACCCAAATAATGCTGAAGAAAACGAGTAAAAACCGAGGTTTTGTTATAATTCAGTCCATAATTAGCACCGGTGTATTCATCGGCTTTGAGATTCAATGGCTGCACATCTGGGCTTTTAGCTGACATGGCATAGGCAAAGTATTCATAAAAACTGAATTTCAAATTTTTGGCAATGCCTAATTTATCCTGAACAAATTCAGATATAACAAACCGTTCACCTTCATCACCATACTTATCCTCCCAATAACGGATACAAGAATATTCATTCAATCCTTCATCCATCCAAGTGTGGTATCGTTCATTGCTGCCAAGGATGCCATAAAACCAATTGTGCCCCACTTCGTGCATAATAACCATTTCCAGCATGGCTTTACTAGGCATGGACGAAATAACGGTAATATTTGGGTATTCCATTCCACCGCCAGCCGACATATCGCCATCCACGGCCGTGATATGATTATAAGGATAGTCCCCATAGTAACGACTATACCAGTACCCCGAGTCACGAAGATATTCGATTGAATTCTCCCACTGCTTTGCATTTTTTGGGAGATAAAAAGACCAAAGGGTTATGTTTCTTTTTTCTTCACCCAATTGTAAATAACCTTTTTCCACCAACCAAGTTTTGTCTGCAAACCAGGCAAAATCATGTACATGATGTTGATGAAAGTGGAGTGTTTTCATATTTACATTAGTTGTATCAGATTTTTTACCTATTTGTTGATTTTTTAGCCATAATTTAAATTTCTCTTGAGACAGATCTTGGACCGAATCGGTCACCATTGTTAATGAATCCAGCCACCCATATTCTGCTTCACCATTTACAAGATCCCCTGTGGCCATGATTCTGTAATCCTTTGGTAGTGTGATCTTCACATCAAAGGTACCGAATTCAGAATAGAATTCACCCATATTTAAATATGGCATGGGATGCCACCCTTTATGATCATAGACCGCTGGTTTGGGATACCATTGGGTAATTTCATAATGCTGGCCGGTGTGACCTAAACGAG
This sequence comes from uncultured bacterium, assembly GCA_964452665.1. GTDB lineage: Bacteria > Fidelibacterota > Marinisomatia > Marinisomatales > TCS55 > TCS55. Next base: position 6,247 of record CAYVNB010000015.1, read on the forward strand.
AGAATTGATCGGGGATCTTCACAAAAAAAGGCGTTTCGATAAGAATAGAATTGCCGGGATACAGTGGTTGATTCAATTCCAATTTGACAACGTCAGTCCATTTCTCGTGAGATAACCAATTTATCTTTTTTCCATCCACGGAAAAATCAAGACTGTCTATAAATCCCCGCTTTGAATTATCAGCTTTGGCAAATCTTGATCCTGTGCCTTGTTGTTTGGCAAAGGCAGTTGAATCATTTTTATAGGCATTGGGCCAGATGTGAAACCAAATAAAGTTGAGCGTATCAGGTGAATTGTTTTTATATGTGAGTTTTTCAAATGCGGATAAAGTATGATCCTTATCATTTAAGGAAACTTCAATGTCATAAGATACGTACTGTTGGAAATAATCGGAATTTTGTGCGGAAATAGTACCAATTAAAATAAGTAAAATCAGTTTTCTTAATATATACATGAAGGCCTCAACTAATTGGTGGTCAATTTAAATTACTTAAATAAAGGTACTATAAAAAAGATTCTCACAATATTTAAAAAGCCCCTCATGGAAGGGGCTTTTTAAATATTGTGAAAACTTGATTTTAAGTTTTCACCTCATGCCTAAAGATCATTCTAATTATTCTCAACCTTATGTCAGATCAAAACGATCATTATTCATTACTTTATTCCACGCACTAATAAAATCACTCAAGAATTTGTTTTGTGAACTATCTGTTGCATAAACTTCTGCTAACGCACGAAGTTGTGAGTTAGAACCAAAGACAAGGTCAACTCGAGTCGCTGTTCTCACTTTTTCACCATTGGAACGATCTATTGCTTCATATGTATTCCTACCGGTTGGCTTCCATTCAACGCTCATATCAAGCAAATTCACGAAGAAGTCATTTGTCAATTGAACCGATGAATCTGAGAATACACCATGACCGTCTACACTGATACCCATTGCACGAAGACCACCAACTAGAACCGTCATTTCAGGTGCAGTTAAACCAAGCAATTGTGCCTTGTCTAACAGCATATGTTCTGAACTGACTGTAAAGTCCGAATTTTGATAGTTTCTGAAACCGTCAGCAACCGGCTCAAGTACTTCAAATGATTCAACATCTGTTTGTTCTTGGGTAGCATCTCCACGGCCCGGTATAAATGGAACGTTTTTGCCTGATGCTTGCTCGATTCCAACATTACCGGCAAGAACAATTACATCTGCCACTGAAGCATTTGTATCAGAGGCAATCCCCTCCAAAACGCCTAAAACTCGAGACAATTGTTCTGGTTTGTTGGCTTCCCAATCCTTCTGTGGCGAAAGGCGAATTCGTGCACCATTGGCGCCACCGCGCAAATCTGAGCCCCGGAAAGTTGAAGCACTTGCCCATGCAGTTTCTACTAATTCGTGTACAGTTAAACCACTTTCGGAAATCTTGGCTTTCACTGCATCCACATCATAATCGGAGTTGCCTCTAGGAACTGGATCTTGCCAGATTAAATCTTCGTCAGGGACTTCCGGCCCCAAATACCGTGACCGGGGGCCCATATCTCGATGGAGCAATTTGAACCATGCCCTTGCAAAAGCATCTGCAAATTCATCCGGGTTTTCATGAAAACGCTTTGAAATTTTCCGATAAATTGGATCTTCGCGCATGGCCATATCAGCAGTAGTCATCATGGTTGTTACCCGAACTGATGGATCCTCTGCACCCGGTGCTAAATCCGCTTCTTTAGGGTTAATTGGATGCCATTGATGCGCTCCAGCAGGACTCTTAACCAATTCCCACTCATAACCAAATAGGATATCAAAATAACCATTATCCCATTGAGTCGGATTGGCCGTCCACGATCCTTCTATACCGCTTGTAATTGCATCTCGCCCTTGACCTGAAGCATGGGAACTTTGCCAGCCAAAACCCATCTGTTCAATTGGAGCACCTTCCGGTTCTACACCAACGAGATCCTCACTGCCAGCACCATGGGCTTTACCAAAAGTATGTCCACCAGCAGTAAGTGCTACTGTTTCTTCATCATTCATGGCCATACGACTAAATGTTTCACGAATATCTTTCGCACTTGCAAGTGGATCAGGATTTCCATCAGGCCCTTGCGGATTGACATAGATTAATCCCATTTGAACAGCGCCGAGTGGTTTATCCAAATCACGTTCGCCGGTGTAACGGTTGTTTCCGAGCCATTCATTTTCTTTTCCCCAAAAGATATCATCTTCTGGTGCCCATATATCTGGACGTCCACCACCAAAGCCGAACGTTTTTCCACCCATAGATTCAATCGCAACATTTCCGGCCAAGATCAGTAAATCGGCCCAACTAATTTGGTTACCATATTTTTGCTTTATCGGCCAAAGCAGTCTTCTTGCCTTATCCAAGTTGCCATTATCCGGCCAACTATTTAGTGGTGCAAAACGCTGGTTCCCTGTGCCACCGCCACCCCTGCCATCTATTGTGCGATAAGTGCCTGCAGCATGCCAAGTCATTCGAATAAAGAAAGGACCATAGTGCCCATAATCGGCTGGCCACCAATCCTGTGAATTAGTCATAAGGTCATTTAGATCTTGCTTTAGCGCATCATAATCAAGTTTGTTGAACTCTGCTCTATAATCAAAATCGCCATCCATCGGATTGGATTTACTATCATGCTGGTGAAGAATATTTAAATTTAACTGATCAGGCCACCATTGCTGATTTGCTGTAGCCCCTAGTGTATGCTGTTCATTTGACCCGTGGGATACAGGGCATTTTCCATTACCTTCCATCATTAATCCTCTTTTATTTTATGTTTATGACATGTGCCAATGATTGTCATTTCAACATCATCAACTTCAAATTTGTATTCCTTTTTAACAATGGATTGAATTGCATCATCCATCAGATCTACATCAACTAAATCACCACAAACTTTGCATTTCAAATGATCATGGGGATCCGTATTCCAATCGTACCGCGCGATTGTACCATCAAAGATTGTCCTAAGTTCACCCATTTCATCCAGACATTTCAAATTGCGGTACACTGTACCCAAACTAATATTTGGGATTGATTTTTTCGCCTCTCCAAAAATCCAATTAGCATTGGGGTGGCCATTGGTGCTGTAAACAATCTCACGGATTGTTTCTCTTTGATAACTATATCGCATGGGTAAAATTATTTTTATATAGTAATCATTCCTATTATTATTTTTTTTCAATTATTGAAAAAAAATAAAGTGGCGTAAATTTGTACCAAGATTATTACCAATTAAATAAAGGAAAAAAATGATGGCTGATTTTACATGTGAACATTGCGGCATGGGTGTAACCGGTTTGAAATGTGCTAAATGCAGTAAAGACTTGGTCCATGATCATATTACAAAAGATGATGGCACTCAAGTGGGCGTTGCAAAATGCCCTGAAGGCCATGGGAAAATCAAATCGCCCATGTGTTGCGGTCACGATATGAGCTGCAACGTTTAACGCAAGTCGAAATTCATAAAAATCAAACCCCATTTAAATCAATTTGGACATGGTATTTTTATTTCATGATATCTATTAAAATATAGATCTGAAATATAAGCACAAGGATCGCGATCAAAATCCTTAGCATTTCCACGGTATGGTTATATTTGTTTAACCATTACTCTAATTTATTACGTTTTTCTTTTCGATCATAAAGATGCTAAAAAAAAGCCCCGCGGTTTAACGCAGGGCTTTTTCAATTTGATTTATATTTAAATCTATACTTAGAAACCTTGAACTTTCCCTGATTTTTTATAAATCTGGAAAACAATATGCCATCCCAAAGCCACCATAATCATGAGAACCAACCAGTTGGTGGATGCAGTCACACCAAAGTTCCCTCCAGCCAATACAGTCGTGTGCTGGTTGATCATGGTCCAAATTAATGGGATGCTCATATACGTATTATGCTTGGAACGAAGTCCAGCGAGGGCAACCAATGATCCATCTGGTGCTTCACCATTCTTAATAGCAGTGATAATCTGCTGTTGAGCCGGCCAAATCCTAAACCATACATTGAAAGCCATATTGGTACCAAAGAGAGCCCCTAAGTGAATATTGAAAGAACGGTAACTGAATCCTGCCCATTCCTTCATCAGGTAAACTACAAGACCAACCAATACAAAACTAACAATGGTAATTACTCTTACATTGGATGCGAGTCCACTTTTATAAAGAAAATCATACAGGAACACGCCGAAAAATGTCACCGCAATCATAACAAAGGCTTCAGTCCCCCAATTACCTCCATTATCAAAGGTAAGTCCACCGTGATAAAACACCACTAATAGAAGGATCAATCCAGTGAACCAGGTCCAGGCTGCACCCCAGCGGAAAAAATAAAGGGCCCGAGGCATCAACTCCGGGACAACCTTCTTCTTTGTTTCTCCATCCATGGTGGCAGCAAAGTGTACATTGACCCAATTGAAGAAATAGAGCAGGCCAATCCATAAAACACCTGCAACAATATGAAGCCATTTAAAAATGGGATGAATCAGATCCATGTTTATCTCCTAATTATTTTCATGTTTTAAACAAATTAGTGAATAAAACCATAATTGAAATTACGCTAATTGCCCATTCTAATGTTAACAAATTAGATACCCCTTAATTCAAATGATTGTGCTACTCGATCAATGGCAACTCCAAAAGCTGCCAAACGTAGAGATGTTTTCTTCTTATCACAAAATGAACTGACCTCATTAAAAGCTCTTACCATACGTTTTTCCAGCTTTTCATTCACTTCATCTTCTTCCCATTGAACCTGTTGGAGATTCTGTACCCATTCAAAATAGGAAACGGTCACGCCACCTGCATTTGTTAAAATATCTGGTACTACATGAATCTTTTTATTATATAAAATTTCAGAGGCGGGTGGTGTTATGGGGCCATTGGCTGCTTCTATTACAATTTTACAATTTAATTGATCAGCATTCATTTTATGTATCACTCCACCTAGCGCGGCAGGAATGAGAAAATCACATTCGAGACCCAGCAGTTCTTCATTGCTCATTTTTTTGCCTTGACCACAATTTTTTACAGTCCGATTTTCAAAATTATACTTAAACAATGATGCTAAATCAAAACCATCTGGTTCATACAATCCTCCATTCACATCACTGACTCCAATAATTTTACAACCCATCTCTGACAAGAATTTTCCAGTATAAGATCCTACATTCCCAAAACCTTGTATGACGACAGTCGCACCTTCTAAATCTATATCATAGCGTTTTGCAGTTTCACGAGTAATGATAGCGGTACCCTTACCAGTTGCAGCTTCTCTGCCTAAAGATCCGCCAAGGTTTATGGGCTTTCCAGTAACAATTCCAGGAGTGTGCCCATGGAGTTGTCCATATTCATCAACGAACCAAGCCATAATCTGCGCATTTGTATTCACATCAGGAGCAGGAATATCCTTATTTACCCCAATGATGGGGTCAATAGTTCTGAAAAATCTCCGTGATAAACGCTCCAATTCCCTCTCACTTAATTCATGTGGATTAACTGTAATACCACCTTTGCCACCTCCGTACGGAATGTCCACTAATGCTGTTTTCCAAGTCATCAGTGATGCCAAAGATCGTACTTCGTCAAGGTCAACTTCATGATGAAACCGAATCCCTCCTTTGAATGGCCCTCTAGAATTATTATGCTGTACCCGATAACCTCGAAAACTATGAATAGTACCATCATCTTTACGTAATGGGACTTCTACCATTAATTCACGATCTGGCATTCTTAGTGAATCACGTATATCATCGTTTAATCCAATAAGTTTTGCTGCGCGATCAAATTGATCATATGTTGCTTTGCGGTTATTAACTTTTACACTCATTTTTTCTCCTAGTTATTTTACGATCAATGCTGGACAGTTACATTTTTCACATACATTGAGTGGCTTACTTCCGGTAAAGAATTTTGTCAATGGACTTTTTGTTGAATTGCCCATAACAATTATATGATCATCCCCTGCAGTCTCATTCATGACAGATAAAAAATTTCCAAGCACCATATTTACATTATGATCCACACCTGTTCGCCGTAAAAATGTATCTGCCCATTTTGAGGCATTTCTATAGTTCTCCCGAAATTCTTCTGTATCCGATATGGTCATAGCATTCACATCCAATTCAAATGCTTCCGCAATCCTTATACCATATTTCAACGCTTTTTTGGTATTGGGTGCATCATTGACAGCCAATAACAATTTATAGTCTCGATTCCTGTCATAATTTTTCACGACAAATATTGAGCTCCCGATATATTGGATGAGGTCATGGATCATTCGCCGTTTTTTACTGGCGCCAATAAATGTCACATCTATACCGCTCCGTTTCACTTCATCCCGGAGTTGCTGAATGATATCTCCATTTCTCAGGATCAAACCCACCTCTTGGGTCAGCCGCCCTTCCAGATGAACTTCGCAACGGTCATCATCCGTCTGTACCAACTTGTCTGTATTGAATTCATTAGATTCAGGTTTTATGTAATTATTCTTAATTAAATATTCGTAAGCCCACTGGAGCACATCTACACCTTGTCGATCCAGTTCCCAATTTTTCAAATTCTCCTGGGCAAGCATTACTTCTGAAGTACTAAATGCACTGATTTTTTCGCCTACATAGACGATATCTACGGCTGCATTGAATGCCTTGGCAACACGCATGCCTAGTTCAAGGGTGGGACCAGAATAGTCTTTACTTCCGATTGCAATTAGGAATTTCATGATAAGTATGGCCAATATAGGTTTGAGATTAAAAACAGAAGGATTATAGATATGACAAACAGCTTCCATCCTGCTTTAAGGTAATCACTTGATTTTACTAACCCACTGGAATGTATAATCATACATGTGGGTGATGCTACAATTGTTAAATAAGCAAATGCAGATGCGATGGATGTGGATATTCCCAAGATAATCGGATTCCCACCCATATCTAATACAACCGGTCCCAAGACCGCCACAGTGGCTGCATTGCTCAAAAAATTAGTCAGGATCGCTGTAAGGAAAACAGAAATGAACCATTGCATAAACCCAAGATCATCAATCACCATGCTCATGCCATTCATGGACTGGGTGGCTACCCATTCTGCCGCACCGGTCTCTTTCATTTGGATTCCCAGTGAAATTGCTGCGCCAAATAACAGGATCACGCCCCAGTTCGTATTGCGATTAATATCCTGCCATTCGATGAGTCCAAAGGATAGGTAAAGAAACACGCCGATCAATGCGACGATGCCCAACCCGAGAAATGGACTCAAAAATACCCATCCCATAAATACCAGAATGAAGATACCGATGGCCACCATTTGGTTTCCGGTCATCTTGCCGGTTTTTGTGACTTTGACTTTTAACTTCCGAACAGCTGAATCCAAAATCCGTTGATCTGGCTTAAAAGTCATCCAAAGTATCGTGACTGCGATTGGGATTTCCAATAGAAGCATGGGATAGGCATACTTGATCCAATCTAAATATGAGATATTTCCTAAACCAAATTCAGAAATATAACCGATCATAATCACATTCCGACCGCCACCGGATGGTGTACCTATGGAACCCATGGAGCATCCATATGCGATTGAGAATAGTAAAATGGTTGATAGACGATGAACTGTTTTGGGGTCATCGCTGGTATTTCGGATCAAGGTCAATGCCACCGGCAACATCATGGCAGCCACCGTATGCTCACCAACAAAAGATGAAAGAATAGATGAAATGGCCACGAATCCAAAAACGATCCGCCATGTTTTATTCCCCGTGATTTTGATAATTCCCAACGCCAAGCGTTTGTCCAATCCCTGGCTCACAATGGCCACAGCCATCATCAGAGATCCCATGATAAAAAACACCGCATCGCTCATAAATGATGTGGCCACACCGTTAGGCGTATCAATGCCTAAGATCACTTCCAAAATGAGAATCAATATTGCTACCGCCGGTAATGGAATTACTTCACCGATTATTAGAATTAGTGCAATGACAACAATAATGAGCGTTCGGTGACCTTCTGGAGTTAAGGATTCTGGTGAAGGGATATAAAAGAGAAATAAACTAATGGCGAATGCCGCAATTAGCCATTTTTTTCGTGTGACCCAATATAGGAGATCAGCAATGGTTTGGTTAGAGAATCCTGGCATTTAAGACGTCAATTTAGTACAAAAAATATCAGTGCGCACACTCACTTGGGACTTTTGTCCCGTCAGGATGAATGGCCCATTTCCAAATGGGGACCCGTTTTTTCAATTCAAAGATGAACCAATCCATGGCTTCGATGGCTTCCTTTCGATGTTTAGACCAAATAGATACATGAAGACTCGTCTCACCAATATCCACTTTTCCCATTCGGTGTTTACAAAACAAATCATTGATGGAAAAATTTTCACGCGTTTCTGCTGCGAGAGTAGTGAGTTCAACTTCGGCCATGCCTTCGTATTGCTCGTATTCTAATGCTACGATTTTATGACCATGTTCAATATCCCGAACGCGCCCATTGAAGATCAATTCGGCTCCATCCTTATTTCTATCATCATTGGATAGGAATGGCTCAATGGGCCCATTAACAATTTCTACAATAACCATCTATCCACCCTGGACCGGCGGGATGAATGCCACTTCATCACCATCTTTTAATTCAGTTTCTTCCGCTTGATACTGTTGGTTCACCGCAATTCGCAAGGAGACACTATCCAGCTTTCCATTGGATTTTTCACGAATGATCTTTTCTACATCTAAAGTTGTTGATCCATTCTCAAGATGGAGATTTATTTCATTTGCACCTAAGGCATATTTCACCTGGGAGAAACATTTTACTTTAATGTTGATCATAATTGAATTATTTCTGTTGTATGAGTTTTCCCATCATAAATGAGCAATTTCCCAATCAGGTTCGTCTCGATTCCTACGATCAATTTCACCGCTTCTAATGCCTGAATATTCCCAATGATTTCTGGCAACATTCCCAACACACCTGCATCTTCGCATGTTTCTACATCGGTATGAATTTCGGGAAATAATTCTGAATAACCGGGACTGCCATTCACGTTCAAGATGGACACCTGTCCTTCAAATTGAAACAATCCCCCATAGACCATGGGTATATTTAATTGTTTGGATAATTGGTCAATTAATTGCCGTGTTTTAATATTATCGGTGGCATCAATAATCACATCCGCTTCTGCTAAAAATGCTTCAGCGTTTTGTTCATCTAATGATGTTCCTGATGTTTGAATGGTTGTTTCCGGGTTAAGCTTTGATAGTGCTTTTTCAGCTACATCCACTTTTTTCTCATCCACATCATCAGGGCAGTATAATGGCTGGCGATGTAAATTCGATAAGGAGACTGTATCTCCATCAATAAGATGTAAGTAACCCACGCCAGCGGTTAATAAAGATTGAGCTACCGGGCAACCCAATCCACCCATACCTACAATGGTTACTTTTGCATTCAGGAGTTTTTTTTGACCTTCAATGCCAATTTCCGGTAATACGGTCTGTCGGGACCATCGGCTGAAATCTTTCTGTCCACGGTAAAATTCATGCCAAGCCTGAACGCCACCTAATAAACTAAATGTGTCATTCAATTCATTTTCAATGATTATCCCCTCAGTTACTATACCAAATTGGCACACCAATACTTTTTGTCCATCAATTTTGGGCAAAGCGCCATTTTCAGAAACGACAGAATATATTCCTGTTAAGGGAAATTCATCCCGTTGGTCTTTAGGGCGAATATCAATTACGGTGAAATCGTCCAATTGGTCATTCAATTCTTTGGGTGTAATGATCATGAAATGGTCTTCCATGGCAAAACATTTACCGAAATTTTGTCACCTGCATTTAAAATTCCATTTCCAGGTTCAGCGCATAAAATGCTATTGGCTTCCAATGCAGATGTGAGCATATGAGATCCTACTTTTGATGCGGGACGACATACTAGTTCGCCGTTTTCAATCCATGCTTTTCCAAATAGAAATCGTCTTTTCACGGACTCTCTCGGGAAGGATTCTTTTAAAGTTCCAGTCAATGGTTTCGCTTCGTTTTTCCCCATCATGTTTGCCAATGCAGGCCAGACCCATTCCATAAATCCGATATAGGAGG
>CAYVNB010000016.1:0-16203 GCA_964452665.1 uncultured bacterium
AATCTGCCTTTTTGCCCGGAGGCACATTCATCCGGCTCCGAATGGTCCGAACCGATGTCACTATTTCTTTCAGCAAGCCCATGGATGCATCTGCTTCTGTATCCGCCTGGGATGCATCTCCATTGATCCAAGGCGAAATAATTAGATCCGAATCTGCATCATGTTTGAAATAAGACCAGATTTCTTCGGTGATAAAGGGTGAATAGGGATGAAGCAAAGTCAAAATACCCTTAATAACGTGGACGGCCACGGCACTAGCTAATTCTGCTTTTTCCGGATCATCACCATAAAACCGTGTTTTGGCAATTTCGATATACCAATCGCAAAAATCACTCCATGTGAATTCATAAATGGCTTTCGCTGCTTCATTAAAATGGAAATAATCCAATTGATGGTTAACCCGAATAGCTGTTTGATTTAATTGGTTCAAAATCCATCTTTCGGGTAGATCCAGCTCAACCATGTCTAAATCCATATCCGGTGCTTTTCCATCCGTCAAATTCATGTGGACGAATCGTGAAGCATTCCAGAGCTTATTCATGAAGTTCCGACCGATTTCCAACCGGGAATCGGAAAAAAGCACATCCAATCCTTGAGGCGCCATGAGCATGATGCCAAACCGTGTTGCATCTGTGCCGTATTCTTTAAACAGATCGAATGGATCGGGAGAGTTGCCCAAGGATTTGCTGAATTTCCTCCCCGTCTCATCCCGAAGGATGGATGTGAAATACACATCCTTAAAGGGTATTTCATCCAAAAATTCATATCCGGACATAATCATACGGGCCACCCAGAAAAAAATAATATCGGGCCCGGTGACCAATGCATCTGTAGGATAAAATGTTTTCAGATTTTTTTCTGATTCGGGCCAAGCATGAACGGCAAACGGCCAAATCCATGAAGATGCCCAAGTATCCAACACATCTTCATCCTGAACCCAATTTTCTGGATCATTGGGCCCATCCATCGACACGTGCAATTGTTCCGGATCATCCTTATGATACCAAACGGGTATTTGATGCCCCCACCACAATTGACGGCTGATGCACCAGTCTTTAATGTTTTCCATCCAATGGTTATAGGTCTTGGTCCAGTGGGCGGGATGAAAATTGATTTTCCCATTATTTACGGCATCCAAAGCGGGTTTGGCCAATTCGTCCATCTTTAAATACCACTGCTCTGACATATAGAATTCGATGGGCACATTTCCTCGTTCGGAAAATCCGATGTTATTCGTATAATCTTCAACTTTGTCCAGAAATCCTTCTGAATTTAAATCCTGTACGACGGCCTTTCGCGCTGCTTCCCGGTATAATCCTCGATATTTCTTCGGAACTTCCGAATTTAAAGATGCATCATCATTCATAATATTGATGAACGCTAAATCGTGCCTTTTACCCATGGCAAAGTCATTGGGGTCATGGGCCGGAGTCACTTTTAGGCAACCGGTTCCAAAGTCTTTGTCCACATACGTATCACCGATAATGGGAATTTCACGCCCTACCAATGGTAGGGTGACTGATTTGCCAATTAAATTTTGATATCGTTCATCATCAGGGTGGACTGCTACAGCTGTATCCCCCAGCATGGTTTCGGGACGGGTGGTGGCTACGATTAAATAATCCTCCGTACCAGTAATGGGATAGCGAAAATGCCAGAGTTTCCCTTTCTTCTCTTGGTGGATTACCTCTTCATCGCTGATGGCCGATTTGGATATGGGGCACCAATTCACCAATCTATGGCCTTTATAGATCAATCCTTTTTCATATAATACAATGAATGCTTTCAGTACGGCCCGGGAATAGCCTTCATCCATGGTAAACCGCTCACGGTCCCAATCGCAGGAGCAGCCCAGTTTTTTCAACTGATTGATAATGATGCCGCCGTACTTTTCTTTCCATGCCCAAGCATGAGTCATGAATTCGTTCCGAGAAAGGCTGTCATTCGCAATACCTTGCTCCTCCAACATCTTTACCACTTTGGATTCAGTGGCAATGGAGGCATGATCCGTACCAGGGATCCAACAGGCATTCTTTCCTTCCATCCGTGCTTTTCGAATCAGTACATCCTGAATCGTATTATTTAGTACATGCCCTATGGTGAGCATCCCCGTCACATTGGGGGGCGGAATGACGATGGTGTAGGTTTCCTTGTCGGAATCAGGATCCCCCTTGAAATAGTCATTGTCCAGCCAATGCTGGTACCAATTGTCCTCTAGTTTATCCCAATTGTAGGCTTTGTCGAGTTGTGGCGTTGACATGTTGAATTAAATTGGTAAAATATGGACGAATTATCGATCCAAAATTAAGGAAAAAGCTGTGGTGAGTTTGAGTACATTTTGATTCGCTTTCACCAAATTTCCCGAAATGATCCGTCCCAAATTCCGCATGACAATGTATCCAATCTCTGGATTGGCATCACAAATGGTGAACATATCTGATTTCTCGAGGCGAGCCAGGGTACATACGGATTCGGCCCTCACATTGGCCGTCCGGCGATCGCCCTCATTAAACATCGACATTTCACCAAATTGGGGATGAATGTCTGCCGACAGCTTAAGAATCGCTTTTTCACGATTGTCGGACTTCCCCTTGTTCATAGAGAGGGTCAAGGCCTGGTTAATCTCCACTTCACCGCTGAGCAATAAATAGATGCAGTCCCCTTCTTCTCCCTCAGTGATGAAACGTTCGCCCTTTTCCATGTCCACTGATTTCAAAGCACCATGAAATTGACTAATCTGATCATCGTTCAGATCTTTAAATATTTGAAATTGTTTTAATTGATCATTATTCATCATTACCTCACGGAATTATAATGGCCCGCTCTCCCTCTTTTAGGATATAGTTCTTACCCGGATTCACCACCACATTGATTTTACTTTCTTCCCGAAGGGGAATGCCCCCTTCTTTCAATTTACGTTCGATGAATGCATCCAGTGCCGATGCATCTGAAGATAAAATTGCACCGATGCCCAAATTTTCATCTTCAGCAAATACACCAATCAAAATGACACCATCCTTATCTTTAAAATGATCAAATAATGCATCATAGGATTGTCCAACAAATTGAGATGGTATGGCCACCCGCTTAAACCGAGATTTAGAATTGCTTTCAATCAGTTGATTGGCGATTTGAGGCACGCCTGGATCCACTACATGGGAAGCCAAAATATGAGCTGAAAAATCGTCACCCACCACCACTTCATCTGCATCGGCCCGTTTAATATGGGTAAGGTTCTCCCGATCCAACAAATAGGCCACCACACGTATGCTTGGATCCATACTTTTGATGGTCAGAGTGGCAAAAATGGTTTTTTCATCAAATGTGGCCACTTCTGAACCAGTGCTGTTCGGGATTACCATGACCGTATCCGCATCTTGGATGCTAGCACGATTGAGAATTTCTTCTTGCGTAAAATCCCCCGAGACAAAGTGGATTCGCATGCCCTGATACCTGTTTTTAAGCTGGGTAACTTCTTCCTCATTCAATTCGTTAATGAGAACCAAGTCTCGTTTTTTTGCCCCACTGAGGTGCTGAATCGAATCCAGAAACCTTTCCCCATTAGGATTCCACCCACATAGGATGAGATGATCGGTTAAATTCAATTGTTCCAAACCTTTACCCTCCCGGATTTTTTGCGCAACAAATATCGAAGAAATAGACGCTGTCAATAAGGATACCAGTGAAATGCCGATAAACATGATTAACACAGCAAATATGCGACCACCAGGTGTCTCCGGTGAAAAATCACCATATCCTACTGTCGTCATGGTCACAATCGCCCACCAGTAGGGATTTTCATCCTTGGAAATATCACCTGGTTCCAGCCATTGGAGAACCACACCACCTAGGACCATCGTGAGAAGAATCCCCGCACCAACCTGAAAAAAACTGTTACGAATTAATGTTCTGACCCACAGACGCATGACAGTAATTTAGTTACTCTACCATTGATTGACTTATTGAATTATGTCAAATAATTGGGGAAAATTAAATTTAAAATAATTATTGCCTTGTATGAATATACACTGTTAGCATCTGGCATTGGAGAGCATTGCGCTATTCTGTCATTAAATTAACCTATATGTAACAGCTAATAGTTGCATCTTTTCAAGAAAAAATACTCAATCTCAAGGAGGCTAAATGGTTAAATCAATCATACCCAGACCGTTAATATCTGTCTTATTGTTGCTTGGAATGGCTTCATTCCTTATTGCGCAGGACGGCTCTATATCCGGTCGCGTCACTGACGTCGATACTGGTGATCCTCTGGTAGGTGCCAACGTCATCATTGTAGGAACCAATCTAGGTGCCGCAACCGATGTAAATGGTGAATACTCTATCAGTAAGGTTCCTGCAGGCGCTCAGCGACTCAATGCCAACTATATTGGTTACGCAAGTAGCTCAATGAATGTGGATATTGCCGTAAATCTCGGTACAGTTGCAGATTTTAGTCTGTCTGTTGCAGCATTAAACCTGAACGAAGTCATTGTGACGGGTACAGGTACTGCTGTAGAAAAATCTAAAGTTGGTAACTCAGTTGGAATAGTAAATATGGAATCACTGGAAGATGCTCCAATTTCTAGTTTTTCTGACATTCTTCAAGGTCGTGAAAAAGGTGTCGTGATGCTACCTAACGGTGGACTCAATGGTGAAGGTGCGTCTATTCGTATTCGCGGTACTTCTACCCTATCTCAGTCTAACGAACCGGTCATTTATATTGATGGTGTTCGATTAGATAATGGTGCCACCTCATTTGGTATCGGGGGTGGAAATTCTCGTTTGGATGAGATTAATCCAGATGCCATTGATCGTATTGAAATCCTGAAAGGTGCAGCAGCAGCTTCACTCTACGGAACTCAAGCGGCCAGTGGTGTTATTCAGATTTTTACCAAACAAGGGTCTATTTCTAAACCACAATTCACAGTAGAACTTGAACAAGGTACCAGTTCTTATGATGAAAGCAAATGGAAACCCAATTCCGGTTTTGCCCGGACTCAAGATGTGGCTACGCGTATGGCCGGCTTGTTTGGCGAAAGTGGCTTAAAACCTTATGAAGTTATTGAAGTACCCATGGTGGGCTGGCTCTATGATACGGGCTCAAAAACAACTCTCGCTGCATCTGTACGCGGCGGTGCACCAGGGGCGACATATTTTGCAAGTATTCGCTACTTAAATAGTGATGGACCCTATGACGAAAATGCCACATTGCTTGGCAAACCCGTGGGTGCTGCTGACCCAACTAAACCGGGCGCAAATGATATGCGTGACCAGTTTATGGCCAGCGCAACATTGAATATTGTCCCAACAGATCGGTTAAGAATTCGTCTGTCCACTCAGTATTCTTACACGGATCATAATACGATCCAGAATAATAACAATATTTATGGAATAACCTCTCTAATCCAGATGGGTAAACCCGAATATGCCACAGCGAGTAATGCAACCGGCTCCAGAGCATTTGGAACTTCCCGTGAAACCACCTATCGTACTCTGGGGATCGAAGGAGATAATACGACCATTTCTCTCCAAACCAGTTACAAAGTAATGGATGGATTGAACCTAAGTGGTACTTTCGGTATGAATTCCACCCTAAATAAAACCACGAACATGACGCCATTCGGCTATAATGTGGATGGTATGATCGGTTTTGCGACTAAAGGAGCCTTATCTAAAGGGAAAATAGATAAAAAGGTCTATTCTTTAGATATGAAAGCCGACTATGCAGGCAATCTGGGAATTGTATCGCATGAATCCGTTTTAGGTTTCCAAGCGTTTCAAACGGTTGTGAAATCTATGAGTGGTGGCGGTGAGCAATTCCCTGGTCCCGGGCTTGAAGTCTTGGGTGCCTTGGGGTCAACCACGGCCAGCTCAGGATTTTCAGAAGTGATTGAAGCTGGTGTCCTGGCTCAAACGCGCCTCGGGTATCAAGATTGGCTCTACTTCACTGCTGGATTGCGTAATGATGCGAACAGTGCCTTTGGATCTGAATTTAGCACCATTACCTACCCAAGAATGAATCTATCTTACATTCCAACCGCTCAGATGGGTGCGTTAGGTCCTGTATCTACAGCCCGCCTACGGTTTGCTTGGGGTCAAGCAGGGCAACAGCCTGGAGCTTTTGATCAGTTCACAACCTTCTTACCATGGGCTTCCGAATTTGGACCTGGTCTTGCACCCGGTAATGTAGGAAACCCCGATCTAAAGCCTGAAATTTCTACCGAAATCGAATTCGGTGGTGAAGTTGGCTTATTTAATGATAAGCTAGCAGTCGACTTTCAGTACTGGTCTCGTGATATCACGGATGCATTGATCCAAAAACAATACCCTCAATCGGGTGGCTTTCGTAGGACTCAGCTTTCCAATATTGGTAAACTTGAGGCCAGTGGTTGGGAAATTGGTGTAGATGCATCTTTGATACGTAACTCTAGTTACACTATAGATGTATTTGGTAGCATATCTTATTTAGAAGAGAAGATCCTTGAACTTAATGCACCTGAGCAAAAGGTTGGTGGATCTTATCCCCGTTACCGGAACTTCCTAACTAACGGCTATGCACCTGGTTCATATTTTGGTGCAAAACTGGATCGAGGTGCCCAATATCCTATCGATACAAATGGTGATGGTAAAGCAGATGATAAATCTACCCTAGATGCATTCTTTGCTAGTGGCGGTGGTGGTGTTCTATCTGGTTGGGAACCAGCGATGCTTACTCCAACTGGTGCTGACGTCATAGCTGGCCGTGCAAAAGATACGGGAGCATTAGGTTGGTACTTAGGGAAACCGACACCGGATTACAATGCAAACTTTGGTGCCACCATCAAAGTTGGTAGAAACTGGCGTATCAATACTATGTTTGAATCCAAATTTGGCAATTACCAAATTACAAACCTAACCGATGCTTTTCGTAAAGCTCATGCCTGGATTGGTAGAAATATCCCCGATGCAGCCGCAACAGAGGCAAAACTTGAAAATCCAGCTAGTACTGGGGCGGATCGTCTAGAAGCTGCAAATGCTTGGGTTCGCAATTATCTTGCTCTGTCCCCATACAGTGGTTTAAATACCATTGAAGATGGTGATTTCACAAGATGGCGTGAATTAAGTGTCGCCTATGTATTGCCGGCAGAATTAGCTGCTCGCTTTGGTGCACGCAGTTTAACCTTTTCATTAGCTGCACGGAATTTGATGATCTGGACCAACTACTCCGGTGTCGATCCAGAATTGAATTCCTTAAGTCGCACTAGTGGCGGCATCGATGACTTCCAGCAGTCCATTGAGGCTTTTGGTGTTCCGATCCCACGTACAATTAACTTCAGTATTAAAGTTGGATTATAGGAGGTATGATTATGAGTAAAAAAATGAAATTGATTAGCCTGCTGACTTCGTTTGCTTTGATTGGCTGTGCCCTTGATGTGGATAACCCCAATAGTTTGCTAGAAAAGGACTTGGGCGACCCTAGTGCCGCCAGTGCTGTTGCGAACGGTGGGTGGAATGCTACATTGAATGGAATTGGTTATATCATGATCGCAAATGCAGTGGCTGGGGATGAAGTGGTTTGGACTGGTTCTCGTGATGCATGGCGTGAACTGGATCAAGGCGGCATGACAAACGTATATAACGAATTCGTTGATGGCGCCTGGCCCTTTATTACAGAAGGACGGTGGATGGCAGATAAAGCTGTTGTCGTCTTGGAAGCTTTTCAAGCTGATGGATCATTACCAGACAACCAAGATCTGGTACGTGCTTATCTGACTCAAGCCATGGTACGCGTTTATATCGCAGACATGTTCGATGATTTTGTCTATTCAGATAAAACAGAAGCTGGAAAACCTTTTGGCCCAGATGGAATGTCTGTACTATATGATCAAGCATCTACTGCCTTGGGTGAAGCCGCTAAGTACGCAACTGGTGACAACATAGTCAAAGTGAATGCTATGAAAGCAAGAGTCGCTCATGCCAAAGCGGTATGGGGAAAAAACAACCCTGTAGATACCGCTAACCCTTATGTAAATGCTGGCACAGCTGAAGCTGCTGCTGCATTAGCTCTTATGGATGGTGACTATAAGTGGAAGATGATCTATTCGCCTTCGACTGTCTCCAACAATATGTCATGGCAAATCAACGGCCGTTTAGAAATGGATCTTGTTGATTCACCTGCACATAATAACACAAAGGGCGGCGATCCGATCCCTAATGACCTTGTCACTGGGGCCAAAGATACGCGCATACTTGCTGAAGAAGTTGTTTTTAGAACTGATTATGGCGGTACGGACTATGCGCCGATTACCATCGTTTCAGCTCGTGAAATGCACCTTATTATTGCTGAAGGCAAAAAAGCCACCGGCGATGATACTGGATGTATTGCCGAATTGAATAAGATTCGGGCATTGGATGGACTGGCTGCTTATACTACTGAGGATGCTGGTGCAGCGCTTCAGCATGAGCGCCGTGCGAACTTGTTCATACAAGGACGTCGTCTGCAGGATATGTACCGTTTTGGTGCAACATCTATCACGTGGAAAATTGATGTTCGTTCAGGCGCAGGCGTATTTTTCCCGATTCCGATCAGTGAAATTCGCGCAAACGATAATATCAGCCAATAATATTGTGGTCAAGGTCTGAAAAGACCCTGAGATTAATGTAAAGAAATGGGCTCTAAAAAGAGCCCATTTCTTTTTTTGTTCATATAGACTACACCCTGTAATTTAAAGCTCTATGAAAAACATCATTAAACCCATTTCCATTCTGTTAATCCATGCCATGGCTATCGCCCAATTGACTACAGGTAAATCAACCGTTCTTGCCTTTGCAGGCATTCAAGTAGAAAATGTAGAGCCGTGGATGGAAGAAGAACTCCAGAAAAAAATGGAAAGTATCTTTGATGGTCTAGAACCAGAAATGATCCTCCTCCCTCTATCGGTACGATCCCAAGCCAGCGAGCAGGTTGATTCGCTATTCTCAGATATGAATGATGCGACCTTTCAGCGCATTGCAGATGAAACCGGTGCGAAATATGTGTTTAGTGGCCAATTTAAAAATGTGTCCCCCGATGAAAAACGGATTATGATTCAAGGGGATTTTTACCGTTATAATGCAATATTAAAATCAAGCTTTCGCTATGAAGTACTCAAGTATTATGAACGGATGAATGATGAAACGAAAGTCATTAAAACACAACTGGTAGATTCAATCCCCGCAACGGCCAAACCAGCCTCACTCAGGCAAGTGGCCATGGTTTTTGGTTCTATCCTTCTTGTTGGTATTTTATTTATGAGTATAACTGGCACCAAAGTTTGGGGTGAAGGTTCTGGCGGTAGCGATGGCAGCCCACCCACCGAAACTTGATGCCAATTTTCTCTCGTGCATTTTTGTTACTATTGATCATTTCTTTAGGGATGGGTCAAAAGGCAAATACATCTCCCCAATCCGATAAAAATCTTGTCCACGTGGGTTATGTGGGCGAATCTCTTCAAAATATTCCGGATGCCTATGGTAAAATGATTCGTCAGAAAATGCTGGCCTTGCTGAATCAAAACTATTACGAATTTCATCATCCCAATGATCTGTATCAATCTCACCCATCCCAAATAGATGCGGTCAAGCAACACCATCCTACTTCGATTAAAAATGCTTTAGAGGCGTTGGCATCCAGTGCAAATCTCAACTATATCTTTACCATCCAGTTAGAAAATATTGCCGAACCAAGTGGCCGGGTGATGCTTAGAGGGGAGATTATCCGGTTTAATCGTCAATCCAATGATATTTATCGCCATGAAGTACTTTCATATGTGGAAGACCTAGATTTGCATTTAAAGACTGTTAAAGAGGAGTTGGTGACCACCATTCCTCATAGCGTATATGGTATCGGGCGAAGCCGTGCTTATTTACTACTGGGCATTGGATTGGTCTTGTTTTTTGCCTTGAGTCAAACTTTTGGCGGTTCAAATAATATACTGGGTGATGGTGAAGGACCAAGAGATCCAGAACCGCCTATAGGTAACTAACTTACTGTTTTTCAAAAATGCCCACTGTCTCTACATGAGGCGTGTGGGGAAACATATCCACCATGGTTAATTTCGTTAACCGATATCCATTCATATGCAATATTTCAGTATCTCTCGCCTGGGTGGTTGGATTACAGGAAACATAGATGATTTTTTGCGCACTAAATTTTGGCAAATAATTGGTCATAAATTTGTGCATACCCGCTCGGGGTGGATCCACAACAATCACATCCGGTTTGGGGTATTTTTTCCCTACACCAAATTTGAAAAAGTTATCTAGGTTCGCCACATGAAAATGTGTATTCCCCACACCATTTCGAACCGCATTTCGTGTCGCATCTTCTACCGCAGAAACAATCACTTCAAAGCCATGGACTTCCTTTGCTTTTTGTGCCAAAAATAACGAAATAGATCCGGTACCGCAATAGAGGTCAAAGACCACTTCTTCACCGGTTAATCCGGCACCATCTAAAACAGTTTCGTATAGTTTTTCTGCCATGACCGTGTTGGTCTGGAAAAAGGAATTTGCAGAAATTTCAAATGTGAGATCACCTAATTTTTCTTCTAAGCATGGTTTCCCATGAAGATGAAGTTCATATTCCCCAAAAGCCACATCTGCCTTCCGTGTATTGATATTATTCACCACATTGGTAATCTGAGGAAAGGCTTCAATCAAACCATCCACCAATGGTTTTAAAAGATCCGGGTTTTCATAGGAGGTGACCAAATTTACCAGAATATCACCCGTATTATGTCCAAACCGTAGGAGCAAATAACGGAGGAAGCCGTTATGGGTCTTCTGATCATAGGGCTTTAGTTTCAATTCTTTGGCGAGAGACTGGGTGAAATTCAGGATTTCTGTACCGATCTTCGGCATGAGGTGGCAGGCGTCGATATTCAGGATTTTATCCCACCGTTTTGGAATATGCATCCCCAAGGCAAAATCTTTTTCTACACCTTCTGGTTCCCCTGGGAGGACCCAACGGTTATTTGAAAAAGTGAATTCCATTTTATTTCGATAGTTGAAGATATTCACTGCAGGCACCACACCATGAATTTTAAAATCCGAAATCCCTGCCTGCCGCATAAATATATTTTCTATCTGCTGCTTTTTCTGAACCACTTGCTCTTCATAACTAAGTTGCTGCACCTTACACCCGCCACAAATAGGGAAATGGATGCAGGGCGCCTCAACCTTATGGGCGGATTCGGTAATTACTTCCAGTGATCTTGCCTCACCATAACCTTTTCGTTTTCGGTAAATGAGGGCACGCACCTTTTGACCAGGGATGGCATTTTTAACAAATATGACAAAATCATCTACCCGGGCAACCCCCTTACCACCGTAGGCCAATGATTCGATCGTCAGTTCTAATTCATCGCCTTTTTTAACTGACATGGCTCTGCTTCATAATTTCAACACCAGAGCTGGCGCCAATCCGATTGGCACCAGCCTGAATCATGACCAATGCATCATTAAAATTTTTAATGCCGCCGGATGCCTTTACACCAAACACATCCCCCACTGTTTTTCTCATCAATTTGACATGACTGGTGGTTGCTCCTGATTTGGAAAATCCTGTGGATGTCTTTATAAATTGTGCTTTTGCACTCTGGACAATTTGACAGGCCATTTTAATTTGGTCATCGGTCCAAAGGCAGGATTCATTAATTACTTTTACAATACGCCCCTCTGCCGCCTCCACGACTGAATAAATACCTGCAGCTACTTTTTCATAATCTTTGGATCGAAAAGCATTGATATCCATGACCATATCAATCTCCATGGCGCCGTCATTGGTGGCCATGGCCACATCCACCACATTGTTGGTTACATCTCCCAATCCCTCAGGAAAATCAATCACCGTGCATACTTCTGTGACGGTGCCTTCCAATGCCTCTGCGCATAAAGCCACAAATTGGGGATATACACATACGGTGCGGAAACCCCATTCTTTTGCTTCTTCACAGAGTTGAATATGATCTGTTTCAGAACTGTTTGGTTTCAGGAGTGTATGATCGATAAGACCGGCGAGTTTTTTAGTTATGGTGTGTACCATTTAAATCTCTGTTCGAATGCGGTCAACCAATGCCCGAGCATCCATTTCCGTTGGTCCTTCCGCATAAATCCGCATGATGGGTTCCGTATTTGAAACGCGTAGATGGATCCATCGATCATCCCAAGTGAATTTGACACCATCAATTGTGTTCACTTCTGCATCGGTAAAAATGGATTTGGCCTTTTCCTGAACAGCTGTTTTATTAACCCCCTCTAAATCAATCTTATCCTTCACAATATGAAATTGTGGTAAACTAGCATGGATGTCACTAATGGGTTTTTCTTCTTGAGCCATCCGGTTAAGTACCATGGCTGCAGCGACCAGTGAATCCCGCCCCAAATGGGCTTCTTTTAGGATGACTCCCCCATTCCCCTCGCCGCCCAGTTTGGCACCAATCTCCAGCATTTTTTGGACAACGTTTATTTCTCCAACAGCAGATCGAATTACTTTACATCCATACTGTTCAGCCATTTTCTCTAATGCTAATGAGGTGGATAAATTGGTCACAAATGTTTCTTCGGACTTCTTGGTTTTGATATACCCTTCTGCTGCTAATACAAGGGTATATTCTTCTCCGAGCGTTTTCCCCCCTTCATTGACAATAGCCAATCGGTCTGCATCAGGGTCCACTGCGAAACCCACAGCGGCACTATTTTCTATGACAGCATTTCTCAGATCTGTCAAATTTTTTGGGAGTGGTTCCGTGCCTCGATTAAAGTCCCCATTCCCTTTACAATGGATAGAAATCACTTCACATCCTAAATGTTCTAATACCAATGGTAGGGCTTCTGAGCCTGCTCCATTCACTGCATCAATAACAACCCTGAATTTTCGATTTCGGATAGCATTTAGGTCAATACAGGACAACTCGACTGTGTCAATAGAATGTTTTAAAATTGAATTCTGATCTGGGAAGCGCATTCCTGTTTGCTCCGCATTTTCAATTGGTGAATCTGCATCAACCAATTTGAATAGTGCTTCACAATCTTCCGGATGGAAAAAAGTGCCATCAGCTCGAACGAATTTGAGGCCATTCCATACAATGGGGTTATGGCTAGCGGTAATGATGGTGCCACCGGCAGCTTCAGACCGTTCCACCATAAATTGAACCGTAGGCGTCGGCACAATACCGCACACAATCACATCTCTGCCCACACGAATCAATTCTTCTGTAAATGCTTCTAATAAATCATCCCCCGATGGACGGCTATCCCGCCCAAGAAAGATTAAACCTGGCGCCACATGTGTATGAAAAGCACGGGCATAGGATTGGATTGTATTTCGATCCAGATGTGTCTTGACGATACCTCGAACGCCTGATATGCTACGAATAATCATTGGGTGTCCTTTATGACAATAAAAAAGGTTCGATAAAATACCGAACCTTTTTTATTTCTTCATCAATAACAGAATAGTTATTTACCATATCTTGCAAAACGTAAACGTCGGCGTGCTGCTTTTTTTCTTGCGGCACGCTGCTCATCGCTCGGTTTGATATAGTATGATTTTCGTTTGACTTCACGTAAGACACCGGCACGTTCCCACTTCTTTTTGAAGCGGCGCAATGCCCGTTCCAGTTGTTCGCCATTTCTTACGGTAACTTCAACCATGATCTATTTCACCCCCCCTCGATCAGCCTAAATACGTTCTTAGGGATTTACTCCGTGAACGGTGACGCAGACGGCGAATTGCCTTTTCTTTAATCTGACGTACCCGTTCCCGGGTTAAACTGAATTCTTCACCTATTTCATTCAATGTAAGGGCATAGTCACGATCGATACCAAAATACATTTTGATTACCTGTCGTTCCCGCTCTTTTAATGTTTCCAAGGATTGACGAATCTCATCTTTCAACGATTCCGCCATAAGTGGCTCGTCCGGATGGATTTGGCCGTCATCTTCGATTACATCAATGAGGGAGTTTTTGTCTCCGTCACGAAATGGTGCATTTAGTGAATGGTGCCGGCGGGAGATCCGCATGGCGTCAATCACTTCATCACTGGTCATTTCCAGGTTACGTCCGATTTCTTCTTCGTTGGGTGAACGTTCAACCTCGGCCTCAAGCTTTTCAGCTGTTTTGGTAATTTTAGAGATTGTTCCAACCCGGTTTAATGGGAGACGTACAATTCTGGAATGTTCGGCCAGTGCCTGCAAAATGGATTGTCTAATCCACCACACAGCGTAGGAGATAAATTTGAATCCACGCGTTTCATCAAATCGACCAGCGGCTTTCATCAAGCCCATGTTGCCTTCATTGATGAGGTCAGTCAGGGGTAATCCTTGGCCTTGATAATCTTTGGCTACCGATACCACAAACCGAAGGTTTGCTTCTACCAATTCTTTCATGGCAAGGCGATCACCTTTTTTAATGGCCTGGGCCAGTTCTACTTCTCTAGAAGGATGCAGCGGTTCAAATTTGCCGATCTCCTCTAAGTACTGACTCAGACTTCGGTTGGATTCATTAATTGCTCTACCTGCTTTGGCCATATGTTTAAACCTCGATTTTTGTTGAGGAAAAAGTCGGGTAGTTTACACTTAAACATCCATGCTACCCAAGGAGTAGATATAAATGAAACTTTAGGTTAAAAGTTTCGCGAACTCTTCAATTGAAAGTGCCTCTGGCCGTCGTGTAAAATCAATTTCATCCTTTATTTCATCGCAAATATCAAAACCACTTAAAGAATTCCTCAACATTTTCCTGCGTTTTGAAAATGCGGTTTTAACGATTTTATTAAATTTCACAAATTGGTCGTCGGGTACAATGGGGTTTTCTTTTTTGGTAAATCGAAGAATGGCAGAATCCACTTTAGGTTTGGGATAAAATACATCTGGTGGAATTTTGAAACACATTTCCACATCCAGATAAACACCCACAACGACAGAAATTCGACTGTAGGCTTTTGTCCCTACTTCTGCTGTTAATCGTTCTCCCACTTCTTTCTGCATCATGATAAATGCATCATTCCAAAAATCCAATTGTTCAATGAGCCAAAAGATAATGGGGGAGGTAATATTGTAAGGAATATTACCCATGACACGAACGGGATTTTTAATGGGCATTGCTTCAATATCCTGAAGCAATACATCGCCGTGCACAATATGAAGACCCTTCAGATCTGATCGGATAGATAGGTGTTTAATAAGCAATGGATCAATTTCAATGGTGGCCATTTCTTTCACAATGGGAAATATTTTTTCAGTGAGTGATCCATCGCCTGGACCGATTTCTAAAATTGAATCCGTGGGTTGGGGATCCACAGTGCGGACGATCCGATCCAAAAGATTGGTGTCTAAAAGAAAATTCTGTCCCCACTTTTTCTGAAATGGATGGACTTTACTCATCATGCGTGTTTATGGTAAACGGAAAAGTTCAACGGCATTTTCTGTAGAATGTTTGGCCATCTCTTTAAATGATAACTTGTGTATCTCAGCTAATTTTTCTGTCACAAATCGTGTCCGCCCCGGTTCATTGGGTTTTCCTCTGTGGGGTACAGGACTTAAATAAGGTGAATCGGTTTCTACCAAAATCCGGTTTAATGGAATCTCTTTTGCCACTTCTGGTAGGTGGCTGTTTTTAAATGTAACGTTCCCAGAAAAGGAAATATAATACCCCATATCAAGAAAGGCCTTGGCTGTCTCCAGATTACTGGAAAAACAATGGGCGACACCAATCACTTTCGGAAAATCTGCCAACACTTCGATTACATCTGCATCTGCATCTCTGTTGTGAAAAATCACCGGGCAATTTAGGTCTTGGGCCACCTCCATTTGAGACCGGAAAACTTTTTTCTGCACATCCGGATCAGAGATATTCCGAAAATAATCCAAACCCATCTCTCCCACAGCGATCATGCTTTTATATTCCATCAGTTCATAAATTTCGTCGATATATCCATCCTCAACATCCTTTGCATCATGTGGATGCACGCCGGCAGAGGCAAAAATATGATCATTATCCTCCGTGATGGAAAGGCATTCTTTTGAATCGGAGATATTGGTGCCAACACAAATGAACCTTGTTACGCCCAACTCATTGGCACGAGTGAGAACGCCATGCAGGTCATTTCTCAAATCCTCGTAATAGAGATGACAATGGGTATCGATCAGCATTTTAAATCATTTTCAGGCTTAAATTGTAT
>CAYVNB010000017.1:0-6325 GCA_964452665.1 uncultured bacterium
ATCTAGACTTTTTTCCCCTCAGCTCTCATTTTATCCAATACTTTACGGATACCAATTTTATCAATTAGCCGTAAGCCCTGTGTAGAGACATTCAGGGTAATCCAGCGGTTCTCATCTGCCAACCAAAATCTTTTCTTTTGCAGGTTAATATCAAACCGACGACGGGATTTATTGTGGGCATGGCTCACGTTATTCCCGAACATGGGTCTTCTTCCTGTTACGTCACAAACTCTACTCATAATTTCTTAAAACCAGTTTTTATGTCCAAAAAAATCCGGTGAATGTAAAAGTATAAAATACGATTTACAAATAATAAACTATATCGAATCTACTTTAATAATACCATCTTTTTAGTTTTGATGAATCCAGCCGTTTGGATTTGATAAAAATAGATGCCTGCAGCCAAAGGATGCCCTTCCCTATTTCGGCTATTCCAACTGAATGAGTGATAGCTTGCCGGTAATTCACCATTAAATAATTCGACGATTTCCCGACCTAATATATCATAAATAACAAGTTTGACATTTGCATCAACAGGTAAATCAAAATTGATTGTGGTTACAGGATTAAATGGATTAGGAAAGTTTTGAGATAAGGCAAAAGATTTCGGGATAGGTTTCAGTTCCATTGATGAATGGCCAGCACTGATCACATCATGATCCTTTCCGATAAATTGGTAGGATACACTGAGTGTAATATCATCTTTCCCTAAATAATTCGTATGAATGACTATGGGATCTTTATTGGAAGAAAAGTACCCCGCCTGAAAAACCAATTGACCTGCAAGCGTATCTAATGTTGAGAGTGCAATCCCCTTTCCATCATCAGCTTTCGACTGCAATGATAATTGAACATCTGCAGGCGGATAGAAAATATTCAGCTCATGTGCTCTTGATCCTTTTGGCGGCTGAATAATGATGTGATTATTCTTGACGCTTATATTGAGTTTTTCGCCCGCTATATCAATTGTCGGCGATGGTGTAGCAGATGTTACATTATTTTGTTGATTCCAATGCCACATACGTGTAAAGGCCATCATATCTCTTGCATCAAATTTTCCATCCTCTAAAGGTTTTAGATTGGGAACAAATCCTTGGGTTGGGCCTAATGCATATTCATAATCATCTACACTCCATGCCCACATAAATTTTGACAAATCAGATACATCAATAGACCCATTCATATCATAATCTCCCAGAAGGGCCGTGCGATAGTTAAATTCAATTACATTGCTTACATTGCCGGCCAAATCCGTGATGCCATCAAACCTCAATGTAATAATATCATGACCTGATAGTGGCCCTTTCAGTATAACTGTAATACGAGATAAACCAGGGATCGCATCGTCACTAATAATCATTTCATCAATAATAGCTGCCCCGATATTTGATATCACTGTTGCGTTGGCTGACGTAATGGTTTCTGATAATATGTAAATAAATTCTGTATCCCTATTCAGGGGTAAAACGGTATTGTTTTCTATATTTGTTGAGATTATTTCAGGTGGAGAAAAATCTGTTTTGACACCATTACTTGTTGCCGTATTGCTTCGATTACCCACTTGATCAGTCGCTCGGACGGAAACATAATAAGTCATATTATCTTCGATGGTATTTTTCAATGCAATAGATCGATTTAATCCATGATCTGTCCAAGGGACTATATCACTACCCCCTTTACTGAATCCAACAGCATATTCATATAATTTGATGCCACTCAGTTCATCTGAAAATCCACTCCAGCTAGCATAAATTGAATCAGTAACCGTTAATGACTCATCCGAGGTAAGGCCATCAATCACGGTACCAATTTGGGGTCCTTTATGGTCAGCAATAACGCCATTGGTAGTTATTGTATCGGATACGAGTCCTACTCTATCTATGGCTGTAACCGATAAATAATAGGCGGTGCCATGAGTAAGTGTAAATCCTGAATTGGTCATTGTTGTATCTATCCCATTACTGGCCCAAGATTTAATATCAGATCCGCCTGAAGTCGTACCGATGGTGTAATGGTATTCATAAATACCACTCGCACTATCATTAAATCCAAACCAATTCCCCGATAATGTATGGGCTTTTGCCGTATAATTCTCGTCTGTACCGAGGCCATCTCGCGCCGATCCTGAAACCGGTTTGGTCAGATCGATCATTATACCATCACCGGCATTTTCAACAGATATATTTCCCGCTTGGTCCGTGGCTCGCACCACTGCATAATAAGTAGCGCCATTGGATAAAGTTAGACCAGTTAGTGATACATACGTATCCGTTAATTGAGCTGCATCTGTCCATGCAATGGTTTCAACCCCGCCAGCTGTTGTACCAAGTCCATATTCATATTTATAAATTCCAGATACGGAATCGGATCCTAACCACACCAGATCCAGTGATGTTGCTGATCCCTGATAATCTGCATCGTTATTGACATTAGAGGTTCCCTCCGCCACTTTACGAATTGAAGGTGCTATATTATCTATCACAATTGCTTTATTGGCACTTAGAGAATTTGTTTTACCTGGTGGTGGCAATGTCAATTCGGCTTCATTACTAAAATTATCTTTAATCGTACCTGCATTCAAAATCAGGGCGGTTGAATCTTTGTAAGCCAAATCCAAGCTTATGTGGTTAGAGGCTACACGATAATTAAATGACAGTACTTTGGAACCGCTGCCGCTCACATAATTGGCAACACCATCTGTCAGGCCTGTCTCCATAGATATTTGGGGCGTGCCTGTTACGATAATACTTTCACTGAATGTTACGGATACATTAATGGACTCACCACTATTATATGCGCCATCTGCAGTGGTCGATGTTACACTTTTGATTGTCGGACCGGATGTATCAATCACTAATGCTTTATTTGCCCCCAATGAATTTAAATCACCTGGGTTAGGGAGTTCCAAAATTGCGTTATTCCCCGTAGCATCTTTAATGAATGCTATACCTTCATTCAGGATCAATGCGTCTTTGCTGGTATAATCCAAATCACTGGACACCTGGCCAATTGCCACTACATAATTAAAAGTAATTGTCGTCGTGCCAGAACCGCTCAAATAATCAACAATGGCATCTGTATCTCCAGTCTCTAACTCAATTTGGGGAGTCCCAGTCACAATGACCGCTTCTGAGAAGGTGACCGTAATGGGGATTATATCATTAATGGAATAGGATCCATCCGACTTTGAAGATGACACAGAAGTTACTTCAGGAGCATTTCCATCGATCACTATGGCTTTATTTGCCCCCAATGAATATATATCACCTGGGTTAGGCAGTTCCAATTTCGCCGCATTACTTGCCTTATCTAAAATCGTGCTATTATTTAAAGCCAATGCGTCTTTGGTGGTATAATCCAAATCACTCGAGGTATGCCCAACTGAAACGGTGTAATTAAATTTTATTATACTGGAACCGGAACCGGAACTATAATTAACGACTGCATCTGTACTACCTGTTTCTAAGGTTAATTGTGGCGTCCCTACTACATTCACCACTTCACTAAAGGTGACCGTCACAACCACAACTTTTTCTATACCGTAAGTTCCATCAGCATTGGTAGCAGATACGGATGTTATGGTGGGGAGTGTAATGTCATTCAGCGAAACTGAATTATTCTGTTGCGACGTACTCGCTTCATTATCATCAGCATCATATATGGAATCATCGACGGGATTCACGACTAAAATTTCACTTCCATCAGGTACACCGGAAAGGGGGATGCCTAATGTGTATACGTTACCACTGATATTAATGCTACTGGGTGTGGTGCTGGTGAGAGTGGCCGTGCCACCTGAAATTGAAAATGCAAAATCACTCTCTTGCAAAATACCGCTACCACCGGTGGTATTGAAAACCGCTTCATTTATTGAGACGGCGAGCGAACTGTTATCGGATGCCAATGTAACTGAAGTGATGAAAGGCACCACTTTATCATTCAAATACACCCAGTTATTTTCTTGTGTTGTACTCATTTCATTCCCGGCCACATCATAAATCGAATTGTCAACTGGGTTGATGACCAGTTTCTCATTCCCATTAGGATTTCCGGAAAGGCTTATGCCCAGTTTATATACATTCCCTGACTCAGGAGTAATACTACTTGGGGTGGCGCTAGATAGGGTTGCCGTTCCTCCTGAAATTGAAAAAATAAAATCGGAAGCCTCTAAGGTGCCACTTCCGCCATTAGTGTTATACAAGGCTTCGCTCATTTTCACGGTCAGCACACTGTTGTCCTCAGCCAAGGTGACGTTCAAAATAATGGGGAAATTTTGATCGTTCAGATTTACAGAATTATTACTTTGATTGGTGCCCGCTTCATTACCACTAACATCATAGATGGAGTCATCTAAAGGATTTACCGTAAGAACTTCAGATCCTTGCGCAGTTCCTGATAATCCAATCCCAAGAACAAAGGTTAAATTATCAGTGGTAGAAATACTTGTGGGTGTCATACTGGATAAAACGGCTGCGCCACCTACCATGCTAAATCGAAAATCAGATGATTCTAATTCCCCAGAACCGCCATTTGTGTTGTAAACCGCTTCATTAAAAGTCACTGATAATTCAGTGTTGGTCTGATTCAATGAAACGGAAGCGATTTTGGGTGCAGTTAAATCATTTAATGTGGCTGTATTATTCGTTTGGGTTGTGCTCGCTTCATTGGCAGTTCCATCATAAATCGAATCATCCACTGGATTCACCGTCAGAACTTCCGTGCCATCAGCAATACCCGTTAAAGAAATGCCTAATGTGTATACGTTACCACTACTGATAACAATACTACTGGGTGTGGTGCTGGAAAGAGTGGCCGTTCCGCCAGAAATAGAAAATGCAAAATCGGAGGCAACCAGGTTTCCAGTCCCTCCATTCGTACTAAATACGGCTTCTGAAAATGTTACAGCCAGTGTACTATTATCGGAGGCCAAAGACACAGATGTAATATGGGGTATTGATTCATCTTTTAATAACACAGCACCAGTGGTTTCTGAAGAAGCCATGGCATTCCCCACACCATCAAAGATACTGGACGCATTCACTGGTGATATGGCAATGGTTTCCACACCGCTGGGTGAACCCGTTAGACTTAAAAATATCCGAATCACCGTTTCTCCCCCAGATAGGGCTGTGGCACTCCCTTCTGCTATATTGTCATTTTTCTTTATACTGGTAATACTTACAGCCGTTGCATTACCACTATTTTGAGAAAAAGTAAGAGAAAAATCCGCAACTTCTAAGGCACCGCTACCAAAACTTGAATTATAAACTGCTTCACTTATGGTTAGATCTATATAGGAATTATTCGATGCCAGATCAGCTGACCTAATGGTGGGCGCCAATCGATCATTGTATGTGATAGGACCAATAGATTGAGATGCATCCATGGCATTTCCTATTTTATCAAAAATACTGAAGCCATCCATGGGTGCAATACTGATGGACTCCACGCCGCTGGGTATGCCCGTAATATTTAAAAATAGACGAATGACCGTTTCCCCACCTACCAATGCACTGGCGATCCCTTCAGCTGAATGATCATTCTGTTTGACACTACTAATAGTTGTCCCGGTTGCATTCCCGCTATTTTGGGCAAAAGTCACTGCGAAGTCCGAAACGCCTAATCCCCCGGTGCCTTTATTGGTATTATACACACTTTCGCTTACTGTAATATCGATATAGCTGTTATCCACCGCCAGAGTTGCAGATAAAATTTCTGGCAGTATTTCGTCATTCAATTTGACCGTATTATTACTCTGACTCGTGCTCGCTTCATTTCCTAAAATATCATAGACAGAATCATCTACAGGATTTACCGTTAGAGTTTCGTTCCCATCAGGTGTGCCGGAAAGGGGGATGCCTAATGTGTATACGTTACCACTGATATCAATACTACTGGGTATGGCGCTGGAGAGGGTTGCTACTCCGCCACTAATTGTAAAGGCAAAATCACTCGCTTCCAATATGCCACTACCTCCATTGGTGCTAAAAACCGCTTCCGACATGGTGACGGCAATTTTACTATTATCTGTGGCTAAAGATACGGATGTGATTATCGGCGGTGACAGATCATTCAGCGTTACAGTATTATTACTTTGACTTGTGGCCGCTACATTATCAGCAGCATCATAAATCGAATTAACTACTGGATTGACCGTTAGGATCTGGTTCCCATCAGCCGTGCCGGTAAGAGGAAGTCCTAAAGTAAATATATCTTTCCCAGGAGATATTGAAATACTTGATGGAGTGGAGCTGGACAGTGTTGCCTGCCCTGCTGAAAGTGAAAGAGAAAAATCCCCCACAACTAAGTCCGTGGTAGCACCTGT
>CAYVNB010000017.1:6425-15655 GCA_964452665.1 uncultured bacterium
TTGCGAGTTTACTTGTTAGACTCAAAATAAAATTTTTAACTTTTTTATTTCGCAATGATTACCCCTTTTCCATACCCCTTAATTTTGATGGGGATATCATTGGGTCCCAAGAATTCTGATTCTTCAGTGAACTGAATAAATGCATTTCCTTTTGCAGTCGCCTGAAAGGTGATGGTTGCCACCTCGCCGGTACCGCTCACAAAAGTTTCAGATCCCAAATAAGAAATATATACATCCAAAATACCACCTTGATCTTCGTAAAGAAAAAATGGTTCTTGTTTGCTGTTAAAAAATGATGCTGTTGTTACGGAGTTAATAGAAAGGATAGTTGCATCATACTGTATCTGAGCATACATACCCCCCAGACCATCTACTTCAAGAACAGAAATATTAACCGGCACAGTTTCGCCGACTTTAACATTCACCGTATTTGGTGAAAATATGATTGCCGGAGGTGAAAAGTCATCTTCGGAGTAGGCATCCACGTCAAAAGGATTATCATAAGAATGATTGTGGAGATCGAGTTCACACCCCATGAAAAAGAGCATCAGTGTAATCAGTATGGATTTAATCGAGCGCAATGGAGAACCGCAATTGAGGTTGTTTTAAATTAGGGTTATAAAATAGATCGAAAGCCTTTTTAGGGTTGAATCCCGTTCCGGGCGCTGGATCTGGGCTCAATACATAGGTATGGGCCATGTTGGCCATCCATAAAATAAATCCCCACCGGGTGATAATTTCAAACTCATTGGCTGCACTCACTTCTATTCTTTCTGCCTGTTTGGATAAGATTCGATATTCCTTGGCCACTGCAGGATCATTTGTCGCACGATATTTAGGATAAAATTTATCCACATCGTCATAGGCATTTTCATAGGCATTATGAGATCGCATGGCAAAAAGGGTAATGGTAAGACTGGATGCCAAATAGAGATATCCCAATTGATGCTCACCCAGGTATATTTGTCCCAATCCCGGAAATATGGCGGATCGCGTTAAGGCAGCAGCCCTCGTCCTGGGGCCGGACCCCATAATCAGTTGATTCAACATTCCGCTTTTAATTTTTAATGAATCGGGCGGTGAGAGACCCAGTATTTCCCAAGCCAATATTTCTATTTCTGCAATTAATCGATCGGTATTACCAAAAAATAACTTATCCTTTTTTCGCGTGGTCGAATCTGCAATTATATCATACAATGTAGCACTGATACCATAATTGTACCCAATTTTTTCGATGGATCCACTAATAATAAACGGCAATTCTAATTCACGGCCTAACTTGGAAATACATTCTTTATAATCACATCCAGATTCATCATACTTATTTTCAGACATATAGTTGGCCATGGCCTCTCGATCGTAAAGATCAACTTTTCCTGTTTTAAGTATTTCCGTCGCAAATCGATGCGTTAAGGTTTGGGCCTCAAGGTTTATAATTCCTCTGGGTGCAAAATCTATAATGGCCAATCGCATTTTTTCTTCAACGGCTGTTTCTGTGACCATATCCTGGCCAGGGTCATCTAACCCCAATATGGCCCATCCCAGAGTTGACATTTCTGAACTAATCCCAGAGAAACCCCCTTCATATGTCAGAATTTTTTCACGCTCGATTTTTCCAGTCAATGCGGACACAAATTGGGCTTCAATGGTGTATACGTTACTCTCTTTTTCAATAGATCCAATTATAATATATTCCGCCCCTAAAACTCGTCCAATCCTCAATCCGCATTCTGCATTATTACAACCTGATCCACTCTCTCCCGCTTCGCTTAATGCAGTTTCAACGACAGATTGATCTAATATTGTATACCCCTGCGTATTATCAATGGCTTTACGGAGATCATCTGTAAATGAAGCGACTTCACTTTCAGCCATGGATTTGGCTTCAAAGTCTAAAATAAGCAGCGGTGGTTTAGAGGTACTCTGTC
Source organism: uncultured bacterium (assembly GCA_964452665.1). Taxonomy (GTDB): domain Bacteria; phylum Fidelibacterota; class Marinisomatia; order Marinisomatales; family TCS55; genus TCS55. Next base: position 8,354 of record CAYVNB010000017.1, read on the forward strand.
CAGTGAGTATAATACTCATTGCACAGCACAGCAATGCTATCACCATTTTTCTATATTTTATGTTCAAAAACATATCAACTTTTATCGATTTATGGAATACTCCTCTACCTCATTAATACAAATGCTGGATGAGTTTATGTATTATTACTGTGAACCGCAATAAATTTGGTCTATGAAAATCGGCAACATTAATATCGATATCCCAATCTTTCTGGCCCCTATGGCCGGTGTAACGGATTATCCTTTTCGCGTACTTTGCAAAGCCCAAGGGGCCAGTGTGGTTTATTCAGAATTTGTGTCTGCACACGGCATTATTCGCGAAAATGCAAAAACCTGGCATATGATTGAATTTACGGATTTTGAACGACCTATTGGCATTCAGATTTTTGGGGATTCTCCGGAGGTCATGAGCCGCGCTGCTCGTATGGTGGTAGACAAATTTTCTCCCGATATTTTAGATATTAATTATGGCTGTCCTGTTCCAAAAGTGACCAAACGGGGCGCTGGCTCTGCCGCCCTCCGCGATCTTTGCCTTATGGATGACATTACCGCTGCCGTTGTAGAATCCGTTCCGGAAGTGCCGGTTACAGTTAAAATGCGCTCCGGTTGGGATACCAAATCAATCGTCATCCCTGAAGTGGGTTCGCGATTAGAAAACATCGGTGTAAAAGCCATCGCCCTACACCCGCGAACGACGAAGCAAAGTTACACGGGCGAAGCGGATTGGTCACTCATCAAAGCATTAAAAAAGTCCACTTCGTTACCTGTTATTGGTAATGGAGATGTGAAATCTCCCGATGGCGTCATGCGGATGATGGAAGAAACAGGTTGCGATGGTGTGATGGTCGGACGGAGTGCCTTGGGGAATCCATGGTTTTTTCGAGACGCTATTGCTTTATACAAGGGCGAAACCGTTCCGCCTGAACCAACAATTCTGGACAAAGTATCACATTGCCGTCTTCATTTTGACCATATGGTAGATTGGCATGGAGAACGGATTGCTACCAATTTAATACGAAAGCATTTTGGCTGGTATATCCGCGGATTTAATGGGGCATCACCTTATCGCAAGGCCCTTGTCTCTGCTCCAGATCGGGAAGCCATGGTGACCATTTTAGATTCAATTCAATAATACTAGGGAAGTTGATGTCGGATTTGACCTATGTGTCAACCCAAATAAAATATTTTAGTCTACCCTCATGACACAAACCCTTTACTATTCCACCACCTTCTCTTGAATCATCCCTTATTAAACAATAAATTCCCAAGCTTTTTTGACCTAAATATTTCGAATAAATCGAGGCATCCATGCATAATGCTAAAGCAATCGTTCCCAAACCTGTTAATGAACCTATTTTATCTTACGCCCCTGGCACGCCTGAACGGGCTGCACTCAAAGCACGTATTGAAGAATTAAAATCCCAACAAATTGAAGTCCCCCTGATTATTGGCGGACAAGAAATCAAAACGGGGAATATGGGTGAAATGCGCGCGCCCCATGACCATCAGCATATATTAGGCCATTATCATATGGCAGGATCAAAAGAAGTGAAAATGGCCATCGAAGCCGCCATGGATGCATGGCAAACCTGGTCCAAAATGCCATGGGAATCTCGTGCAGCCATTTTTAAAAAAATGGCGTCCATTCTGCAACGCCATGATGATCAGACTCTAAATGCGGCGACCATCCTGTGCCAAAGCAAAAATGCATTTCAGGCGGAAATTGATGCATCCTGTGAAATGATCGACTTTTTGAATTTTAATTGCTGGTATGCTCAGGACCTTTACAGCCAACAGCCCACCTATTCTCCGGATGGAATGTGGAACCGATTGGAACATCGTCCACTGGAAGGTTTTATTTTTTCAGTAACACCATTTAATTTTACTTCTATCGCCGGCAACCTCCCTGCAGCGCCGGCCCTCATGGGGAATGTAGTCGTGTGGAAACCCGCTTCCAGTGCTGTTTACAGCGGACATTTTATGATGAACCTTTTTCGCGAAGCTGGCATTCCAAATGGTGTCATAAATTTCATCCCCGGCGCGGGCAGAGATGTGGGTCCCATTGTGATGGAGAACCCCAATTTGGCCGGTGTCCATTTTACGGGTTCAACAGCCGTATTTCAAGGTATGTGGAAGACGGTGGGTGAAAATATCACCAATTATAAATGTTACCCAAGAATCGTGGGTGAAACGGGTGGAAAGGATTTTTGCATCGCTCATGAATCCTCCGATGTGGATGCATTGGCAACAGCCATGGTCCGTGGTGCCTTTGAGTATCAAGGACAAAAATGTTCTGCCCTATCCCGAGCCTATATCCCCACCACCATTTGGCCTGAATTGAAAGAAAAATATGTCGCCCAGGTAAATGAAATCAAAATGGGAAGTCCAGAAGATTTCTCTAATTTCATGAATGCAGTGATTGACCAATCTGCGTATGATTCTATCTCCACTTATATCGATGGTGCCAAAGCTGCATCAGATGCTGAAATTATCACCGGTGGACAATGTGATGATTCAGTTGGTTATTTTGTTGAACCGACTACAATCTTAACCGATAATCCAAAATATACTACCATGTGTGAAGAAATTTTCGGTCCTGTTCTTACCATTTACCTCTATGAACCCAAAGATTGGGAAACCACTCTCAAGTTAGTAGATACTACATCACCATATGCCTTAACAGGCTGTGTTTGGGGCCAAGATCGTGAAGCGGTGAATGAAGCAACAGAAAAGCTCACCCACGCCGCAGGAAACTTTTATATCAATGATAAACCCACCGGTGCAGTAGTAGGCCAACAGCCCTTTGGCGGCAGCCGTGCTTCGGGGACGAATGACAAAGCGGGATCCATTTTCAATTTGATTCGGTGGATTTCTATGCGAACCATCAAAGAGACATTCGATCCTCCAAAAGAATTTCGCTATCCATTTATGGGTGAAGAATAATTAGGAACTAATCAATGAAAATTCATGAATACCAGGGGAAGAATATTTTCAAATCATACGGCATTCCAATCCAGAATGGCTATGTAATCGAAAATATTGATGATGTCCCAGCAACCATAGCAAAAGTACAGAAAGAATTCAATACAGAAGCAGTAATGGTTAAAGCCCAAATCCACGCTGGTGGACGTGGCAAAGGGGGCGGTGTGAAATATTCTCCCAACACCGAAAAGGCACTTGAAAATGCCCAAAATATGCTGGGGATGCAATTGGTGACTCACCAGACCGGCGCTGATGGGCAGAAAGTCCGGAAGCTCTATATCACCGAAGCGCTGGACATTAAAAAAGAATATTACTGCGCCATCACTTTAGATCGCTCTCAAACCAAGGATGTCTTCATGGTTTCTTCTGAGGGCGGTGTGGAAATTGAAAAAGTGGCGGAAGAAACACCTGAAAAAATTATCAAAGTATGGATTGATCCTTTGGTTGGGATGAAATCTTTCCAAGCGCGAAAGTTGGCCTTTGGCCTTGGACTAACCGGCGATGCTTTCAAAACGGCCATAAAAGTATTCATGAAAATGTATACCTGTTATCTGGGCACCGACGCTACAATTATTGAGATCAATCCGCTGGTCCTCACAGAAGATGATCGAATCGTCGCATTGGATGCCAAATTCAATTTTGATGGCAACGCCATTTACCGCCACAAAGATATTGCGGAACTGCGAGATGTCCACGAGGAAGACCCAACCGAATTAGAAGCAAGTAAGTACGATCTAAACTACATCAAGTTGGACGGAAATGTAGGTTGTATGGTAAACGGTGCCGGCTTGGCCATGGCAACCATGGATATCATTAAACTGGCCGGCGGTGAGCCGGCAAATTTCCTTGATGTGGGTGGTGCCGCGTCTGCTGAAACAGTTAAAAATGGTTTTAAACTCATTCTTTCTGATGAACATGTGAAAGCCATTTTGATTAATATTTTCGGAGGAATTGTCCGCTGTGATCGCGTAGCCAATGGGGTCATTCAAGCGGTGAAAGATTTGGGATTGAAAGTTCCTGTTGTAGTGCGTCTTGAAGGTACCAATGCACAAGAAGCCAAAACCATTTTATCTGAATCGGGATTAGCCATTATCTCTGCAAACGATATGAAAGATGCTGCAAAAAAAGTTGTGGATGCAGCTGTAAATAGTTAAAGGAATATCATGTCTATTTTAGTGAATAAAGATTCGAGAGTTATAGTCCAGGGTATTACCGGTTCAGAAGGCACATTTCACGCCACCCAAATGCTTGAATATGGTACGAATGTGGTTGGCGGTGTCACGCCGGGAAAAGGAGGCCAGATGGCCTTAGATGGAAAAGTCCCCGTTTATAATTCAGTAGAAGAAGCAAAAGCAGGCACGAATTCGAATGTATCTATCATTTTTGTCCCCCCTCCCTTCGCCGCCGAAGCGATTATTGAAGCATCCGATGCGGGTATGGAACTGGTGGTGTGTATCACCGAAGGCGTACCCGTCCATGATATGGTGAAAGCCAAACGGATTATTGATCAAAATGGGACACGACTCATCGGACCCAACTGCCCCGGGATCATTACTGTGGATGAATGCAAACTGGGCATCATGCCCGGATTCATTTGCCAAAAAGGTAATATTGGTGTTTTGTCAAAATCTGGTACACTCACCTACGAAGCCATTGGCCAATTGGTCAATGTTGGGTTGGGACAAACAACAGCCTTAGGGATCGGCGGTGACCCCATAATCGGAACCACCATGATTGATGCATTGAAATTGTTTGAAAAGGATCCTGAAACGGAGGGTGTTGTACTCATTGGTGAAATTGGTGGACAGATGGAAAATGAAGCGGCCCGTTGGATTAAAGCCAATATGTCTAAACCGGTAGTTGGATTTATTGCGGGTCAGACCGCACCTCCGGGACGCCGTATGGGCCATGCTGGTGCAATCGTATCCGGTGGAAATGATACAGCAGAAGCCAAAATGAAAATTATGACCGAGTGTGGGATTCCCGTATGTGAATCCGTAGCAGACATCGGTGAAAAAATGAAAGCAGCATTAAATAATTGATTATGGCCACAAAGGCACCAAGCCTTGAAGAAAAATCTCAAATAGAGAAAATTTTGTGACTTTGTGTCTTAGTTTCTATAGTTTTAAATAAGACAGGAATTAAATAATGGGTAACAGAACATTTGCAATGATCAAGCCAGATGCTACACGTTATGGCCACACCGGGAAGATACTGGACAGAACGATTCAAGCAGGATTTAAAGTATTGGGCGCAAAACTCATCCGTATGACCAAAGCCCAAGCAGAAGGCTTTTATGCAATCCATCGTGAACGGCCCTTTTTTGCAGAGTTAACCACATTCATGTCATCCGGAAAAACCATGGTCCTTGCTTTAGAAAAAGACAATGCGGTTGCGGCGTGGCGTGAAACCATTGGTGCCACCGATCCTGATGAAGCAGCAGAAGGTACCATTCGTAAGGACTTCGCCAAATCACTGGGCGAAAATGCCGTCCATGGTGCGGATAGTGATGAAAATGCCGCCATTGAAATCGGCTTTTGGTTTACTGACAGTGAACTAATTAGTAATCAGTAACAGTTGCATTATTCCCCTCCATCCCTTCAAATTCCAAGACAGGCATTCACACCTCGATTAATATAATGAACGGGAATAAAACCAATATCCTTTTTTTTGCACTGCTGATTTTTTTCGGATGTGCCAAAGAAAACCCTCAGGCTATATTGGGAGATACAATCATTGTATCAGCTGAAATTCCTGAAGAAAGCCAAGACTTAGATTATATCTGGGAATTGACCAGCGTACCGAATAATAGCAGTCTAGCCAATGCAGATATCGAATCAGCCAATGCGGTTGGTTCTGTTCGATTTACCCCGGATGTTTCGGGCACCTACAGTCTCGAAGTCTCTATTTTCCAATATAACGATGAAATTAGTACAGAGTCATTTTCATACGATGTAATCAACAATGAAATGGAAAAAGTACCAACCGAAGAAATCGCAGTGGAATCAGAATCGACTGAGGAGACTGTACAAGAAGCTGTATCGGAGTTATTAGCTGAAAATGATGAGCCAAAATGGTATGATTCTGAATCAGTAGAAGATGTTTTTGCTGATACAAAAGATGTACCGGTGGAACCAGTCACCGAAGAAAAAGAAGTGGAAGTCAAAGAATCATCTCCACCGCCCACAACACCACCTGCGCCTAAAAAAGTAATGAAAAAAGGGAAACCCAAACCCACTCGAGGCGCATCTATCCCTTATGATGAAAATCGTTTTACGATTCAAGTGGGATCCAAAAAAGAATTGACAGATGCCAAAACATTTGCGGCAAAATTAATTGACGCCGGGTATGATGCATATATTCAAAAAGCGGTTTTTAAGGAAACCAATGAAGTATGGTATCGAATCCGGGTGGGCAGTTATGATAAACGGGAAACAGCCACTGCTGTAGCAAAATCACTTTCCAAAACCCAAAAGGAATCTGCTTGGGTTGATTTTGTCCGATATGAATATTAATTGAAACTCAACGGAGAATATACATGGAACCAATGAAATTGCATTTTGATGTACGGGATATATTCCGTGCGCCACGTCTTGCCCTTAGCGGCAAGAAAATATGGATTTTTCTGGTTGCCAATCTAATTGGATACGGCGCTTATTTTATCCTGAACTATCTTGCATTCGCCATTGCCGGACAATCTTTGGGTGAGACTTGGGCTGCTGAAGGATTATATCCCTGTATTTATGGTACGGATGCACCCTGGTATGCTTTTATGCTATTTTGGGTTGGTGTTATCAATTGGCTGATTGCCATTCATCTTGCATGTACTGCCGTTTCACGGGTCACCTATAGACAATTAAAAGGTGATGAATTTTATTCTTCAGGAGATGCTTGGTTATATGTAAAGAAACACTGGCATCCAGTGATTTTTACTTCCATCTCCATGGCCCTTATTATAGTCTTTTTTATCAGCATGGCCGCTTTGTTTTCCCTTTTTGGAAAAATCCCATTTATCGGTGAATTCCTTTTTGCCCTCCCCTACCTGCTTTACTTATTTGGGGCTGTATTCACCGTTTACACTTCAATCGTATTTATTGTATCCCTTATATATACCCCGGCTATTGTAGGTATTATTGAAGAGGATACCATGGGCGCCGTATTTAATAGTTATTCCATAACATGGAGCCAACCCTGGCGGGTGATTGCTTATCATGCTGTCCTACTTCCAATAGCTGTTTTGGCCATGGGTATTTTCAAGCTGACATCATTTTACGGCGTCAAACTTATTAATATTGTATTTGGTCATGAATGGCTCATGGG
>CAYVNB010000018.1:0-1186 GCA_964452665.1 uncultured bacterium
GGCTGGATAAAAATCCTAATGATCCCGTAGCCCAAAAACTCCTGGAAGATCTAAAAAAGGAATAAAGAGGGAAGATGTGCCATGGATGATGGATCATGTAAAAGGGATATAGCGATCTTATCATCTTCCATGGCCCATTGTCTATATTCCATTCCACCGTTGCCATGAACCATCCTTTAGTTAGTGTCATCATTCCCCATTGGAACGGAATTGAAGTTATATCTGAGTGCCTTGAATCCCTGTTTCAGACCCAATATGACCCTTTCGAAGTCATCGTAGTAGATAATGCCTCCACAGATGGAAGTCCGGACTGGGTAAGCCTGAACTTTCCCCAAGTAAACCTAATCGAAAATGATCAAAATTATGGATATGCGGGCGGATGCAATCGCGGGGCAAAAATAGCCAAAGGGGATTACCTTGTTTTCTTAAATAACGACACGATCCAGGATTCGAATTGGTTGTCACCCTTAGCTGATTATTTAAATTTGAATTCCAAAGTGGCCGCCGTTCAGCCCAAAGTATTAAACTTTTTTGACCGGACAAAATTTGACTATGCAGGGGGCGCCGGCGGGTGGATAGATGTATTGGGATTCCCCTTTGCCCGGGGGCGTGTGTTTCAGGAATTGGAAAAAGACGAAGGACAATACAATACCATGCGCCCGATTTTTTGGGGGAGTGGCACAGCTCTCATGGTTCGAAAGACTGACTTCGAATCTGCCGGTAGATTTGATGAAATATTTTTCGCCCATCAAGAAGAAATCGATCTCTGCTGGAAATTCCGACTCATGAACAAAGAAACCTGGGCCATCCCCATCAGTGTGGTGTATCATAAAAATGCTGTTACATTGCCTATGTTTTCCCGGCAGAAACAATACCTGAATCACCGCAATTCGTTTCTCATGATTCTTACCAATTATAGTTTACCCATTACCTTATATATAACACCTATCCGTTTTGCCCTGGAATGGGTGGCGGTACTTTATGCCTTGGTTCGATTAGATATAAATCATGTATTGGGGATTTTTCAGTCTTTTGCATGGATCATTACTCATCCCCACATCATCTGGAAACGCCGGCGCCATACAAAGCGCATTAGAGAGGTAAAGGATAAGGATGTATTACCCTGGATCTATTGTGGCAGTGTGGTCTTCGATTATTATATTCGCCGAAAGAAACGATCGGCGGA
>CAYVNB010000018.1:1286-3258 GCA_964452665.1 uncultured bacterium
TCAAATAAATCCATGGCCACATAATAGGCAAACCGCGCTTCACGAAGTCCTTTATTCCCCGTCACTTCTTTTAAAAGTTGTACACGGGTACTCCATCCCTTGGGATAATCCGATGCCATGCCTCGAAGGGCGATTTCTCGTGCCTGATCGTAAGCGTGGTTGCCCCCATAGAAATCATATGTGTCCATCCACCCTGCAAGAACCGTATAGGCATAGAAAGAAAGGAAACTGCCAAGTGGGTCAAAGATGACCAGATCAAATTGAATAGATGAGCCAGAGTTATAATAAAATTGAAGTGATTTATCGAAATAGCGGATATCCATCCCATCAGAAATCAATACCTGAGCATGAAAGGTTTCCATGCCACCTTTTTGGGCCACGCCCTGAAAAACAATAGAAATATTCAAAGGAATCTTCAAACCCTGAAATTGCTCATCCCAGATTCGGCCGGAGAAAAACCGATTTACCTCATCTCGAATGGAGGACACTTTCTGTCGCTCCGTCTCTCGAAGGAGTCGGTCATCCACGGTAACAGCGACTTTTCCGAATTGGCTGAATGCCATTGAAAAGAGGAGTAGAACGGTGAGTAGAAATCTCATGGTAAGAAAGTAAGGGAATTCTGCCATCTAAAAAAGTGACAACCGTAGATATGTAATGCCATACGTCTCACCCATTATTTGTCTTAATTTATATGATGGCAAACATTCAACATTTACTGGAAAGCCAACCGGAACCACGGGCCATTTTAACACAATTGGGCCGCATTGCGGCAACCCATAAAAAGGAAGTCTATGTGGTAGGCGGTGTCGTTCGAGACCTGTTTCTCAATCGACCCTTAAAAGAGATCGACCTCATGGTGGTGGGAGACGGTATCAAATTTGCCAAGATTATCGCCAAAGAGATGGCCATTAAAAAAGTGGTCCCATTCCCCAAATTCTCAACGGCCCATATTCCCGCCAAACCCATTCCTATTGAAGTGGCTGCCGCTCGGGAAGAAACCTATGATCCCGATTCCCGAAAGCCAAAACAGGTTATCTATACAGACCTCAAAGGGGATCTCCTACGCCGGGATTTCACCGTGAATGCCATGGCCATGGATATTACACCCGACAATTTCGGGAATCTTCACGATCCCCATGGTGGGGTGCAGGATCTTTTGGCCAAACGGCTTGTCACACCCTTAGACCCGGATGAAACGTTTTCCGAAGACCCTTTGCGGATGATCCGAAGTGCCTATTTTGCATCCAAACTGGGGCTGACCATCGATGATGATTGCTTGGCATCTATGAAGCGTCAGGCCGATCGAATTACCATTGTATCTCAGGAGCGTATTACCACTGAATTTTGTAAAATCCTCGCTACGGATAAACCATCGGTGGGATTGACTATCTTACAGGATATGGGACTTATGGCTCATGTTTTCCCAGAGATTCATGTGATGCACGGGATGGACCAAACCGGGGAATGGCACCATAAAGATATTTTTGACCACACCCTCCAAGTGGTAGATAATGCAGCCGCTCTCTCCGATAAAATGGAAATACGATTTGCGGCGTTAGTCCATGATATTGCTAAACCAAACACACGACGAATCGATAAGCGTAAGGGTTATACTTTTCATGGTCATGATGCGGTTGGTGAACGGATGCTGAACAAGGTTGCGAAGCGAATGAAGCTACCGAACCATCTGCGAGATTACCTGAAAAAATTGACACTACTCCACTTGCGGCCTATTGCATTGGCGAAAAAAGAAATAACCGATTCTGCTGTTCGGCGCGTCATGGTGGCTGCGGGAGATGATTTAGATGATCTCCTCACTTTATGCCGGGCAGATATCACCACAAAGAATCACCAAAAAGTGAAGAAATATATGAGGAACTTCGAGCGGGTAGAAGCAAAGATGCAGAATGTAAATGAGCGGGATGCCCTCAAATCTTTTCAATCTCCCGTTCGAGGAGATGAAATCATGAAG
>CAYVNB010000018.1:3358-14365 GCA_964452665.1 uncultured bacterium
ACAGATCGAAAAAAGTATAAGTAATAATCCCAATATTTCTCAAGAACAAAAGGAAGAAATCTTATATAGCCAATATGATCGAGTCTATTCCAAATCAGGTGTATCAGCGATTTTTACCTATGTGAGCATGGCTATCTCATGGCCTATTCGTATCGTTTTTTGGGCTCTCTTTTGTATGTTGGTAGCTAATTTAGCATTAGGCGGAGGAGGAACATACGGTAAGGTTTTTACAATCACATCCTTTGCCTATATGCCTTCTGTGGTAGAATATATTATCAAAACACCAATCCAGTACATGACAGATAATATGATGATTTTTACAGGTCTTGGCGTTTTGGGGATTGGTGAACAAGGAGAATTCTTAAATAGTTTTCTTGCAGGAATCGATCTATTTGCCTTCTGGCGTGTCTTTTTAGTGGCTGTAGGCATTGGTATTTTATATAATAAATCAACAAAAACAGCATTGATCACAATAACATCCTTATGGTTGTTTGGATTGGCTATTTTTGCTGGATTGGGATCAATTTTTACCGGATAAGAGAAAGGATAATATTATTTTAAAACGGATTTTATTTCTACTGCCCTTTACTTTGGGGTTCAGTCAATCCTATTCATTGGATGAAGCTATAAAAGTTGCTTTAGACAATAAGGAGGTGCTGAGAGCATCTGCTATGGATTTAGAGTCTTCCCGGCAGAGTGTAAAGGGATCGTACAGCAGCATTTTGCCCTCCATCCGTTTCTCGGGAAGCATGAGCGAATCACGCTTCCCGTCCCAAACCGGAGGCTATAATCAATCATCGGGGGAAATCCTCCTGGGAAGTGTCAGCAGTATAACTAGTGCTGGCTCCAGTATTTCAATATCTCAAAATATCTATGATGGTGGCGTCTGGTGGAATACAATTCGCCAAGCCAAGAATAGTTATCGTATATCGGAGGAGTTTGACCGCCAGGTCAAAACTAACATTATTCGAAATGTTCATTCAGCGTATTTCAATTATTTGAAAGCATCCCAGTTGCTGGATGTGGCCCGATCAAACCTCATGAGTTCCCAACAGCAGTTGGCATTGGCACAGCAAAAATATGAATTGGGGTCCGCCAAAAAAACAGACTTGTTAAAAGCAGAAGTCCGGTTTGGCCAATCGCGGATTGATGTGATAAATAATGATGCGGCCCTTCAGAGTGCATACCTCACATTGAAAAATGCCCTAGGGTTGATAAATAGAGATCAAGACTTTACTGTTCAAGATGTGGAGCGGCCTTTGGAAATGGTACCGGAATTTGATACGGGATTTGAATTGGTGCAAAAATTTAATCCAAGTGTGAAAGCCAAACAATATCAAATCACCGGATCAAAAATTGGTCATAAGATCGCCAAAGGATCCCGATTACCCAACATTTCTGCCAGTGCGTCTATGTCCGGGAGTGCAGATAACTTGGGTGATGCCATTTCCAATAGTTATAATGATCAAAAACGGACGAGCACTGGATTGTCCATTTCAATTCCGATCTTCAGTGGAAACACTATTTCAACCCGTATACAAAAAGCGAAGATTGCTGTGGATAAGCAAGAGTCTGAATATTTGACACAATTGCAAGATTTATCCGTTCAGCTTCAGGGATATCTGGATCAATTAAATAATTATCAGGAAATCATTCCGATTAATGAAACGGTGCTCGTATCTGCAGAAGAAGATTTAAAATTGGCTCAGGTGCGGTATACTCAAGGTTCCACGACTATATTAGAAGTGCTGGATGCCCAGGTATCGGTGGTCCGGGCCCGGTCATCTCTCATTAGAACTAAGTATGATGCATATATCCAGCAAGCCAATTTAAAAGGTCTTATAGGCATTTTGGATTCAGGAAAAAATTAGAGGAGAAAACACAGTGGCAAAATCAACATCATCAAAGAAGAAAAAATTGATTATTTTTGGCGGGGGAGGCGTTCTGTTGGTTATTATGATTATCGCCAGTTTAAATAGGGACAATACAGATGCTATTGAAGTAAAAATTGAAAAAATTGACCGCCAAACAGTGATCCAGAAAGTAAATGCAAGTGGAAATATTCAACCTGAAACTGAGGTGAAAATTTCTGCTACATCATCTGCATGGATTGATTCAATTACGGTAGATGAGGGAGACATCGTCTTGAAAGGCCAACATTTAATTTCATTAGATAGAAAACAACTGCTGGCAAATTATAATTCGGCTGCGTCTTCAGTCAGATCTGCTAAAGCACGACTGATACAAGAGGAGGCTTCTCAAAAGCGTGTAATTAATATGTATGAACAAAATTTAGCCTCAGATCAAGAATTAGAAGCAGTTCAGGCCTCATATGAAATTGCAAAAAGTTCATTGGAACAAGCTGAATCAATGCTCGATTCACGTAAGGATGACCTTGATAAAGCTAGAATTATGTCTCCTCAAGATGGTGTGGTAACAAAAATTTATAAAGAAGTAGGTGAAATGGCTGTGGGTGGCATGTTTCAGGCTGATAATCTAATGATTATTGCTGATCTATCGAAAATGGAGGTAATTATTGATGTTAATGAAAACGATGTCGTTTCTGTTTCAATCGGTGATACAACTGAGATCGAAGTTGATGCTTTCCTAGATACCTTATTTTATGGAGTGGTAAGTGAGATAGCGCATATTTCTGAGACTACCGGTATGGGTTCGCAACAACAAGTAACAAATTTCCAAGTTAAAGTTCGTATGCTTGATGTCCCTGATGGTATTCGGCCGGGGATGAGTGCAACAGCTGATATTATTACCGCAACAAAGCCTAACGTTCTTGCAATTCCAATTCAAAGCTTAACGGTTAGACAAAAAGGTGCAGAGAACTATGGCGATAGAGTTAAGAAATCAAGGCAATTATCAGATAATCAAGATAGTGATTCAAAAAATGCCCAAAACGAAGAATTAGAGGAATTAGTTTTTGTCATTGCTGATTCAGAAGGGGATGTGAAGAGGAATGAATTATCCCAAAGTATTTCAGAAGGAAGCCAGTATAAAAAAGCAACAAAAGGCAATAAATATGTTCATGTTAGACCTGTGAGTGTAGGTATTGCCAGTGAGACACACTATGAAGTTTTGAGTGGATTATCTGAAGGAGAGGAGATTGTAATAGGTTCATATAAAGCAATTAGTAAAGACTTGGCACATAACAAGTTAGTAAAAATGGATGAAGATAATTAATAACAATAACAACTATTAAATTTTTATACCAATGTCGAATCTTATTTCTTTAACAAACATCAAAAGACACTATGATGTTGGGGGCGAAGTTGTTCGTGCACTTGATGGTGTTGATTTAAAAATTGATAATAATGAATATATATCAATAATGGGTCCATCGGGCTCTGGAAAATCAACATTGATGAATATGATTGGGTGTTTAGATACCCCCACAGATGGTACCTATGAATTTGGCGGTGAACTCGTTCATGAAATGGATGATGATCAACTAGCATCAATTAGAAATAGAAAGATCGGGTTTGTGTTTCAAACTTTTAACTTGCTGCCAAAAGCAACGGCACTTAGAAATGTAGAAGCACCTCTTATTTATTCGAATATTCCAAGGGACAATAGATTAAAAGTGGCAAATGAAGCTCTTGTGTCTGTTGGGCTTGGTGATAGAGTTGACCATAAACCAAATGAACTTTCTGGAGGACAGCGACAAAGAGTGGCCATTGCAAGAGCGCTAGTCAATAATCCTTCAATCATTTTAGCTGACGAACCAACGGGAAACTTAGATTCAAAAAGCGGAATCGAAATCATGAAAATTTTAGATGATTTACACTCCAAAGGGAATACAATAATATTAGTGACCCACGAAGAGGATGTTGCAAAACATGCGAATCGAATCATTACGATTTTTGATGGTAGGGTGAAAAAAGATATAGTGAATAACAATATAGTTAGTGTATAAAAATGTTTTCTACTATTAAAGAAGTTTTTCGCATTGCACTAGCATCAATATTCTCCAATAAGTCTCGATCTCTTCTAACTGCGTTGGGAATTTTTATTGGTGTAACGACTGTAACATTGATGGGTACTCTTATTTCTGGCCTTGATAATGGATTTGAAAAAAGTATGTCTTTATTAGGTAAGGATGTATTCTTCGTTAGTCGCTACGAGTGGTTTGGTGGGGGTGATTGGTGGGAATATAGAAATCGTCCTCGAATGAGATTAGAATATGTTGAACAAATAAAACAAAAATCAAAATATGCACAAGCAGTTGCTCCAGTAATGCAAAGGAGCGCATCAGTATCTAGGGGCGATATAAATGCAACCCCGCAGATTTTTGGCACGAGCACAGAATATATGTCTACGATTTCAAGCACTATCACCCAAGGCAGATTTTTTAGTGAAGGAGAAAATCGTTCTGGAGCTCGAGTTACTGTAATTGGAAATGATATTGCCGAGAATTTATTTGTTAATGAAAATCCCATAGGAAAATATCTTAAAATTGATGGGATTAAATTTCGTGTAATAGGTATACTAGAAGAACAGGGAGAATTTCTTGGTTTATTTAGTTTGGATAATCAAATGATTATTCCTGTAGGAACTTCAGTCCGTTTATTTTCAAGACGCGGTTTTATCCGAATAAGCGTTAAAGTCGCCAAAGAAAATATTTCGAAAGCGGAAGATGAAATTTATGGTATAATGCGCCAAATAAGAGGTTTAAAACCATCAGAAGATGATGACTTTGCTCTAAATAGAACTGAAGCGTTTGAAAAACAATATAATCAGATAAAATTAGTTATAGGTGGCACCGGTATTTTTATCACAATTCTTTCTTTAGTAGTAGGTGGAATCGGGATTATGAATATTATGTTTGTATCAGTTCAAGAGAGAACCAAAGAGATTGGTATACGAAAAGCAATTGGAGCGACTCAAAAAGTCATATTAAGTCAATTTATGATTGAAGCAATATTAATTTGTTTAATTAGTGGTGTTGCTGGACTACTTTTTGCGAGTGGTATAAGCGTTATAATTGGTAAGTTTTTTCCTTCTACAATGCCACTTTGGCTGGCAATTACATCAATTATATTAAGTATTTCAGTTGGTGTCTTATCAGGTGTAGTACCATCATTTAGAGCAGCGAGACTTGACCCTATTGATGCATTACGCTATGAGTAAAATGTTAGATAAAAGTCGAATAAAAAGTTTATTGCGAGAAAGTTTGCGGATGACATTTGATGCAATCCGTCAAAATAAACTTCGTTCGATTTTGACATTATTAGGAATCTCGGTTGGTGTTTTTTCTGTTATTGGAGTTATGACTGCCATTCGAACACTTGAAACTTCGATTGAATCGGGTCTTAATGTTTTTGGAGCGAATACTTTTTTGGTTTCAAAAGAACCTCGGGTGCAATTTAGGCGCGGTCGGCGTAGTCCATATCGTAATAGGAAAAACATAGATTACGAACAATTTTTAACACTTAAAGATCTTGCTAAAACCCCGATAATGGTAAGTGCAAGCGGATTTACAGTTGTAAGATCTGTAAAATATAAAGATAAATTGATTAAAAGCCAGGTTGCCTTACGTGGGTCAGATGAAGGAGGACTCCGTTCGACGAATGCGATTCTTGGAGATGGTAGGAATATAACAAGAGTTGATCTTCGATCTTCAGCAAATGTATGTATTTTAGGAATGGATATTGTTGATATACTTTTCCCGTTTGAAGATCCAATTGGTAAATCTATACTTATAAATGGTTTAAATTATAATGTTATTGGTACTCTCGAACGCCAGGGTCAGTCTTTTGGTGAAAGTCAAGATAATGTAATATTTATTCCCATTACGAATTATCTGCAGAAATTTTCGAACCGAGAGACATCTTTAAACTTATTTGTAGAAGCACCATCTGCAACAGAGTATGATAAAACTTTAGATGAAGTAATCGGTATATTACGTGCGGTTCGAAAAGTACCGCCAGCAAAAGAAAATGATTTTGAAGCAACATCTAATGATTCACTTATGGAAACATTTAGTGCATTTACTGGGGGTGTAAAATTGTTTGCATTTTCTGTTAGTATAATCGCACTATTAGTTGCAGGAATTGGAATCATGAATATTATGCTTGTTTCAGTCACTGAGCGAATAAAAGAAATTGGTATACGCAAAGCTATTGGAGCAACTCGTGGACATATTTTAATTCAATTTTTAACAGAAGCCATATTGTTGAGCCAGTTCGGTGGGATCTTTGGAGTAATATTAGGCATTCTTGCAGGAAATGTGGTTGCAGTCATCTTGAATATACCTGCTGTAATCCCTTTTGATTGGGCTTTTTATGGTTTAATGGTGTGCTCTATAATTGGTATTGGATTTGGAAGTTATCCTGCTTGGCGAGCCGCTAATCTGGACCCCATTGAATCTCTAAGGTTCGAATAATTCTATTTTGAACATATTTGTGGTGATCAAACAGTTCACCTAAATTCAAAACTTATTTTTCAGTTGATAATTCTATGTTAATCAAAGGGCACAGGATTTGGATTACTTTTCATCTTCAGCATATCCATGCCTTTAGTAGATGTGGAAAGTTATAGTATATGAAAGCAATAGGTGTTATCCCGGCACGACTTAACTCAACCAGATTTCCAAAAAAGATTCTCGCACCTATTTGGGGGAAACCCATGGTGGTTCAGGTATATGAACAGGCAAAAAAAGCCAATTTATTGAATGATGTCATTGTAGCCATTGATGCAGCGGAAACGGCTGACGCATTAAAACCATTCAAGGTTAAAACAACCATGACTGTCGTTGATCATGTTTCCGGCACGGATCGAATTTTTGAAGCGGTACAGGACATTGAAACAGATATTGTAGTGAATATCCAGGGAGATGAACCAACAATCGATCCTGCATTGATTGATAAATTGGTTGGTGTTTTTGATGATGAATCAGTTCAAATGGCAACGGCGGCCGGGAAAGATATGGATGCCAAAAAGCTCACTGATGTAAATGTAGTAAAAGTCCTCCTTGATGGGGATGGATATGCCGTAAATTTCCGACGTGAACCGGTGGCGGCTGAGGAAGGTGGCTACTATCATCATATGGGAATCTATGCCTATACCAAGGCCACACTTGAAAAATTTACACATCTTTCGCCCTCTGTAAATGAGCGAGAGTTGAAATTGGAACAATACAGGGCGTTGGATAACAACATCCCAATAAAAGTACTTTTAACAGACAAAGTGAATAATGGTATTGATACAATGGACGATTTAAAACAGTTTGAGGCACAATAAATGGCGACTAAAAACCCCATAAAATATATTTTTGTATTGGGCGGCGTCATTTCCGGTTTGGGAAAAGGCATCGCCGCTGCATCAATTGGATACCTTTTAAAATCTGCCGGACTGCGTGTCACTATTCTCAAGCTTGATCCTTATTTGAATGTGGATCCCGGTACCATGAATCCCTATCAGCATGGGGAAGTATTTGTGTTGGATGATGGTTCGGAGACTGATTTGGATTTAGGTCATTACGAACGATTTATTGATGTGGATATGAGTAAAAATAACAATGCCACATCTGGTCAAGTTTACAGTACAGTTTTGGGTCGTGAGCGGCGTGGTGACTACCTCGGTGCCACCATTCAGGTGATTCCTCATATTACCGATGAAATCATTCTCCGAATTAAAGCCGTAAACACACCCAAAAAATATGATGTGGTCATCTGTGAGGTTGGTGGTACAGTTGGGGATATTGAAAGCCAACCATTTATGGAAGCCATCAGACAGTTATCTTTAGAAGTAGGATACCATAACCACACTATCATGCACGTCACATTGGTACCTTATATTCAAGCCAGTGAAGAATTAAAAACCAAACCTACCCAGCACTCTGTAATGAAGCTTCGTGAAATTGGTCTCACCCCCGATATGATCCTGGCGAGGACAAAATACCCGCTCACCAAAGATGTCAAACAAAAGATTGGACTATTCGGGAATGTGAACCCGGATCATGTGATTGAAGGAACGGAAGTCAAAAGCATATATGAAGTGCCTTTGACCCTATATAAACAGAAGGTTGGCGATATTATCATGGATCGCCTGGAATTACCGGGGAAAGTGGATGTATCCTATTTGGAAAGCTTTATCAAAAAATTTATAAAGCCTCAACATCAAGTCAATATTGCCATGTGCGGGAAGTACACCGAACTGCCCGATGCCTATAAAAGTGTGCTTGAAGCCTTCATCCACGCAGGTGTGGAGAATGATGCCCGGGTCAATGTGAATTGGGTTGCCACAGAAGATGTAAAGACGGATGGTGATGCGGGAAGAATTTTCGAAAATATGGATGGGATCCTGCTGCTGCCAGGATTTGGCTCACGCGGATCAGAAGGAAAAATTCTATCTTGTAAATATGCCCGTGAAAACAATATCCCCTTCCTTGGTATTTGTCTCGGCCTTCAATGTGCTGTGATTGAATTCGCTCGAAATGTTTGCGGATTGAAAAGGGCTAATAGCACAGAGTTTAATAAGAAAACTCGATATCCTGTCATTGATCTCATGGAATCTCAGCTGGCCATTAAGCGGAAGGGTGGAACCATGCGATTGGGGGCTTATGATTGCGATATAGAAACCGGTACAAAAGCATTTTCCGCCTATCGGAAAAAGAAAATTTCTGAACGGCATCGCCACCGTTGGGAAGTGAACAATCGATATCGAGACCGGTTGGAAAAAAATGGTCTAAAAATTTCTGGTGTAAATTTGGAACTGAACTTGGTAGAAATCGTTGAATTGCCTGATCATCCCTGGTATGTTGCAGGCCAATTCCATCCGGAGTTAAAAAGCCGTGTGAGTAAAGCCCATCCTTTATTCAGGGAATTCATTAAGGCTTCGGTCAAACATTTAAATGGTAAATCATAGTGGGTAAAAAGATAGAACTTGGTAATATCTCATATGGTGGTAGCGAACTACCACTCATCTTGGGACCCTGTGTCATTGAGTCACGAGATCATAGTTTATCCATGGCTAAAGCGATTCGAACTGTTACCGATCAATTGGGTGTCCCATTTGTTTTTAAAAGTTCATTTGATAAAGCCAACCGTTCTGCTGCCCGTTCCTATCGTGGGCCGAATATGGATGAAGGGTTACGAATTCTCGAAGATGTCAAACATGAAATAGGCGTTCCTGTATTGACCGATGTCCATTTACCTGACCAATGCAGCGTGGTCGCTGAGGTGGTTGATGTTTTGCAGATACCAGCCTTTCTCTGTCGACAAACGGATTTACTTTTGGCTGCCGGAAAAACTGGGAAAACCATTAATATTAAAAAAGGCCAGTTTCTGGCACCGGGCAAAATGGCCCATGCGGCA
Organism: uncultured bacterium; assembly: GCA_964452665.1. Lineage (GTDB taxonomy): Bacteria > Fidelibacterota > Marinisomatia > Marinisomatales > TCS55 > TCS55. Next base: position 12,688 of record CAYVNB010000018.1, read on the forward strand.
GAAAAAGTCGCGTCCACCGGCAATGAAAATATTTTACTTACAGAACGAGGATCATCCTTTGGCTACGGTCTCGTCTCTGATATGACCGCAATCCCTGCCATGCAGACTTCAGGATATCCGGTCATTTTTGATGCCACCCACTCTGCCCAGTTGCCCGGTGACGAAGCCACCACCGGCGGCCAGCGGGAAATGATTCCCACATTGGCAAGGGCAGCCGTTGCTGCAGGTTGCGACGGCCTATTTATGGAAGTCCATGATAACCCGACTGAAGCCAAATCTGATGCGGCCACCCAATGGCCATTAGATCAACTTGAATCATTATTGGTTTCAATTAAAAAAGTCCACGAAGCAGTGAGTTAATGAGTTACGATATTCAAAAAGTAAAAATGATTATTTCAGACGTGGATGGCGTATGGACCGATGGGGCGATCTATAAAGGGAAAAACGGAATTGAGCTCAAGCGCTTTTGTGTAACGGATGGTGCCGGTGTTGCCATGGTCCGTGCGGCAGGGATTGAACTGGCACTTATATCCGGTAGAAAATCAGCAGCGACAGCTGAGCGAGCTGCCGAATTAAAAATTGATGATGTATACAATGGCACCCTTAATAAAATTCCGCCTTACCAAGCGTTGAAAGAAAAATACAATTTAGCCGATGATGAAATTGCCTATATTGGGGATGACATGATTGATATCCCAGTTATGGAATTGGTTGGTGTACCCATTGCTACAGAAAATGCATCTCTTGTCTGTAAATCCATTGCAATCCATGTGACTGAAAAACCGGGAGGACACGGCGCATTTAGAGAAGCAGTGGAATGGATTCTTAGTGAACAGGGCCGATTGGATGAAGTTTTGATTGCACTGAGAGAAAAGGTTAAGAATCAAAAGTGAGGCACATCCTTTTTCTGTTGGTATTTATCCTTGGCTGCGAAGTCGTGGAGGAAAAACGATCGGGTAAATCCCGTGAAGGCCGTCCTGATGCGGAGAGTTGGGATGCCACCATCACCCTAACCAATGAAGGGGCTAAGCGCGCTGTAATTCGATCGGGCCATTTAGAAAAATATGATGAGCGACAATATATCCTTCTTGATCAAAATGTAGATGCGGATTTCTTTAATGCAGAAGAAATTTATACCACTAATCTGAAATCCAAGATTGCTGAAATTGAAGAAGATCGTGACTACATGATTGCCATAGGAGATGTGGTGGTTGTTTCCGATAGTGGTGTTACATTGTTTACCGATACCCTATCCTGGGATAACGTAAGAGAAAAAGTTTTTACCGATGATCGTGTGATATTTATCACAGAAGAAAAGGATACCCTTTACGGTATTGGATTTGAATCGGATGTAGAGTTGAATAATTGGAAAATTTTGAAACCCACCGGCGTATTTCACGAGGATGAAGATGAAAGATAGTCATCAGCAGCTCAGTGCCAAGGGATTGCATAAGCGATACGGGAAACGATGGGTCGTCCGTGACGTAGACCTAAATGTGAACAAAAGTGAGATTGTCGGTTTATTGGGCCCAAATGGTGCAGGGAAGACCACCACATTCTATATGATTACGGGGATGATTAAGCCCACCAAAGGGAATATTTTCCTCGATAAAAAAAATATCACCGAACGGCCCATGTACCAAAGGAGTCGATCTGGGATTGGTTATTTATCCCAAGA
>CAYVNB010000019.1:0-9378 GCA_964452665.1 uncultured bacterium
AAAAAGAGAAAGTAAACGGGGATTCCCGTTAATACAAAAGCCAGATCTTGAATGGATTTATCTGTTTCATAATAGGCCCGCAACATCACTAGAATTACAATACCGATAAAATAAATGGCCGGTAGAATCGGGAAATATGGAATTTGATATCCACCGGTTTCTCCCATCTCTGCCCAACGAAATTTGAAGAAGGCCACGGTGGTGAAACCGTAAAAAATGAGGATGGCAAAAACCATCCCCGCAACGATGGTTTCAAAATTCTGCCTTACAGCAATCAAAAGAATCGCCCATGCACATTGAGCAATAATCGCATGGGTGGGGGTTTGAAATTTTGGGTCCACATGATTAAACCATTTAAACATGAGTCCATCTCGCGCCATGGCGTAAAACAGCCTCGGCGCAGCCATCATGGTGCCGTTGATACTCCCGGTTGCAGAAATAATTACCATGAGTGAAATCAATGCTGCACCGATCCCACCAAATAATTGAACGGCTGTATCCGAGGCAATAAGCGTGCTCCCTCGCATCTCTACCATACCAAAGACCGAATGATACAATATGTTCATACCGAAGTAAAGGATTGCAATAACCATCATCCCCAAGAGCATTGATTTCGGAATTATGGTTTGAGGGTCTTTCATTTCGCCGGCGACGTATCCAACCCTGTCCCAGCCCAAAAAAGAAAACAGGATGAGCATGAGTGCTGCCACCACATTGCCTGTGGGGCCTAAGGTTGCGGTTGCTTCTGCTGTTTCAGACAGATTTGAAAAATCACCTTTCACCATAATCAATCCAATGATGGCAAAGACGAAAAGGCCGCCCATTTTAACAGAAGATGAAAATTTATTATATAGACTGCCCCGCTCCACACCAATATAATTCAATGTACCAAAGAGGATGATTACTGCTATGGCTACCATATTCCTTTCAAATAGCGCCATGGGAATAAAATAACCCACATAGTTCGCCACAATTAAACTCAATCCGGCGACTGGACTGGTGCGGATAATAAAGAGTTGAGCCCACCCGAACAAAAAGCCCCAAAAGGGACCGAATGCTTTTTGGATATAAACATACTCCCCGCCCGTATTGGGAAAGCGGCAGCCTAATTCTGCATAAATGAGTGCTCCCACATAAACGAAAACAGCCACCCCGACCCACAGCATAATGATCGTGGAAAAAGAAGAAAGATAACCGGCGATGATTTGGGGTGTAGCAAAGATACCAGAGCCAATGGTGATGCCCACTAAGAGGGCGATGCCGTCAAAGAGTCCGAGTGATTTTTTTAATTTTGTCACATTACAATTTTTATTCCTTGCTGAATGGCAATCGATTCAAGCCGATCCGACCATTATTCATTACAAATACAATATCTTGGATCGTCCGGATATCCTCAAGAGGGTTTTGAGTCACAAGGATCAGGTCTGCTTCTTTACCCACTTTGATGGTGCCCGTTTGATCAGCTATACCTAATAATTCTGCACCAACAATGGTTGCTGATCGTATTGCATCCATTGGGGTCATTCCCAATTTTACAAAATTGGTCACTTCCATCCCTACTCGCGTGGTGCTGTTGGGGCCATATCCCGTATCTGCACCAGTGGATATCTTAATACCCATCTTATAGGCTGTTTTGACTGTTTTTTCTAATGAGGCCAGCATATGCTGTCCTCGGATAAATAATATGGGATTATCATAATCTCCCCCCGGTTCAGTCAGGTCCACCACTGTGGTAAATGTGGGCACAAGATATGTGCCCATCTTTTTCATGAGTTTTAAGGTTCGTTCGCTTAAATAAGTTCCATGCTCAATACTGCGAACCCCTGCTTTCACAGCTGCGTATCCTCCCTCATCACCGTGGGCATGGGCCATGACAGGAATATCGTATTTCGCCGCTTCATCCACAATGAAACGAAGTTGGGCTTCTGTATAGGTTTGTTTTCTGGGATCAGTGTAAGGCAATCCTGCCCGTTCTGTCCCACGTGTTTTAATGAAATCAACACCGCGATCCACATTGATTTTCACGACGCTTCGGAGGGCTTCTTCACTGGTTACACCTCCTTTAAACTGACCCAAACGCATATCTGCCAAAATGGTTTCTCCCAGGTTGGGCGTAACAAAAACACCTGTGGCCACCATATCCGGGCCAACGATATTTTTATTCTTAACCATCTCTCTGATAGAAACATCCTGGTAATTAGGCGTGCTGGCGCTCCGGGCTGTGGTTACACCGGATTCCAAGGCACGACGGGCCGCATCCAAGGAGCGAATGTGGGTATGGGCATCTACAAAACCAGGTAAAAGGTACATGCCACCCAGGTCAATTTCAGTATAACCTTCTGGAGATTTTTTCTCCCGAGTGATGTTTACGATCTTTCCATTGGATACCAAAACCAATTGGTTTGATTTTACATCTTTATTAATCCCATCAATTATATGTGCATTTTTTAGGGCATATTTTTCTTCAGCGAATACGGTACAAAGCAAAACGGATATTGTAATAAATGATCTATTGAAAATATGCATATCTATTCCTGAGATTTATTGAAAAGTTATTTTATTGAATCAATTACTCTAATTCTATTGCTTCAATGTTTCATTTTTAAAGGCAACTGGTGGCCCTATGGCAAGTGGTCTTTAGGAAATTTTGATGTCCAAATAATTGCGTCCAGTATCAGACAATGAAACGTAATAAATAGACATCCAATAATTGCTAGTTTATGATTTAAATTTTTTCCGACACCTTTTGCAGAAACCAAACCTATCGTAAATAAGATTAGAGCAATTGCAGTTATAAATAATTCAATTTGTATGGTTAACCATTTACTTTGAGTTGGAGAATCAATGTAAGAAAAAGTAGAATGTATCCAAAAGGATGACGAAATAAGAAATATTGAAATTAAAATAGTCAGTAATGATGCTTGATACTTTCCCCAAAAAAATTGAGCATCTAAACCGTCTTTAAAAACCAAGTAATATATAGCATAAAGATATCCAATAGCAGAAGTAAACATAGAAAAGGTATATAATGGTTTCCAACTTTCAGGAATTCCACCCCATAATGCATTACGCGTTTCCGGGTTAATGGCTAGTGTATAGGCATAGCCTCCCAGTACTGCAATACCACCGATTATATTCACCCACAAAAATAAAGTTTGTTTTTTGATAGTCTCTCCTTTTTTATTTTGTTTATTCCTTTTGCGATGCAAAGTATAACCCATTAAATTTTTGGATTCAATAACTACATGTTATCTTTTTTATAGAATTTTTATGAAAGCACTGGTAAAAAAATATCCTGAAAAAGGCATCTGGATGGAAGATATGCCCATCCCCGAATGCGGCACCAATGATGTAAGAATCAAAATTACCCACACCGCAATCTGTGGATCGGACCTCCATATCTATAAATGGGATGAATGGGCCCAGCGGACCGTTCCCATCCCTTTGATAACGGGACATGAATTTTGTGGTATCGTAGAAGAAATTGGTCCTGGGGTTACCCATTATAAACCGGGAAATCGTGTATCCGGTGAAGGGCATATCACTTGCGGCTATTGCCGAAATTGCCGCGCAGGGAAGCGCCACCTTTGCCACAAAACAGTAGGCGTAGGTATCCAGCGTGATGGCGCTTTTGCTGAATATTTAGTCATCCCAGAAACCAATGTGTGGCCCATTCATGATGATATCCCTTCAGAGATAGCTGCATTTTTCGATCCCTTCGGGAATGCAGTCCATACCGCCCTCTCCTATGGAATGGTGGGTGAAGATGTCTTAATTACTGGTGCAGGGCCTATCGGTATCATGGCCGTGGCTATCTGTAAATTTGTAGGGGCTCGAAATGTGGTCATTACCGATGTGAATGAATACCGCTTAGATCTGGCCCGAAAACTGGGCGCAACCAAGGCTATTAATGTCTCCCAAGAAAAAATTGAAGATCACTATGGCGATCTCAATATGACTAATGGTTTTGATGTGGGCTTAGAAATGTCGGGCAATCCATCTGCCTTCAAGGATATGCTCGCCCATATGTATAACGGTGGGCGCGTGGCCTTGTTGGGTCTCCTGCCTGAATCGACCCAAATCAATTGGGATGAAATCATTTTCAAGGGACTCCATGTAAAAGGCATCTACGGCCGGGAAATGTATGAAACCTGGTACAAGATGAGCCAAATGCTTCGGAGTGGTTTGGATCTTTCCAAAGTGCTTACCCATCGATATCCGGTGGATCAATTCCAGAATGCCTTTGATGTTATTTCATCAGGCCAATGCGGTAAAGTGGTTTTAGAATGGTAATTTTTCCGCGAAGCACAATAAGTAGCGCTAATATTTTTATATTTTGTGTGTCTTCGCGACCTTAGCAGTAAAAATATTATGATTGAATCAAAACGAATATATAAAGACACCCTGTCCCAGATTGAATCAGAGGGTCTTTACAAAAAAGAACGAACCATCACCACACCACAGAGCATCGGCATTACGACGAAAGAGGGCGGTGATGTACTCAACTTTTGTGCCAATAATTATTTAGGTTTGGCGAACAATCCCGATATTATCGCCGCTGCCAAAGGCGCATTAGATGACTATGGATTTGGCATGGCCTCCGTCCGGTTTATCTGCGGTACCCAAGACCTCCACAAAAATTTGGAGGCACAAATTTCTGAATTCTTTGGCACCGATGATACCATCCTTTACACTTCCTGCTTCGATGCCAATGGGGGCCTGTTTGAAACCTTACTCGGTTCAGAAGATGCAGTCATTTCAGACAGCCTCAACCATGCATCCATCATTGACGGCATTCGTCTTTGTAAAGCCCAACGATACCGTTATGCCAATAGTGATATGGAAGACTTGGAATCTAAACTGCAAGAAGCCCAAGGTGCTCGCCTCCGACTCATTGCCACGGATGGTGTTTTCTCCATGGATGGATTTATTGCCAAATTGGATGAAATCACTACTTTAGCCGAAAAATACGATACCATGGTGATGGTGGATGACGCCCACGCCACAGGATTTGTAGGCAAAACCGGCCGAGGATCTGCTGAACATTGTAATGTGATGAATAAAGTGGATGTATGGACGTCCACACTCGGTAAGGCACTGGGCGGTGCTTCAGGCGGTTTTACCACAGGAAGACAGGAAATCATTGACCTTCTGCGACAACGATCCCGACCCTATTTATTTTCAAATACGGTTGCACCAGCCATTGTGGCTGCAAGCCTCAAAGTATTTCATATGCTTTCTGCCACCACCGAACTGCGAGATAAATTAGAGGCGAAGACAGAATATTTCCGTAAAAAAATCACTGATGCTGGTTTTGATATCAAACCCGGTATCCATCCCATTGTGCCCATTATGCTTTATGATGCGGTTCTGGCCCAGAACATGGCAGCAGACCTTTTGGATGAAGGTATCTATGTGACCGGTTTTTTCTTCCCTGTGGTGCCTAAAGGTGAAGCACGGATTCGTGTACAGATTTCCGCCGGAATGGAACAAAACCATTTAGATCAAGCCATTGCCGCGTTTACCAAAGTTGGTAAAAAATTAAATGTGATTTAATTCGTAGCGGACGCAATAATGCGCCTCCTAATACATAATTTACACCTCCTCTGTTCTTGTGCGCGTCCTTAACCAAGGGTATATTCCCCGACTTTTTTAACTCTATAATTATAAAGATACATGAGTAACAAACTAACACCACGATTTTTGATCATTGGCCTGGTATTGACATGGGCCATTTGGGCCATTTGGCCAACGATCCAATATCAGGGATTATCTGATGCTGAAAAAGAATCCTTCAGAGAAGAAGGAAAACTAGAACAGTTAGAATCTCGAACCATCAAGCAAGGCCTCGATCTGAAAGGTGGGATGTATATTGTTCTAGAAGTCGATATCCCTACACTTCTCGAAAATCTTTCAGAAAATATGGATGGCAAATTTAACCAATCTGTTCAATCCGTTCGGGATCAGCTAAAAGTATCGCCCGAGGCAGATACGTTTATTCTTTTTTCGGCAGCTGCCAGTGAAAACAAATTAAAATTATCCCGATACTATTTCGACTACGGATCATCCAATGAAGATATTTTATCTGCATTGAGTGAAGAGGCAGAAGATGCAATTAACCGTGTATTAGAAATTCTCCAAAATCGGGTGGACCAGTTTGGCGTCGCCGAACCCACCATCCAGAAACAGGGCAACCAGCGCATCATCGTTGAATTGGCTGGTGTGCAGGACTCTGAAAGAGCCCGCGCCCTCCTGGAAAGTACAGCCCTACTCGAATTCTATATTGTGAAAGATGTGACCACCACAAATGAACTGATGATCAAGATTGATCAGGCTCTCAAAGGGGATGAATCCATCGCTGCTGTGGCAAAAGATACAGAAGTCAAATCAATCGACGAGACATCCACCACAGATGATGGTACAGTATCCGTGAGCGAATTATTTGGTGAATCAGCTGATGAAGTCACCACAGATTCAGCAGTTGTGAATGAAGATGTTTTTGCAGATCGCCCCTTCTCTGCCATGCTGCGAAATTTGGGAAATACTATTGGGGTGCCAGCGAAAAATGTATATGCAGTCCGAAAAATGCTGGCAACACCTGAAGTACAAGAAAAGATGGCAAACATTGGTGGCATATTCTTTTTTAGCCACAAACCCCAAGACTATCCGAACGTAGATGGTGATATAGAATCCATTTACAGTCTATATCTTTTGGAAGATCAGGCGGAACTAACTGGCGGGGTGGTTGAAGAAGCGAAAGCCAATTTAGGTCCCCAAGGGTCTACATCTGCAGGTCAGCCTATTGTGAACCTATCCATGAATTCAGACGGTGCCAGAAAATGGGCCATCGTTACGGGATCTAATGTGGGCCGTCAAGTGGCCATCGTATTGGATAATAAAGTGCATATGGCACCCAACATTCGTGAAAAAATTTCCGGTGGTGGTACGCTGATTGAAGGCTTTGCCAGCATTGATGAAGCGAAAGATATTGCCATTGTACTCCGTGCCGGTGCTTTACCTGCACCTGTGAATATCATCGAAGAACGGACGGTTGGTCCATCACTCGGCGCTGATTCCGTGAGACAAGGCACCCAATCGGTTTTGATTGGTTTGGCACTTGTCCTCGTATTTATGCTTGTGTACTATCGCATTTCAGGATCCATCGCAGACTTTGCCTTGATCTGGAATATTGTAATGGTTTTAGCTATACTGGCATCGCTCCAGGCCACCTTAACCCTCCCTGGTATTGCCGGATTAATCCTCACCGTGGGGATGTCCATTGACGCAAATGTCATCATTTTTGAACGAATTCGAGAAGAATTGCGAAAAGGGAAAACACCGAAAGCAGCTGTTGATGGTGGTTTCGATCGAGCGCTGACCACCATTATTGATGCCAATGTGACGACCTTAATTGCATCATTGGTTCTATGGCAGTTTGGTACGGGACCGATCAAAGGATTTGCCACCGTATTATTCTGGGGTATCCTGATTTCCATGTTTACAGCCATCTTCGTAACTCGAACTATTTTTAACTCTTTTACCAGCCGTAAAGGCATGACCAAGTTGAGCATATGAGAATCATCAAAGAAACACACATCGATTTTATGAGTCAGCGCAAGTTGGCCTTTATACTTTCTGCTGTTATCATCCTATCGGGGATTGGATCTCTGGTTGTGAATGGCGGCCCGAAACTTAGTATTGATTTCAAAGGAGGCACATTGGTCTCCGTTCAATATACCAAAGCCATGGATGTGGAGTCTGTACGATCTGCAATGGCCAACGTCAATGTTGACGGACAAACATTTGATTTTAGCCGTGAAGAGATAAAGCATTTTGGCAGTCCAGAAGCCGTATTGGTTCGGGTACCTCATATTGAAGGTGCGCCGGAAAACTTCGCCCAAAAGATTGTTGATCATCTTTATACAGCCTTTCCGGAAAGTGTCCCTGAATTAAAAACAGATTTCATTCTGGGTAAAGGAACCGTGACCCCAAAGATTGGATCAGAATTAAGTGGCAAAGCGGTCATGGCCATTATTTCATCGCTGGGATTGATTCTGCTTTACATTTCGGTTCGTTTTGAATTCAGATTTGCATTGGGTGCCATTGCTGCATTGACGCATGATGTATTGATTACGCTAGGTCTTTTTTCGTTGCTCAGCTATGAAATCAGCCTGCCCATTATTGCCGCATTTCTCACTATTGTAGGTTATTCCTTAAATGATACTATTGTGATCTTTGACCGGATTCGTGAGAATATCAAAGCATCTAAACAGGATACGTATGTGAATATTGTCAATCGGAGCATGAATGAATCATTGTCCCGAACCATTGTTACATCACTAACCACATTTATGGTGGTTTTGGTCCTTTGGTTATTTGGTGGTGAAGTGATTCATAATTTTGCATTGGCCATGATTATTGGCGTAATTGTGGGAACCTATTCTTCCATTTACATCGCCAGCCCAATTGTGATTCAACTTCATGAGAATGCAGCCAAATAGATTTTTTGATTCACCTTAAATAATAAAAAAGCCCCTCAAAATTTTGAGGGGCTTTTTTTATACCATTAGATATTTTCAATTAGTTTCTGAAAATTGTACTTTCTTTATTAAATGCCCGTACACACCATAAAATAGAAAGGGCTGCAAACCCAAATAGGGATATATACACTTCTGCCATATAGACTGGATTCATGGTGCCGGCAATGATATCCTTGGATGCCAAAGACACATTAAGAATTGGGATCATGGCTGTGACTGTATTGAGTTCTATTCCGGGCAAGGTACCAACAACCGCTGGAAAAATAATAACAATATTCAAAGGCGCTACAATACTTTGGGCTTCTTTAAAGGAACGGGCATAAATGGATAAACCCAAAAGCAAGGCACTGAAGAAAGCAGAGACAGGGAGAACTAGTGTCATAATCATGGCGATAGTTTTGAATGTGAACATCTCATTTACCACCGTGAGCACCTGTGGCGGAATTTCAGATATTTGCTGAAGCCCGATAATTAATCCGCCCAACGCCAAAAATGCGGTTAAGAATGCCGTTGACATGATCACTAGGAACTTCCCCACCACAATATCTAACCGACTAGCTGGAGAAGAGAGAATAGTCTCTAGGGTCCCTCTCTCCTTCTCACCAGAACCTAAATCTAATGCGGGATACATGGCCCCCATAAATCCGAAGATGATAAAAATGTAGGGTAGCCATCCACCTGCCAACTTTCCAAATTTTTCTTGCTTCGATGCCACATCCTGATATTGGACATTGTAGGCTTTTACTACATCTGGCTTCAGTTTTAATCGATCCATGCGTTTGTTAACAATTTGATCTTCCGATACTTTAAGGACAGCTCGAATTCGGTCTTTTACTGT
>CAYVNB010000019.1:9478-10676 GCA_964452665.1 uncultured bacterium
TTGTCGTTCCGACGCCTTCTCCGCTTGAGAGGATGTAATTTTCATCATGGTCCCTATCAATACAGGCACCATCAGTAAAGGAACGGCCACCATCATGAGGAGGGTTCGTTTATCCCGAGTGATATCAACGATTTCTTTTTTAGCTATAATGAGTGATCGCATCTTAGTCCTCCCCCACACGGTAAATAAATTCTTCTTCAAATGTGGACTGAGTCATTTCAGATTTAAATTGATCCAGCGTATCATTGAAGTACAACTTTCCTTTGTAAATGATAGCAATATCATCACACACCTGGTTCACCTCACCCATGCGGTGGGTCGAAAAAATGACGGTCTTCCCTTCTTCTCGGCAGGATTTTATCAAATCCACAATGGCCCGAGAGGTCATCACATCTAACCCAGAAGTGGGCTCATCAAATACCATCACTTGAGGATCATGAATAATGGTGCGAGCGATGGATGTTTTTTGTTTCATCCCTGTACTCAATCGGGCAATCCTTCGGTCTGCAAATTCATGCATATCTAGTAAATCAAAAATTTGATTCTTCCTTTGTTGAAACGATGCTTTATCCATTCCATGGAGGTCGGCGATATAATTCACCATTTCTGTGGGTGTCAGCCGATCGTATAAAGCAGTTTGGCCAGTCATAAATCCGATTTCTCCCCGAACGTTTTGCCCTGCTTTAACCGTATCATAATCTGCTACCGATATGGTACCGGACGACGGTTTCAGCATGGTAGCGATCATTCTGAGGGTAGTGGTTTTTCCTGCGCCATTAGGACCAAGTAAACCAAATATTCTGCCTGGTTTGCATTCGAATGATATATCATCCACGGCCCGTAGGATTTTGGTATCTTTATACTCATCACCCATTTCTTTGCGCTGTTTTTTATTCAGCGTGAAATCTTTAATAATGTTTTTGACTTGTATCATGATTCACAAATTATAATTTGTTAAACTAATAGTTAGAAGGCATATCTATATCTACAAGATTACAGATTAAATTATAATAGTCCATAAAGTTTTTTTTATATTTACCGATAATTTTATCATGAAAAAGAAGACACTCCTCTTATTCATTTTGATGAGCCTCTGCTGGGGGCTGACCTGGGTTTTTCTAAAATTTAGCTTAAAAGAAATGCCACTGTATTGGGGAATTAGTATTCGGTTTCTGATTGCTGGATCCATTTTTTGGAT
>CAYVNB010000019.1:10776-12557 GCA_964452665.1 uncultured bacterium
ATCGCCATCCTGTTGGCCGCATGGCCCAATGTATATTTAAAAATCAAAAAGCCAGTCATCAACCCCTTTCATTTGAATGCGGTAGGGATGTCCATTGCCGGTGTACTTATGCTGTGTGCTTCCATATTATTTGAGTCAGGGCAGACAATGCCCAAGGATGGTGCCAATATATTTGCCCTCTTATTTCTAGCCATTCCGGGAACAGTTGTGACTTGGGGAATTTATATCTGGATGTTGAACCACATCCATGTCAGCCGATTGAGTTATGTGGCGTTTTTTCCGCCAGTCGTTTCCATTTTGACCGGTTGGTTATTTCTTGGCGAATCACTGTCCACAATGTCTTTGGTCGGGGCCGGACTCATCATTACCGGTGGATTTTTAATTAACAATTAATCCAGGTCATCCGTATAATTAGCGGATATAAAATTATCGCCAATCCATAAAGACTGATTCTAAAAAACAGTGTAAATTCTCCCATGATTCAATACACAGTAATGAATTCTCCTGTAGGAAAACTGCTATTGGCCCAATCGAAGAAAGGCCTGAATCATATTATTTTTGAATATCAAATTCATCAATTTGAATCCATTGTGCATAAAAAATATCCCAATCAACCCATCGAACGTAACAATGCTGCCCTTCAGCCGGTTGTGGATCAGTTAAAGGCCTATTTCTCTGGAGAACGGAACACCTTTAATTTAAACTTGGATTTGATCATGCCACCATTTCAGATGGATGCATTGAATGTGGTAAAACAAATTCCTTATGGTTCATACTTGACCTATAAAGAAGTTGCGGAACGGGCAGGGAATCCCAAAGCCGTCCGCGCGGTGGGGTCGGCAAATGCCCATAATCCATTACCCATTGTGGTCCCATGCCATCGGGTTTTGGCCACTGGAGGCGGATTGGGTGGATATGGCGGTGGGCTGGATATGAAAAATTATTTATTAAATTTAGAGGGTACTTTATAAATCATGTGGCAATTTATTAAACGACGAATTCTTACTGGTCTGCTGGCCATCGTACCCATTGCCGTTACATTCTGGATATTAAAATTTTTATTCACGTTTATAGATGGCTTAGCTGCGCCCATACTAAAACAAATCGGTATTGCAATCCCCGGATTAGGTATTATTCTCACCCTTGTATTTATTTTCATTTTGGGTATGGTCATTACGAATGTATTGGGTCGCACGCTCTTTAATTGGGGTGAAGCCATCCTAACAAGGCTGCCGGTGGTTAAAACGATTTATAATGCAATCAAACAGATTACCAGTGCGTTTTCAGGCTCTACAATGAAATCGTTTCAGCAGGTGATATTTATTCAATATCCACGAAAAGGATTGTGGACCATGTGCTTCGTGACCAATCAATCTGAAAATGAAAATGGGGATGTATTTTACCATGTCTTTGTACCAACCACGCCAAACCCTACATCTGGTGTTTTCATTGTGATTCCAAAAGCGGACGCAGTTGACCCGGGGATCAGTGTTGAGGATGGATTGAAATCTATTATCTCCGGCGGCATTCTTGATCCGGGGGAATCACTAAGCGGAAAACTACCGCCTTTATCAACAAAAGATTAATCTATTCCAATCATGAATGAAATCGGCTTCCTCATTTTATTAATTTTTTTGAGTTACATTGCCGGTTCATTTCCCACAAGCATAATCATGGGGCGAGTGACCAAAGATATTGATATCCGTGACCACGGCAGTGGAAATGCAGGGGCAACCAATGCATTTCGAATTCTGGGATGGAAACCGGCCTTGGTGGTGGTT
>CAYVNB010000019.1:12657-14179 GCA_964452665.1 uncultured bacterium
ACTGGCTATATGTCATTGGCATCCATGTTGGCTGCTGCATCTCTGCCAATATTTTTATTTATCTTGCCCCCATTTCTTGGGACAAATCCTGCACCCTTATCATTGATGGTGTTTAGTCTCCTGGTTCCATGGTTTATTACATTTACCCATCGAAGTAATATTCAAAGGTTGAGAAGTGGTGAAGAAAATCGGTTTGATAAAATGATGATTTTTAATAAGTATAAATAATTTAAATCATATGGACAGCGGCCAAATGAAAGGCTTTGTCGATTAATTTACCATTATAATACCCATACCCATATTCAAGGCGTAATATTGGTGCAAAAGGAATTTGCAGTTGAAAGGAAACTCCAGTGCCGGTTACGGGTTTCATATTAAACAAATCCTCAAAACTACCCTGATTAGCCACACCCCAATCAAAGAAAAAAGCACCGGTTAATCCAAATTCCCAAAGGTCCATTAAAGGGTATCGTGGAACGAGTACCTTACGCAATTCGACTGATGCGGTAATATTGTGAAACCCAAATCGATAAACTTGATCCGGATCGTCATAATTCACATGGCTTGGATATTCCCAACCTCTCACTGAACCGGCTTGCCCCATCGTGGTCAGGAATTGTTGATCCTTGTCCCCCAAATTCATGTGTGTTCTAAATCCCAAAGCCAGAATCCATGGTTTCGGATTTTCTTGTTCGCTTAGTTGCTTATAAAAGCTATAGGATTGGTTCCAAATAAAATTATTTTTGTTTTCTCCTTTTAGGTCTACTCTTCCCCGGAAAGATTGTTTAATCAATATACCCTTTGTAGGGTTGGCATATAAATCACGGGTATCATAATGAAAAGAGCCTTGGGGTGCGAAGTACTGATAGTTCAAATGAGTAGAATCATTCTCAAAAGTCATATCTTCAATTTCGAACCCAACAGACACTTTTCGCGTATATCCAAAGAATCTACCCACATTAATTTCCATCGTATTGATTTTTAGTTCGTAGGATAAATAAGGGTGCTGAGAATCCGCCCGGGCGATACCCGCCTGAAGAGAGACATGGTCGCCGGTGATCCATGGATTGAGATAATTGATGCCGAAAGTGTTTCGGCCGCCGATCATAAATCCACCACCCAATTGTTCATTTCGACCACGAAAGTTTTTAAAAACTCCGCCGGCGCCATAGGACCAACCAGTTTTTTCATCATAAACCGGCGCAGGCCCCCCAAGAAATCTACCGCCAAAAAATTTATTATTATCTATTACTTCAAATTCCAATCGAATGGTCATATCCTCAAGGGGAATGGCTCGCCATTTTACATCGGCAAAAATGGCCAAATTAATCAATCGATTTTGATCTTGTATGGCCAAGGCACTATCCAAAGGTACTTGTGTAGGATGTTGGATTTCACGCTGAATAATATAATCTTTGGTCAGGGTGTTTCCCCGATGGACAATCTCCGAAACAATCAGGTTTTGACACATACCCAATATGGGAAATAAAATAAGACATCCCCGCCAATTCATACTGAAGTC
>CAYVNB010000020.1:0-9931 GCA_964452665.1 uncultured bacterium
TTTCAATGTGGCGGGGATTCTCAACAAATTTTTCTATATACATGTCCCCATTATTAAAAGCATTAAGCGCTTCATTGGATGCAGTGGTGAATTCGTGTTCAACCTCACTTTCTTCACGAACCAATCGCATCCCTCTGCCTCCACCACCGGCCGTTGCTTTGAGCATCACGGGGTAGCCCATTTCACTGGCCATGGCTTTCGCTTCAGCCGCATCTTCCAATATACCCTTATTGCCGGGGATGACGGGTATACCGGCTTCTTCCATTGTCTTTTTAGCCTGGGCTTTATCTCCCATGGAATTGATAATTTTAGCGCTGGGACCAATAAAGGAAAATCCATTCTCTTCGCAAATATTGGAGAATTCTGCATTCTCCGCCAAAAATCCATATCCGGGATGCACTGCATCTGCATTGGTGATTTCACCAGCAGCAATAATCCGTGGGATATTCAAGTAAGATTCGTTACTGGGGGGCGGACCGATACAAACTGCTTCATCCGCAAATTTGACATGGAGAGAATACTCGTCAGCGGTGGAATAGACAGCAACGGATTTAAGTCTCAATTCGCGGCAGGCTCGGATGACGCGAAGGGCTATCTCACCACGATTGGCAATCAGGATCTTTTTATACATAAATATCTCGGATCAGGATGGGTCGATCAAAAAGAGCTCCTGATTGTACTCCACAGCATTGCCATTCTCTACCGATACTTTGGTAATGGTACCACTTTTTTCTGCTTCAATTTCATTCATAATCTTCATGGCTTCGATAATGCAAAGAGTATCCCCTTCTTTCACCGTATCGCCCACTTTTACAAATGGATCTACATCGGGTGATGAAGCGGTATAAAATGTGCCGGGCATGGGCGATAGAATCTCTTCTCCACTGGCCACAGGCTCTGCTTCTGATGCTTCTGCCGGGGCCGCTTCATCTGAGGGTGTTTTTGGCGCTGCCGCAACTGTTTCCAAGGGCGCCACTTCAGAGGTTGCATTCAAACTGGCGGACTTCACCACACGAAAACGACGTCCCCAAAAGTTGATCTCAATTTCATTTATATCGCTGTTTTCTAATAAATAGATGATTTCTTTAAGTTTATCTTGCCACATTATTGTCTCTTAATTATTTATGTATAACCGTTGAAAATACGATTAAGATTTCACCCGTTCAATATATTCTCCAGAACGGGTATCAATTTTTAAGATTTCCCCTTCATCGATAAAAAGAGGCACTTGCACTGTATATCCTGTTTCCACCGTGGCGGGCTTGGTTGCACCGGTGGCGGTGTTCCCTTTCACACCTGGTTCTGTATGGGTGACCTCCAACTGAACATGGGCGGGCATGCGAATATCTAATACTTCTTCCCCATCAAAAAGGAGATCCACATTCATACCGCCTTTGAGAAAATTGGACGCTTTCCCTAATAACTCATTCATTACATTTAACTGATCATAGGTGATATTGTCCATAAAGACATGGGAATCACCATCATCATAAAGAAATTGCATTTCTTTTGCTTCAATTTTGAGGAATTCCAGTTTGATGCCTGAATTGAAGGTCTTATCAATTATTTTACCGGAGACAATATCTTTTAATTTTGTGCGGACGAATGCAGGACCCTTCCCCGGTTTCACGTGTAAAAATTCCAGCACTTTCATCCGTTTATTTTTGTGCAGGAGGACAGCACCGTTTTTGATATCTGCTGTTGTGGCCATTTTTACCCCTTAATTAGCCAGGGAATTTAAGTTGAGAAGTGGAATAAATTTTTGAGTTTTATCAGGAATTTTTAGTCAATTTCCAATATTGAACTGTATCCTGGACCAATGATCGGGCCGTATACATATCTGCGGTGCATTGATCCAATGCCGCAATATATTTGGCATACTTGGCCATATCCGCACCGGAAAGAATTTTAAGGTAGGCATCCAATTGGGCATCTGCGTAGGGGAACACAGGCCCATGGGTACGTATTTCTTCTGTGGTCATTTCTAATGCACGAATATAAAGGCTGTTCTCTGTGTATTCACGAAGGATGAGGGAGAGTTGGGCATAGAATTCTTTAATATCCCCTTTTTCCAAAATCCCGGATTGATCTAGGGCTTCCAGTTTTCTTAAAGCCACTGTGTCCGGCTCATCCACATATTCCGGCCGTACTTCATAAGATATTTCTGCGTGTTTGCGCTTTTTCCAAATCAATACCATCCCCACTATCAAGACAATCAAAATAATAAATAAAAAAATAGTTCGCAATGGCAATGGAAATTTCACCGGCACGGGATCCTTGATGGGCATGAGTCCCCCAGTGGCTTGACGCAGGGTAGGATCCTGTTCCGTAATGGATACCACATCCATTGTAATTGTATCAGCGGTCATATTATAGGCGAATGTACTGTCACTATTTAGAACGGAAATGGTTACACCGCGGATGGACATTTGGCCCGTATCCCAAAAGACCAATTCAAATTTGCCCAGTGGCCCATTTTCCCCATCCTGGATTGAAAAAGAACGGATTTCCAGGGGATCTTCTAAAACCCATTCGGGGAATTGTATAATTTTGTCCGCCGGCGATTTGACCCTCACCGCATAGGTGATGGGACTCCCAATGGTGGTATAGGTGGTGTCCACTTCTACCATCATTTCCACCGATGTGACCGATTGATCCTGGCTACATGCAACAAGAAGAATAAGACCGATATAAAGTATTTTTTTCAGAGGATTAGTACCGTTTTTCCCGTCGGCGGAAATAGGTCATGAGGGGCTCCACATAATCCCTGTCGGTGCCCACATTAATCACATCAAACCGAGAACGGCCGCATTCATTTTCAAATTTTTCCCATTTTTCTTTAGTGGTTTGGGATAAATCCTTTCGATCACTTTCAGAGGACATATCCGCCCAGAACTGCTTCCCTGTTTCCGGATCGTTCACTTTGATTAATCCCAAATCCGGTAACTCTGATTCCGCTGGATCGCCAATGCGAATCCCGATCATATCATGTTTCCGGTTCGCCAGTTTCAGGGATTTCCAATATCCATCATCCAGAAAGTCGGAGATGAGAAAAATAACCGCCTTACGTTTGGCCACATTCATAAGAAAATCTAATCCGGATTGGATTGAAGTGCCCGTCCCTTCCGGTTCGTGAAATAACACTTCTCTCACCACGCGAAGGATATGGGATTTGTCCTTTTTGGGTGCGATATATTTTTCTACATGATCAGAGAATAAAATGAGGCCTACCTTGTCCTGATTCTTAATGGCAGAAAACCCCAACACTGCCGCAATTTCTGCTGCCAATTCTGATTTGAATTGATCTACCGTGCCGAAGTGACCGGAGCGACTTACATCCACCATGAGGTAAACAGTCAGTTCCCGTTCTTCTTCGAAAATTTTAACAAAAGGTGCATTGGATCGGGCCGTTACATTCCAGTCAATCATGCGGATATCATCACCGGGTATATATTCGCGGACTTCAGAAAAAGTCATACCCAGTCCTTTAAATACAGAATGATATTCACCACCGAAGAGATCATTGACCAATCCTTTGGTTCGAATCTCAATATGCCGGACTTTTTGAAGTATCTCTTTAGGAATCATTGATCAAGAATTAAGGAATAAATATCAACAAACAAGAAAGGAATTGTCACTGATTACTCTCTTTCCTTATTAAGGGATTTCAATGGAGTCAAAAAGTCTCTGAGTCACATCTTCTGAAGTCATTTCTTCTGCTTCTGCTTCATAAGTCAGAATAACGCGATGCCGAAGTACGTCCTTCCCTACATAGCGCACATCTTCCGGCGTAATGTATCCGCGATGCTCTAAGAAGGCTCGGGCTTTAGATGCTAAAATTAAATTGATGGTGGCCCGCGGGCTAGCGCCAAATTCTATCAATTGTGACAAATCACCCAAATTAAAATCATCTGGATTCCGCGTGGCAAAGACAAGGTTCAATACATAGTCCTCTACCTTTTCATCTACATAAATATCGTTAATGATTTGCTGTGCTTTTAAAATATCTTTAGGTTTCACAGCTGGTTTTACGGTTGGGGTTTCATCGGTACGAGCCGCTTGGCGTAAAATCTTTCTTTCTTCATCCTTCTTAGGATAGCCTACCACTAACTTCATCATAAATCGATCTACCTGTGCTTCCGGCAGTGGATAAGTCCCCTCCTGTTCGATGGGGTTTTGGGTGGCGAGCACTAAGAACGGAGCATCCAGTTTAAAGGTCTTTTCGCCGATGGTCACTTGCCGTTCCTGCATAGCTTCTAACAAGGCGCTCTGTACTTTGGATGGGGCACGGTTAATCTCATCGGCTAAAATGATATTGGAAAAGATGGGCCCTTTTCGTGTTTCAAATGCACCGGTCTTTTGGTTGAAAATCAATGTCCCTAACAAGTCAGCTGGGAGCATATCAGGGGTAAACTGAACCCGTTGAAATCCCGTATCAATGGCCTGAGCCAATATATTCACCGTTAATGTTTTGGCTAACCCCGGTACACCTTCAAGAAGGAGATGACCGTTGGCGAGCATACCGATCAATATTTTATTAATGAGTTCATCTTGACCCACAATTACTTCACCAATAGATGAACGCAAGGGGTCAATAAATGTTGATTCCTTCGCGATGCGGTCGTTGATTTCTGAAAGACTAAATTCTGACATAATGGATTACTTTGTTAAGTGTTTGAGTTCTGGAATTTCCTGGACATCTTTGCCCAGATACTTCAATTCAAATGTAACGGACGTTGCCAATTCATGGTCCGCGTATTTTTCTAGAAATTCTGTGTAGTGAGCCCTTGCCTGATCAAAATTGGATAGAGTATTTGCATAGATGAATCCCTGCATAAATAATGAAAAGGGGGCCTGTTTTGCCTTGGGAAAATTGGTTCTAATTAAGCCATATTCTCCGATTGCTTTTGAGAAATCCCCCATATCACGATAATAGATTTCAGCAATCATGTACTGTGCGTTAGGTGCCTTTTCATGATCAGCATGTTTACCCACAATCTTTTCTAATAGGGATAATGCAGCTTTAGCATCACCGCTATTTCGTTTAATCTCCGCTTCTGCATAGAGGTCATCGGCAGATTTAAATAAATCACAACCAGCAATCATAATGATGCATAAGAGAAAGAGTATTTTATTTATTTTCATAAATTTTTGTTCAATTTAATGGCGGTGAATTTATAAAAAATCTTTCCTTACCTTCACCATGAATCCATCTTTACTGTTTCTATGCAATTTTGTTCCTTTAAAATGCGTATAGAAAGCCGAAATGAAATTGCTTCACTGATGGATCCGCAAGACTTTCAGCATAGTCAATTCGAATAGGTCCAAAAGGTAAGTTGAAAGTAATTCCTGCCCCTCGATTCCATTGCAAATCCTCCCTTGCAATGGAATCAATCGTATCAGAAATATAGCCTCCATCATAAAAAAGAACGACGCCCAACTTCCAGACCAATGGAAATCGTATTTCCCAATTGGTTAGTATTTTAGCTGTATTTCCCAGTGGATATCTTATCCCGGATTTATTTATTGCGGTCATAAATTGGAGTGGCTCCCATGCACGGAGTGTATTACTACCCCCCAAATAAAATTTTTCAAATAACACAGGTTCATATTGGTCATAGGATTCTTGCCACCCAGAAATTATTCCCGCATTAATTCGACCTGCGATGGTCACATTTTTAAGGGGCGTTACATATTGGCGGAGATCTAAATCAAATTTGGTGTAGGTTCGATTACCACCCAATGGACCGCCATAGGCATCCATCCGAAATATGACCACATTCCCCTTGGATGGGTTCATGGGATTATCTCGATTATCCTGGTGGATATGTACTTTAAATTTTCGCTGTTCAATTTGATCTTCGAACGCATCGGATTCATCAAATAATTCAATTCGAAACCCGATATCCAAAAAAGATCGTTGACGATTCCATCTGAAAATATTGGAATATTGAAGTCCGAATCTTCTGACGTAAGGTCCTTCTTCCTCGCCGAAATTTTTAAACTGTTGATAGAATATTTTAATTTGGGTTGGCAGTTTCAAGGAGAACGGCCGTTGATTCGAGAATTTCATATCCATACTAAATCGAGGATATACAAATCCTTCTTCTGAAGGCATAACCACCGACCCTGTGGCATCGAATCGATTTTTTGATCCCAAGATCATTCGATCTGTCCAACGCACAGCACCGCCCATACCCACCAATGAATTCACACCAGGGACATATTCAATATCTTCGTATCCAAAATCAAAATCCTGAATACCTCTATTTTGAAATTCCCGCATCCGTACTTCAACATTTACCAGACTATCCTGCTCCGCAATGGGGTGAGTTATGAGGCTCACAGCAGAAAAGAAGCCCGCTTGGAGGAGCGTCCTTTTGGTTTTATCCATGAGACTTTTTCGGAATAGGTCACCCTTTTCAAAAGCAAATTCTCGACGAATATAAGCTGAATCAATGCGAGCATTTCCTGTTACCCATGCATGATGGATATATATATCATTTCCTTCTTCAATATTCAGGGTAATATTGACTGAATCCGCAATATCCTGATGAATATCGTATTTCGCGAATAGTTTACCTTTCTCCTGAAATGCTTCATCCACCAAGGCTAAATTGGTATTAATTTGGACGGGGTTGTAGGATGACCCTTTTTTAAGTCCCAAGAGGCTTAGCACCTTTTTTTCTTTAAAAGAAATCAGGCCGTTTACGGTGACTTTATTTAAAAAATATTGTTTTCCTTCTTGAAGAATAAAAAATATATCCACCTCATTATCAGCAATAACAAAAGAATCTTTTACCGTCGCTTCTAAAAATCCTTTTGAATGATAATAATTCTTTAAAGAGATGGCATCCAGCTTTAAAAGACGTCTGTCAAAATCAACCCGGGAGAACACCAACAGCGAAGGTGGTTTTAATTCAATTTGGCTTATTAAGGTCCGATGGCTAAAGGTATCATTGCCTAAAAAGGAGACACGGTTTACTGCTCGATCTTCCGTTGATTGTGCAAACAGAGATAGAGTGACGGCAGCTGCCGCCAGGATGAATTTTATTTTTTGCATGAACTCGGTCTAATATACGCGGCGAACCCGGAACTTCATATGCACCTGTCCCGTCTCATCCACGTTTCCAATAACCGAGAAATTAGGGTTTAATTTATATTCTACACCTACCTTGTTTTTATATGCAGATTCCAGAGAGAATGAGCGCCGATAACTTAAACTGAAATTTCGATTCACTTTTGCAGATATACTGAATTCTTGCCCTTCACCTGGACGGATTAATTCGGAGGTGCCCGAAATTTCCACATCTTCTAATAATCCCGTGGATTTCAGTCCAGTGGCGCGGACAAAATTCCGTTCTAGTTGTCTTTCGAGATATGCACCAAGAATGGTTTGGGCCTGAGAACCGAGTCCTTCTGTGGTAAACCCTTCTTCAGCCACACGTGTATTGAATGTCAAAAGTTGAAGAATGTCGCTTTCAGTATAGCCCTTATCGCTATCGAAAGTCCACTCCGGATTATCGAATAGACCAAATACACCCAAATATATTTCAGCATCACCAATTTTCGTGGATGCATTTAATTCCAGGAATGGATTAAACCCTTGCCCATCCATCGTCATAGTCCCCCGAAGGTTTTTGAAGACATCGCCTAAATAATAATAAATCTCTCCTTCCATGAATTCGATTTCTCCAGAATAATTCCAATCCCCTTCAAATTGTTTTGCCATGGCCAATTCGCCCAATATACTTGCATCAATCTGAGAGTTGCGAATAGAAAATGAATCTTCTATAAGAAAACGAATATTATAATTGGTCGTGGTACGTCCTTTTTCTTCTGAAGATGCCACAGATTCATCATCAGTAAATTCCATATAAATGGCACCATTTCTTGCCGAAATGATACCAGCGATTTCCAATGTATCTTTACCAACCATGGTCACATCCAAATCGCCATACCCTTCGATGTTACCATTTAAGGAGCGGAAGAATATATCCTCACCTAAGGCGTGGAGATCATATCGCGGTTCAAAGAATTTGGTAAAATCTATGGATCCACTGACAGCCATATTGCTGTCGGGACGTTCTTTTCTGTGGGTATCGTACAAGGCACCATGAAAAGTATCAATTTGCATATGGTTATTTACCAAGGTGCCTTTTGCCTTTAGATCTCGGACAGGCTCATCCATTAATACTGAATAAATAGCCCCATCTTTAATGGTAATGTAACCATTTCGCATCAATTGATCCGGTGGACCTTTAATTGATAATGCAATTTGGATATCTCCAATAATCGAATCCGTCTCGGCCATATATTCGGAAAGAAATACTGCCGATTGAAATTTCCCCTCCGCTTGCACATCCAATTGGCCGCCAGGGTGCCATTTTCTTGTATTTGGAGAAGCGAGATCATAATCAATGGGTAATTCCGCCTTTCCTGTGAAATGGTTCCCTTTCCAGTCTGAACTGAATTGAGTAAATGTTAATTTTTTATTGGCATAATTAGCTGTGCCTGTAATGGAGCCTAACGGAATTCGGCCATAGTAGGCGTTTTCAATTTTTCCATCGATTCCAATTTTTGTTTTCTGCGTAGTGCCACCCATGGTAAAGTCACCGGTATATTGCCCAAACAACAATGGGGCCCATCGAGGAGAAAATTGGGTAAAAAAGGTCATATCTATATTTTTAAAACTGGATTGTACATCCACCATCGTAGACTTGGTTGAATCAGATGCGATCGGAAATGTACCCATTACTTGGAATCCCGTTTTCTGACCATCCGTTAAGGTTAATTCTTCCAAATGGAGAATACCGTCTCGAAAAAGCGTGGAAATATAAAAATCATCAAATGATTGGTTGGCCACTTCACCATTCTTTAGGGTGATATCCAAACTGATATCATCGGGATTTAAATCCTGGCCGATGGATACTTCACCAAATATATTACCTTTAATCTTATCGGCATACGCCTCATCAATTAATGACAAGATATCTGTCGTAACATTTGAAAATTTTAATTGCCCTTGAATCGGATTTGTTTTTATAAACCCTTCAATAATTCCGTCATCAACATGGATCTCAAAGGGTGCTAATCCAAATCGTTCATCGAAATATGAAATTGTCACCGGCCTAGGATTAATTAAATAATGATTCCGATAGGCAATTTGGAATCGATCGAGTATCATGATGCTATCATCATAAACTGAACCATTAAACTGAAGATAATCATTCCCATTTTTCAGCTCTAAGCTCGACACTTCTACAATAGAATCCATAATATTGAATTCACCTGTACCGCTTTCAAAACCATATTCATTCCAAGTCCCTTTGCCAAACTTCACCTTGAAAGCACCATCCTGAAATGCATTCACATTATTTAGATGTCCAAGAAATTCAAATGATGACAATGCAATATTATTTTTTTCAAAACCATTAATGACCAAATCAGTTTGAACACCCAAAGTATCAAAGGAACCGAAAAGATTCATTTCCCCTGTTGCTGTACCACCGTCAAGAGAGTCCGACCAAAAATTATTGATCAAAAATGAGGATGCATCTGTTAGGGATAAATTTAGATCAAGAGATCGTTTATTAAAATCTGCCACACCATTGATTGCCACAATTGAAGGGCCAATCGTTAAGGTAAGGGGATTCGTAATATTCATAATAAAATCTCGATAAGTGATGCCACCTGAAATAGCGGAGGCCTCTCGATCAAACAACATGGATTCACTGATTTCAGCATTCATATCTAATAAGGTAATTTCATTTTCTTGAAGATTACCGTCTACCAATATATAACCGGATAAATTCGTCTCTTTCCCCTCAAGCATCCATTGGCTTAAATCCAGATTGTCCAGTTGGATCGTCCCATTAAATCGGCCCGATGTTTCCATTAAGCCTTGGGTGATTAATGTAGCATCATTCCC
>CAYVNB010000020.1:10031-11906 GCA_964452665.1 uncultured bacterium
CCACCAAGTTTTAATCCATTAATATTAGCTTCTTCTAATTGAATCGCAATACGTTTTGAAGACAATTCACCTGAAACATCCTTCATGGCAATATTGATACGCGGTTGACTGGAAAACACTTCAAATGCATTCAAATCCACTTGCATTGCATCATTGCCACTTTGGATTTGACCATTAATTAAAAAATGGACAGCACGGCTGGAGTCATCAATGGGAATATATACATTACCATCTACATGAAGTTTATTGATATCCAATGGAATCCGCTCCGGTGCAAAAATGATAGTATTCTCTTCTGTCGAATCGGACACGACACCAAAATAGGGTTGAATAGACACGTGGGATACAGCCAATTCTTCAATAGCGATTTCCCCTTTTAATAGGGGCATGATTTGGATTCTTGTAGTTATTTTCGGCAATAAAATCGAAGCACCATTATCATGAATTATGGAAATATTTTCCGATTGAAGAGTAGAAAATAAATGCCCCGAGAGTGCATTAATCTGGATGGTCCACCCTTCTTGCGCTAATTGATCATTGAGACGGGATTCTATCCGATCTTGCCACATACTCGGTCTGAATAGCAAAAACCCTACAATAGCGATTGCAAGGGCGAAGAGGAAAATGATGCTTTGGCGCTTTGTCATTTATAGAATGAACGCTTTGGTTCTCATATGAAGTTACGTGTCTTCAGTTCCATAAACAAAAAAAGCGTCCCATTTGGGACGCTTTTTTTATGATTATAATATTCAGGTTGAATTAATCAACAACTTCGAAGTCGGCGTCTTCAATTTCAGCATCATCCTTTTTCTTGGATTTATTTTTTTTCGGTGCATTTTTACCAGAGGTAGGAACATCTTCTTTTGCTTCTTCATACATTTTGGATGCCACGGCATTCCAAGATGTATTTAATTCTTCCATTGCCGATTTTAAATCATCCGCACTGGAACCGTCTTTGGCTGTCTTGACTTTGGCCATAGCATCTTCCAGAGATTTCTTTTCAGTGTCGTCCAATTTATCTTTGTATTCTTCCAGATTCTTTTCCGTTTGATAGACGAGTTGCTCGGCCTGGTTTTGCATATCGATCATTTCACGCTTGGATTTGTCTTCATCTTCGTGTTTTTTTGCATCATTCACCATTTTTTCTACTTCAGAATCGGATAGACCGCTGGAAGCTTCAATCCGGATGCTCTGTTCTTTACCTGTGGCTTTATCCTTCGCGCTCACATTGAGAATACCATTGGCATCGATGTCAAAGGTGACTTCAACTTGGGGTACACCCCGAGGTGCCGGTGGAATGCCATCTAGATGGAAACGGCCTATAGTTTTATTATCTACCGCCATTTCTCGCTCCCCTTGAAGGACATGGATTTCCACTGTTGTTTGGTTATCAGCCGCTGTTGAAAACACCTGTGATTTTTTGGTGGGAATGGTGGTATTCCGTTCAATCAAATTTGTAGACACGCTGCCCAATGTCTCGATACCGAGAGAAAGGGGTGTCACATCCAAAAGCAGAATATCATCCACATCACCGGCCAAAACACCACCCTGAATGGCGGCACCCAAAGCAACCACTTCATCGGGATTCACACTACGGTTCGGTTCTTTTCCAAATATTTCTTTTACTTTTTCCTGGATCTTTGGCATCCGAGTAGAACCACCCACCAGAATCACTTCATGAATATCAGAAGCAGAAAGGCCTGCATCTTTGATGGCTTTAAAACAAGGATCAACTATACGGGCAACTAAATCGGCTACCAATTCTTCAAACTTGGCCCGGTTGAGGGTCAGGTTCAAATGCTTGGGACCGGAAGAATCTGCCGTAATAAAGGGCAAGTTAATTTCAGTTTGTTTAGAACTGGATAATTCTTTCTT
>CAYVNB010000020.1:12006-13997 GCA_964452665.1 uncultured bacterium
CGTTTCTTCTTTTTTCTTATCCAAACCATAAGCCAATGATGCTGCAGTCGGTTCATTAATGATTCGACGGACATTTAGTCCCGCGATCTTCCCTGCATCTTTGGTGGCTTGACGCTGGGAGTCGTTAAAATAAGCCGGAACAGTGATTACTGCATCGGTAACAGTTGTACCTAAATGTTCTTCGGCTGTTTGCTTCAATTTTTGCAGGACCATGGCGCCGATTTCCGGCGGTGTGTAGGATTTATCCCCCGCTTCAACCACAACAGAACCAGAGTCACCTTTGCCTACTTTGTAAGGGACTTCTTCAATCTCAGTGCCCACTTCATTGAACATTCGTCCCATAAAGCGTTTGATTGAAAATACAGTATTTTGAGGGTTTGTCACGGCTTGGCGTTTTGCCGGCTGACCCACCAAACGGTCACCGTCTTTGGTGAATGCAACTGTAGACGGAGTCGTTCTGCCCCCTTCCGTACTGTTGATCACTGTCGGTTCGCCACCTTCAAGAACAGCCACACAAGAGTTGGTCGTTCCAAGGTCGATTCCAATAATTTTTCCCATGTTGATTTCTCCTTAAATCTGGATGAAAGATAAAATTTACACCTTATAGAACAAATCCCATGCCACCAGATATAGTTAACCCATATGGCAGACTTATTCTATTTTATTGATATATATGACAGATATCGACTAAGGATTGATAGACTTGGACGGTTTTTTACCGGATTTAGACACTTTAGATTTTGACTTTGATTTAGATGCTTTTCGACTGGCAGGTAAGAATTCAAAACTTTTCTGTTTCACATCCACTTTTATACCTTTGGCTTTGGAAAAGGCTTTACCCAATAGCAATTCAGATAGAGGGTCTTCCAATGAATTCTGAATTTCTCTCCGGAGGAATCGAACCCCATATTCCGGATTAAACCCTTTTTCAAGAATGAGGTTTTTCGCTCTTTTGGTAACAGATAGGGTGTAGCCAATTTTATCCAAATTCTCATGGAGATCCAACAATTGTAGATCCACAATATTTAGGACATGGCCCTTCGTCAATGCGTGATAAACAATAGTTTCATCCAACCGATTTAGAAACTCAGGATTAAAAGTATCTTTTACCCTTTCCAAAATCCGGTCTTTCATGGCATCATAATTGGCTTCTTCTGAATCTTTAGAAAACCCATATGCACCACCGCCCTGTATCTCTTTCGTACCAATATTGGATGTCAAAATAATGATCGTATTCCGAAAATCGACTTTCCGTCCCAAACCATCAGTCAGCAGGCCTTCGTCAAAAAGCTGAAGCAATACATTGTATACGTCAGGATGAGCTTTTTCAATTTCATCAAAAAGAATAACAGAATAGGGGTTCCGACGGACCTTTTCTGTCAGGTCACCCCCTTCTTCATATCCCACATATCCCGGAGGAGCTCCAATCAGACGGGAAACGGAGAACCTTTCACCATATTCACTCATATCCAGTTTTATAAGGGCTTCGCCGTGGCTGAATAAATAATTAGCCAAGACTTTGGCTGTTTCAGTTTTCCCCACACCGGTTGGCCCTAAAAATAAAAATACACCAATAGGACGATCCTGCCGTTTTAACCCTGCACGAGATCGCTGTATGGCTTTGCTTAAACTTTCGATGGCACGATCCTGTCCCACGATGCTTTCAGACATTTCTGCTTTCATTTTCAATAGCTTCTGCCCTTCGGATTCTGCTACTTTCCGTACAGGAATCCGCGTTACCATGGAGACCACATCGGCGATGCTGTCTTCCGATACACGGATGGGATTGGAAGCTTCATCCACCTGCCATTCTTTCTGGAGGTTTTTAAGTTTTCGGATTAATTTTTGTTCTGTATCTCGCAAATTGGCCGCATCTTCAAATTTTTGTGCCACTACGACTGAATCCTTTTTAGAGCGGACTTTTTCGATTTCTAACTCTAAAT
Organism: uncultured bacterium; assembly: GCA_964452665.1. Lineage (GTDB taxonomy): Bacteria > Fidelibacterota > Marinisomatia > Marinisomatales > TCS55 > TCS55. Next base: position 13,950 of record CAYVNB010000020.1, read on the forward strand.
CGATAACTTATTGGGGCACTTTCATATTAAACATGTGAGCGCGGGATC
>CAYVNB010000021.1:0-3462 GCA_964452665.1 uncultured bacterium
CAAAACTTCATCCGAGCATCTTAATTATTTTACGATTAGGTTTTTATGAAGCACTCATGGACGATGCGATTCCCCCACATGCGGTTGTTCATTCATGGGTAGAATTAACCAAAAAAATGATGAGTAAAAAATTGGGTGGGTTGGTAAATGCCGTCTTGCGAAAAACCATTGGTATTGACCCTTCAGTTCAACCCAGCCACGTTCCATTATCAGAATGGCTTTCCTATCCAAAATGGATTGTGGATAAATGGATTAACCAATTTGGTGAGAAAAATACCGTTGCCCTTTGCCAATACTTCAATGATCGATCATCAACGGATATTCGAATAAATGTATGGAAAAATGGACAGCTGAATGTTAAATCTACATTGGATGGGCTAGGAGTCACGTGGGATTATAGTCCAAATTCAACAGAGTTCATTCGAATCTCTAAAGGCGTAAATAAATTGTTGAAAAGTGAATGGTTTCGAATGGGAATGGTCCATATCCAAAATTGTGCTTCAGGTGCGGTAGTTGATCTATTGGCTCCCAAACCGAATGAAACAATTTTAGATGTGTGTGCCGCACCGGGAACAAAGACAAACTATATCGTTGAAAAACAAAAAGGCGAAGGTACCGTCATTGCATCCGATATTAGTCCAACTCGTATTAAAAAAGGGAGATCTCGTTCTAAAGCACTGGGCTATCCCGTGGAATGGATATGCAAAGATGCTTCTTTAGATACCTTCCCCATGGCAGATCGAATTTTGATCGATGCACCATGTACTGGTACGGGCGTTATGGGACGAAGGCCGGATATACGATGGCGTCGTGAGAAAGAAGATGTCCAATCCATGGCCAATATACAATTAGCGATATTAAATCACATGAGTCAATTCTTGAGGCCAAATGGTGTATTGGTATATGCCACCTGTTCATTAGAAGTGGAAGAGAATTGGAATGTGGTGGAGTCGTTTCTTAAATTGAATGATAATTTCTTTCTAGAATTCGGTAAAGACTTCATTCCGGAATCATGGTTGAATAAACAAAATTGCTTGGCGACATTTCCACCACGGGATAAAGTGGATGGTATGTTTGCTGCTCGACTTAGAAAAAATGATTAATAAACTCACCCATTTTATATTGGCCTTAGTGGTCGTATCTGTCGGGCTATTTGTTTTGTTTGACCAAATCATTATGCCTACATATATCCGTAAAGACAGCAGCATAACGGTCATGGATATAAAAGGGAAGCAATTAGATCGCGCAATGATTGAATTGGAGTCAGAAGGATTTAAGGGTTTTGTGTATGATACAGTATATACTTCGGATGTGAATCCCCTTACTATCGTTGACCAATATCCAGCTTCAGGTCAAAAAGTAAAACCCGGAAGAACTGTTCGATTAAAAATTGCCCGCCCGGAGAAAATGATTTTTGTTCCCAATCTTGTGGGTCAATCTAGGCGAAGTGCAGAGATTGCACTTCGACAATTGGGATTAGAAATTGATACCGTCTATACAGAGTACAACCCGGACTATCCAAGGGGAACTGTGGCATGGCAATTCCCTAAGTCAGGTAATCAAATTAAAAAGGGGCTTGGTTTGCAAATCACCGTAAGTCAAGGGTTGCCTCCGGACTTTTTTCAGGTGCCCCAATTATTTGGGCTAAGTATGAAAAAGGCTAAGGCAGAATTAGTTCAGGCACGGCTCTCTGTTGGTAAAATTTCTTATCAGCAAAATGAAGATCTAGTTCCATATACTGTTTTGGATCAATCCATCGCACCAGGGACGGTATTAGACCAAACAACAAAAGTAGATTTGGTGGTGAGCATTTTAGATCTTCAGGATATTTTTGACAATTTGCAGAACGAAAAATGATTTCATTAAAAGAATATTTACGAAAATTAATTCATATTTTTAATCTATCCATCCCAATTGGGTATATGTATATCATTCCAGAAAAATGGATGATGGCCCGATTCCTTTTTGGAATATCGATTCTGTTTCTATTTGTAGATATCATGCGACATCGTGTACCTATTGTTAAGAATTTATTTGGGAATATTTTCGGCAGTATGCTTAGAAGCCATGAGAGAGATGGGAAGCTTACTGGTGCCACTTGGGTTATGTTTGGATCAGTCATCACCATTATTCTTTTCTCCAAACAAGTGGCTATCATTGCATTAATTTTTATGAGTCTCGGTGATACAGCCGCTGGATTAATTGGCCAGCGATTTGGAAAGCACAAAATTTGGGATAAAAGTTGGGAGGGCTTTATCGCGGGATTGGCGGTGTGTATCATCATCGCACTAAACTATAAGTTACTTCCAATTCATGTATCGGTGGCCGGTGCCATAGCGGCTATGGTTATGGAATTATTACCCATTCCATTGGATGATAATTTCAAAATACCCCTTGGATCAGGCGCTATCATGATGATGTTTATGACACCCATCTAATGGCTTTTCTTTTTCCAAATATACTATGGGGATTGCTTGCAATCTCTTTCCCGTTACTCATTCATTTGATTAGTTTGCGACGGAAAAAAACGGTGGCATTTTCATCAATTCAGCATATCAAAGCATTAGAGCATAATTCCATTAAAAAATTAAAGATTATGCAATGGATTATCATTGTGCTCCGCATGGCTATCATTGCCGCATTGGTGCTTATGGCTTCTGGGCCGATTCAATTCAATGATGCTGCTTGGATTCCCAGTGAAAAAGAATCGGTGGCTGTTATTATTATTGATAATTCAGCCAGTATGGCCGTGACAAAAAATCGGGATTCATTTTTGGATCAAGCCAAAGCAGAAATTCCTGAAATTTTATCCAGCTTTACAGGGTTGGTTCATTTGCGCGTGGTACAAACATCACCGCCGAAAGAATTATATTCCGGAATCCTTGAACCGGGGAATCGAATTGATGTCGAGCATTGGTCCATTAATCAATCCGCTGGGGCAGATGATCTATGGACATTGGTGAATGACGTCCTAATCAATACAAATTCAGATATGCCCAACCGTGAATGTTTTATACTTAGCGATTTTCCGATGACGCCACCGTTAGAATTTAAAAACGATTTTTCTGAATGGCGGTTTTATGGATTTGGAAGAGTGCCACTCGTGGATAATATTTCTGTAAATGAAGTGGATGCACTCAGTCAAATCAAACTGCCAAATCATTTATTGAAGCTGAACACCAAAATTGAAAATATGGGCGTAGTAGAAAGACGAAATGTACCAGTAGAATTATATTTGAATGACGAGCGAGTTGGACAGATTGTATCACGTTTTCAACCAGGGCAATCAAAAGATTTTCTATTCCAAGTCTATCCTGGGAGAAGTGGGGTTGTCCGCGGGAAATTAGAACTACCTCATGATCACTTCTCACTGGATGACCGACAAACATTTGAATTGAATATCCCTGAGCAAATATTATGTAAAGTCATTGCCAATTCACAGGCGGACCTTTTTATGCTTCG
>CAYVNB010000021.1:3562-5176 GCA_964452665.1 uncultured bacterium
GAAGATCGAGACAATCCACTGCTTCAGGAATTAAACCTACGGGATTTGGAAGATGCACTACCACAAGTATATGGTTACAATCATGTAACACCTAAGAATGGTAATAAGAAAATTCTAACGCTAAATAATGACGCCCCTTTCTTAATGGAGATTCCATTTGGTGGCAGTCCTATCTATTTATTCACATCACCTCTAGATCTTCGATGGAATGATTTTTCAATGAAAGGGCTTCTCATTCCGTTGATTCATCGGTTACTCATTTTATCTGCGACGGATGAATTAAATACAGAATTGGTAACGATTGATGAACCAAAAACTATTCGTATTCCGAAAGAATTAATCAACCAAAAATGGGCTGTTGAAATGCCATCGGGCAATCGAATTCTGGTCGTACCGGATTATAATAAAGAAGCGCTTATTTTTGATGAGACCGTTGAACTGGGATCCTACAAAGTATATGCAGGTACTGATTTTTTTACGGCTTTTTCTACACGCCTTTCTCCTTATGAATCTCCCAAATTACGTGCTACATCAAATGAAATTGTGCAAGCGGTGGGTGCAGATAAAATGGTATGGATATCTCCCGGAACATCCATCAAAGAAACCATCGAATCTCAACGACATGGCCGTGCCTTATGGCGAACCTTTTTAGTAATTGCCCTCGCTTTATTTATAATTGAATCCTACCTCAGTCGCCCCAAAAGGGATGCCCTTAAATCAACTGTATGATTAATAATACGGAGATAAAAACAAAGGAGAAAGCACTACTGATTGGAGTCATCCATGGGGAGTTGGATTTGCCCACCGTAGAAGAACATCTTGAAGAATTAGAATTGCTGGCTAAAACTGCAGGGGCAAATGTGGTGGGCCATGTTACGCAAAAGCTTTCACGTATCAACCCATCCTTTTTTATTGGGACTGGCAAGGCAGAGCAAATCATTAATCAGGCCAAAACTTTGGATGTATCCCTCATTATTTTTGATGATGAATTGAGCCCCGCTCAAATAAAAAACTATAGTAATCTGGCCAAGGATGTGAAAGTCATCGATCGTAGTGCCCTCATCCTGGATATATTTAAACAGCATGCTCAAACCAAAGAAGCAAAGACCCAGGTTGAATTGGCACGGTTGGAATATATCCTGCCACGGTTGACACGGGCATGGACACACCTCGAGCGACAGATGGGTGGCATCGGTACACGTGCCGGTGCAGGGGAAACTCAAATTGAAGTGGATCGTCGTTTAGTTCGTAACCGTATATCGAAACTGAAGAAAGGATTAGAAAGAATTGATCGGGAACGAGAGACTAAAAGTAAACGCCGTGGAAATCAATACAAAGTGGCGCTTATGGGATATACCAATGCAGGCAAGTCTACTTTAATGAAAGCAATTTCAGGGGCGGATGTATTTATTCAAGATCAGTTGTTTGCCACTTTAGATACAATCATTCGCTCTGTGGATTTAGATAATGCCCATTCGATTCTATTAAGTGATACGGTTGGGTTTGTTCGGAAATTGCCGCTCCATTTGGTGGCAAGTTTCAAAAGTACATTAAAAGAGGTGGTGGATGCAGATTTGATACTCATTGTTTTGGATGCATCCTCGAAGCAGGTCT
>CAYVNB010000021.1:5276-13996 GCA_964452665.1 uncultured bacterium
GTGGTGGATGCAGATTTGATACTCATTGTTTTGGATGCATCCTCGAAGCAGGTCTCAGATCATTATGATACAATCATCGATGTATTGAAAGATCTGGGTGCAGAACGGCATACCAGTTTAATCGTCTTGAATAAGGTAGATCGAGATTCAGCGCAAAATAAAATGGCGTATCTCAACCAAAAATTCCCAGACGGGATATTTGTATCGGCCTTAAATCAACTTCGTATAGATAATTTATTGATGGAGATTATGCAAATCATGGATAAAAATTTTCAAGTCATCGACCTTGAATTTTCTTATATGGATTCGAAAGCCATGGCCCAAGCCCAAGAAGGGGTCGATGTATTGGAACGGCATTATCACGATGATCATGTCCATTTAAAGGTCAAAGGGTCTCGGTATAGAATCAGCCAGATTCAATCCATAATGAATAAATAAAAAACCCCGAATCAAAAAGATCGGGGTTTTTTTTAATGTCTTACTCCAGAGACGATTTCAGGATCCGTCTAAACACGGTAGAGGCCTCTGTCTTCAGCAAACGTCCTTCATCCCGATAAATCGAGAAAGGCCTGTTTTTTGACTTCAGAAGGTGATCTCAAGGATTGATATTGAAGATCCTGAAATTCATTGACTGAAGTAAGAAATCTAAATTGCTTCCCTAAGTTTACAGGGTTTTACGCATAGCATTCAAGCATTCCTGAATTTGAGTTTAACTCGATAATTGCCCTTCAGAAGAAGCCACAGCTACGGCCACGCTCGCATCACCGGTTACATTGGTAACGGTTCGCATCATATCTAAAATTCGATCTACACCCAATATTAGTGCAATGCCGGCACTGGGTACGCCAATGGCTTCAAGAATAATCACCAGCATAATGATGCCGGCACCAGGCACAGCCGCTGTGCCGATTGAAGCCAGAACCGCAGTCAGGACAATTGTCAATTGTGCGCCAATGGTGAGATCCATGCCTAAGGTTTGGGCAATAAATACAGCGGCCACGGCTTGGTAAAGTGCCGTTCCGTCCATATTGATAGTGGCACCAAGCGGGAGGACAAAAGAGGAAACCTCTTCTGATACACCTAGTTCATCTTCGCATCGCTCCATGGTCACAGGTAAGGTTGCACCACTAGAACTTGTTGAGAACGCCAACAATTGAGCAGGGGCCATACCTTGATAAAATTTCTTTAAAGACATCTTTGAAAATATTTTCAGCACAGATGTATAGGTAATCACCATTTGAAGGACTAATCCAATGATGACAGCCAGCATATAAAATCCAAGTGCACCCAACAATTCGAGAACGTTCTGCAGATTATTCCCTGCAACGGATGTAATAGTGTCCGCAATGAGGGCAAATACCCCAATGGGTGCCATGAGCATAATATTATCTACCAACTTGATTACAAGATCATTCACACCTTCCATGAATTCGAGAACTGGCCTCGCTTTTTCTTTAGGAATCTGAATCAACGCAATACCCACAATGATGGCCACAAAAACCACCTGAAGCATATTCCGGTTATTTGAAGCTGAACTGAAAAAATTAGAGGGAACCATATCAACGATGGGTTGTAGGACAGTTCTTTCTTTCATTTGTTCTGCTGCTTCCATTTTACCGGAAGCTGCCGATTGGTATGTCTCCTGAAGTTTGACTTTCATATCTTCAGGTACAGTGTTCCCCGGCTGTAGAATATTGACAGCAACCAAACCAATGGTAACGGCAATGGCTGTAGTGGCAATATAAATGGTAATCGTTTTACCGCCAATCCGTGACAACTTTTTTAGATCAGATAAGGAGGCAACCCCTGTGATTAATGAAGAGAGGACAAGTGGGACGGCAATCAGTTTTAAAAGGTTAATAAATATTTTTCCAAAAGGAGCGATCCAATTTGAGGTGAATCCACCCCAACCTTGGGCGGCGGCTAGGACGCCAAATATAAGGCCCAATACAAGGCCAATAATTATTTTCCAGTGTAATTCCAGTTTCATGATATCTTTATTTTATGGTTTGAATTTGTGTTATTTTTTCGATTCTGTATCTTTTTTGATTTCAGTATATTTTTTAAAGTACGAATTTCCAATAGATGAAAAAAAGCCCAATAGTCCATTTTTCTTACCACCGCTTTCATCTACACGTTTAATAGCCGTATGGGTCACCGTATCCAGTAAATCCTGTACATGGGCAAAAAGTTCACCCACCCGTTTGGAAAATGATTTACTCATTAATTAATTTGAATGCCTGATCTAAATCAGTAGTGGGGAATTTACATGCAAAGTCTTCACAGACATAAAAGGTCGTCTGATCATTAATGGGTCGGTGTTCATTGGTCCAATTGGCAATGGGGTTGAGCTGGTTCATTGTATCATTTGTATCTTTAAACAAGATGACATTTCCAGGATGATACTCTGTTTGCAACCGTTTTATTGCCTGCTGAGCGACTGGATCTTGCATAGAACCAACGATTACAATTTCTTTGGGGCTATCCGATTCAAATAAAAAAGCAGATAACATGGATGTAAAACCGGTGGGCGCATTTTCAATTTCTTTTGAAAATACTTTAAACAATTGGTCTGCCATTTCTGCCCATTTGACTTCACCAGTAATCCGTGTGATTCGTAATAAATTCATGACTGCCACCGAATTTCCGGAAGGGATAGCACCATCGTACCCCGTCATGGCACGGACGATCAATTTTTCAGAATTATCACCACCAAGATAGAATCCGCCATCGGGATTCATAAAATCTTCAACCATGATTCGACTAAATTGAATAGCTTCACTCAGATATGAAATATCTAATGTGGCATCATACAGTTCCAACAATCCCCAAATGAGGAATGCATAATCATCTAAATGGGCATCCAATCCAGCATTACCATTTCGATACCGCTTTTTTAATCGACCAGTATCATCCGTAAGATTTCTTAATAAAAATTGTGTACTATTTTTAGCTGCGTCAATATATCTCGGATTTTCAAACGCCATTCCTGCCTTGGCAAAGGCAGCGATCATGAGGCCATTCCAATCGGTTAAGATTTTATCATCTTTTAATGGGTGAATTCGTTTTTCTCGGTGTTCAAATAATGTATTCCGAACACGGGCCAGTCTTTCCAATTCATCATTGGTATTGATTTTTTCTTCGAGATAAAAAATGTTGCGTCCAATGAATTGACCGGTGGCTTCATCTTTGAAATTACCCTGGGATTCTAATGAGTATAATTGGGTAAGGAAGGTCACATCCGATTCATCAAACATGGACTTTAGTTCTTCGATGGTCCAAAGATAAAACAACCCTTCTTCACCTTCGCTATCTGCATCTTCAGCAGAATAGAATCCACCCCGACTATCAGTCATGTCTCTAAGGACATAAGTCAAAATTTCTTCAGCCGTTTGTTTGTATTCAGGCGTTTTTGTGATTTGGTATGCCTCCGCATAGGCCATGGTCAGCATGGCTTGATCGTAGAGCATTTTTTCAAAATGAGGAACGAGCCATTCTTTATCGGTAGAATACCTATGGAATCCAAATCCCACATGATCAAATATGCCGCCCAATCGCATTTTTTGGAGTGTGGTTTCTACCATCATGAGAGCTGTTTTATCGCCTGTCATATGATGATATCGGAGTAAATAAATTAAATTGTGAGGGGATGGGAACTTGGGTTGAGTGCTAAATCCACCGTGGATTTTATCATAACGATTGACAAATTGAGAAAACGTATCGGTTAGGATCGATTCATCCAATTCTTCGCCCTGTTTCTTTTGATTCGAATTCTGAAGGAACTCATTCACTTTTTGGGCAGATTGAACCAATTCAGTTCGTTTGTTTTTCCATGCATTTGCAATGGAAGGGAGAAGTTCCAACATACCCGGTCGGCCCAGCCGTCCACTCTTCGGGAAGTAAGTGCCGGCAAAAAATGGTTCTTTTTGGGGCGTCATGATGATGGTGAGTGGCCATCCACCACGGCCGGTCATGGCCTGACATACGGACATATATACATGATCGATTTCTGGCCGTTCTTCTCGATCGACTTTGACGGATATAAAATTTTCATTTAATAGTTGTGCTACCTGTTCATCTTCAAAAGATTCATGCTCCATCACATGGCACCAATGACAGGTTGAATAACCTATGGAGAGGAAAATGGGTCGATCCAATTCCTTAGCTCTGTCAAATGCTTCTTGACCCCATGGATACCAATCCACTGGATTGTTTTTATGTTGTAAAAGGTAAGGGCTGGATTCTTTTGCCAGTCTATTCACGTACTTTTCTTTCTGATTATTGGGATTTGTTTCCGGTTGTCCCCATAGAGATGAAGCCATACCGAAAGAAATCATAAATGAAATAATTTGGTCCCATTTTACGCCTGCGCTTGGATTTCGCATAGGCTAAAATTAATTTCATTGCTTCATCTTAACCAAGGCAGAAGCATTTAATGATTCATTTAATCGTAATCCTCTTATATTTATTCACTTTGATCGGAATTGGAGTTTATAAAGCGAATAAAATCAGGACCCAATCCGATTTCGCAGTGGCAGGCCGATCGTTAACCCCATGGGTATTAGTGGGTACCATGTTGGCCACCTGGATGGGTACGGGATCAATCCTTGGGAATGCAGGCAAAACCTATGAAACGGGGATGGCTGCACTCATTCTGCCGTTAGGTAGTGTTTTAGGAATCATCATTCTTACCCAAATTGCAGGTAAGGTTCGATCATTTGAAAAATTTACAGTCCCTGAAATTTTGGGAGATCGTTTTGGCTCCGGTGCGCGATTATTATCGGTCGTAGCTTTGGTGATTGCCTATATGGTGATTGTGAGTTATCAGTATAATGCTGGCGGCGCCGTGTTATATACGGTGCTCACCAATGATGCAGGTGTCTCCTTAATTTCGGTTGAAACAGGGACGATTATTGCGGCCCTCTTTATCATTGCCTACACAATGTTGGCAGGGTTGGTAAGTGTGGCTTATACAGACGTGGCCAATGGCATTATTATTTTAGTATCCTTCATTATTGCGATTCCAATTTTTTTAGTTGAAGCCGGTGGTTTTGCAGGTATGGCTGCATCTTTTGAGGCCATGGGTCGGACGGAGCACATGAATTTCTGGGGCGTTTATTCTACCATGGATATTATCAATTTTTGTTTACCACCCTTTCTGTTAATTATGGGTGATGCAAATATGTATCAGCGCTTTTTTGCGAGTAAGACTGCAGAAGGAGCAAAGTCCGCAACAAAAATATTGATTTTAGCCGTAACTGTCGCCGAACTGATGATTATCATTGCCGCATGGGTGGCTTCCAGTATGATTCCAGATGCAGAAGTTGGGAAATACGTTCTCATTTATGCAGCCCATAAATTTCTACCCACGTTTATTGGGGCTATTATGATGACCACTATCGTGGGAATTATTATATCTACAGCCGATAGCTTTCTACTCGTTCCGGCCACAACTCTCATGCGGGATGTATATCTTAATTATGTCAATCCCAATGCGGATGAGAAAAAAATTGTGTTATTAAGTCGTCTTTTGGTATTGGGCTTGGGAATTGTCGCATACATAGTTTCCCTTGGATTCGCCAAATCGGCAGGATTTTTTGAACGGGCACTGTATGCCTATACCATTTATGGTGCTGCAATTACACCCAGCTTAGTGGCGGCATTATTTTGGAAAGGGGCAACCAAGGCAGGAGCCGTTATGTCTATTATTACCGGAACCGTGACGACTTTATTATGGAAGGAATCCACCTTTATTCGCGACATCATTCCTGCCAATGTATATAATAATATGGATGAAGTGTTGCCTGCCATTACCCTTTCGGTTTTCTCACTGGTGGTGGTGAGTCTGGCTACGAAAAAAGATTAAGTTCGGGTGATCAGCGGGGGGTTGTTCTTAAGGGGAGATTTTTCCGTATATAAATCACGGCGGTAATACTCGAATGACTTGCCTGTCCCTTGCCAATTTTCTACACGGTTTACAATCCGTATATCCCCTGTAAATCGAACTGATACACCATTGACCACATGGCCGGTTACATAATGGATGTTTTCACGTTTACCGGCCCAACTCAAAAAAACACGTTTCAGCATTTTTGCATATCCATTGCCTTTATATTCTGATTGAATGACAAATGCATAAGTATATAGCGTATTCCCTTTCCCAAAATTTTCATCCATTCTTGCCCAAGGTTCATGGCTGAGTACTTCGATGGGGATGCCAATAATATATCCGATGATTTTATCTTTATGTTTGGCGATAAAAGGCAAAGAGCCTGATTTATTAAAATATTTATGAATGGTGCCTTTAGTCAATACCGCTTTCTCACCATATTCTTTCCCCAAGGATTTTGAAATTTCGATCAATTGAGGGTAGTCTGATTCACCTGCGTGTTTCAATAATGCGATTTGAAAAACACCACTGGAAGCAATAACCTGCGCTTTAGATTGGGCTGAGTTTTGAATTGAAAGCTGATTCATAAGGGGTGAATTTAAATGGATAATTCAATTTTAATCATATTTCATACAATCCTTTTTCAGGTTCATGGTAGATAACAGTAAATTTCGGGCTAATGATTCCCTTTAATTCACGACTTTCAAACGTCATTCAAGCAAAACAAAGCCACCTCTGTGTTGGCTTAGATATAAATCCGGAAGCACTGAGTGGTTCTAAAACCTCCCTGGATGCATTAAAATCACATACCTATAAAGTGATGGATGCAACTCATGATTTGGCGGCGGCATTTAAACCTAATTTGGCCTTTTTTGAGCGATGGGGGAGTATCGGATTTCAATGGTTAGAAGAAACCATGAATCATTTTGGCGATGATGTCATTATTATTGGTGATGCAAAGCGAGGGGATATCGGCAACACAGCCAAACAATATGCCCACAGTTTATTCACACATTTTGGTTTTGACGCTGTCACTTTAAGTCCCTATATGGGGGCGGACTCCATTGCGCCATTTATCGATAATCCTGAAAAAGGTGTTTTTATTCTTTGCAGGACGTCCAATCCATCAGCTGTTGACTTGCAGAATCAACCGATTGGCGATGAATGCTTATTTGATAAAACAGCCCAACTCTGTGTTCAATGGAATAAAAACGATAATGTGGGATTGGTATTAGGTGCAACCGTACCGGAAGAAATCAGCCGTGTCCGAAATCAAACGCCAGGATTACCCTTTCTCATCCCTGGTATCGGTGCCCAAGGGGGTGACTTGGTGCGAAGTATGCAAGATGGTAACACAAATGGTGTGGCTTTAATCAATGTATCCAGGGGAATTAGTTTCGCCGACGATCTAAGTGAAAAGGCCATCAGAGATGCTGCCCAAAATTATGTCTCCCAAATGAGAGACATTCAACAATCATAATCATGACAGACTATTTCGACATATTTAAAAAAACCGGTGCACTCTTAGAGGGGCACTTCGTGCTTACATCGGGAAGACATAGTGCTACCTATTTTCAATGCGCTAAGGTGCTTCAGTATCCGGAATATTTAATTCAATTTTCTAAAAAAATATCGGATCAATTTTCCGGATTCGATATTGATACAGTCATCTCTCCGGCTGTTGGCGGTATTGTGATTGGGACGCAGGTAGGGAGCACAATGAAGAAGCGTTCCATTTTTGCCGAGAGAGAAAATGTTAAAATGACCCTTCGAAGGGGATTTAGTATTAATCCAGGTGAAAAAGTTTTGGTCGTAGAAGATGTAATTACCACCGGTGGTTCGGTGAAAGAAGTCATGAATGTAGTCCAAGCGGCAGGAGGTATTGTTGTGGGTGTGGCCATAATTGTTGATCGTAGCAACGGGACGGTTGTCCTCCATGACAACCAATTCTCTCTCGTTCAGATGGAAGTTGAAAGTTATGAAGAACATGAAATCCCAGATAATTTGGCACAGCTGCCAATTGAAAAGCCGGGAAGCAGGAGTTTAAAAACGTGAAGAAGTTAATCAGTTTAATATGCATTGGAGTTTTATTTATGAGCTGTGCAAAACATGAAGATGTGGCTGTAATCTCAACAAAATTTGGGGATATGATTGTTGAATTTTATCCTGAGGTTGCGCCCATGCATGTAGAGAGTTTTCAAATTTTGGCTAAAGAAGGTTATTTTGATAAGACTACCTTTCATCGCGTAATCCCAGAATTTGTCATTCAAGGTGGGGATCCCAATTCCAAAGATGATAATCGAATGAATGACGGCACCGGCGGTCGTGCTGGTAAATTTTTTGGCATTGGACGGGAAGATGATCCTGATTCGTGGCTCATTCCTAGTGAGTTCAATGATTCCCTACACGTGAAAGGGACTTTATCTATGGCCCGTACGCGTGAGCCGAATAGTGCATCCAGTCAATTTTTTATCTGCCAAGGACCTGTCCCTTCATTGAATAATCAATACACAGTGTTTGGTAAGGTGATTGAAGGGCTTGGAGTGATTGACCAAATCGTAAGTGTGGATCGACCCAAAAAGGAAAATCCCATGTATCAGGGGTTTGATGGTGATAATCCCTATGAAAAGATAGAAATGTCGGTAAAAATCATGAAACGCAGCGAGGTATTCATAGACTAATTGGCTCAGCCAATCATCGGCCTTTCACTGGGTGGGGGGCACAGGACCCTACCCACGAAAGTGATTCGAAATTCATTGGAAATTTAGTGGCAGTTGATATAAAGCGTCGAGGTGTGGAACCTTTAGACAAAAAGAGCATAAATATAATA
>CAYVNB010000022.1:0-13845 GCA_964452665.1 uncultured bacterium
AATGAGTAGATCATTTTTTGAAATTTCTTCTCCCTTAAACCGAATATGTTTTCCTACATGGGCTTCACAAAATATTTGAACAGATTTACTGTCCAAGAATCCACTGGTGTCTTCCACCATGACAACTGCATCCGCCCCATTAGGGATCGCGGCTCCGGTCATACATTGAGCACATTCCCCAGTATCAATCTCTAATTCCGATGGCGAACCAGCAGAACTAATACTCACTACTTGCAATGTGATGGGATTCTCCTTGGATGCGCCGCCTGTATCTTCTGCTCTGACAGCAAATCCATCCATAGCAGAATTGTCAAAACTCGGAGACGGCATGGAAGCCACTACATCTTCAGCTAAAACCCTGTTTGCCGTCGCACTTAAAGGTACTTTTTCCTGATCTAATTGAAAAAGTTGATCACTAACAATTGACTTGGCTTCTTGGAAAGGGATCATATCATTTTCTGAATTAAAAATATGATGGCCACAATGATGATACTGCCCATGACCTTTTGAATGGTCTTAGTATTAAACTTTACCGAGCCAAAATAAGATCCTGCGAATCCACCCACAATCACCGCGCCAATCAATGGAAGAATAAAATCAAGATTAAAAGTGCCTGCCTGGAACCTTGCAATAAAGCCCGCTAATGAGTTCACCCAAATGAATATGGCTCCAGCCGCTGCGGCTTCTTTTGCCGTACCTAACCTAAACATGATAATCAATGGGACGAGATAGATACCGCCTCCTATCCCAACGGAACCGGCAATAAATCCGAGAACCGCCCCCAACCCGATAATCATGGTCCATTTTTGTCCATTGGACAATTGAAATGAAAGTGTAAGTCCATTGATGATATAGATTCGAATAGCAACCAAAATGAGCGTACTAATGAGTATGATCTGAAAAATAAATTCAGGCAGATCCAATGAACCAGCGAAATAAGCCATAGGAATCGATGTTATTAGGAATGGTCCGATTAGATCCAATCGACCATGACCCTTCCGCCAAAAATTGATCATACCGATGAATGTAACAACCAAGTTTAAAGTGAGCGATGTGGTAGGAATTATCGTATAACTCACACCCATTATGGCCATGAGTGCGGTGTAAGATGATCCACCACCCAGCCCTACTGAAGAATAGAAGAAGGCCACAAATAGAAATAGGATCGGTAACAGATCTTCCATCAATGCTTTTCGCCTTTCATCATATGGAAAGAATGAAAAATTGTCGGAATTAATACCTGTAACGCATCCTTCGCCGCACCAGGACTTCCAGGCAGACAAATAACGATGGCTCCATTTACAATCCCTGCCGTCAATCGGGACAACATGGCCGTTTTCACCTTTCCACGTCCATAGGCATGGAGCGCCTGTTCGATACCGGACAATTTGGAATTAAAAATTTGATTTACCGTTTGGATGGTCAAATCCCGTGGCCCCAATCCTGTGCCACCTGTAGTCAGAATTAGTTCTATACCAGAATCAATCCATTCATGAATAGTTGGAACCAATTGATCAGACCCATCTTCAAAAACGATTTGATTGGGTACATCACATCCCACATCTTTAAATCCACTTCTTAAAATGACACCAGATTTATCTTCTGATTTTCCCGCGGCAACTCCGTCACTTAATGTGATGACACCAACTCTGGGTCTGTATTCTGATGCATGGTCTAATTTACCGCCGGTTTTTTTAACCAGTTTTATTTCACTGATTTCCATGGATTTATCCAACGCTTTACACATATCATAAATGGTAAGCGCAGCACCGGAAACGGCTGACAAGGCTTCCATCTCAACGCCGGTTGCTTCTTTTGTTTTTACTGTGGATCGAATGAAAATAGAATCAGCCGCCAGCTCAAATTCAACATCCACAAATGAGAGATTCAATTGATGGCACATGGGAATCATTTCTGCTGCTTTCTTGGCCGTCTGAATCCCGGCGATCTTTGCGGTTGTAAGCACGTTCCCTTTTGGTAATGCATCATCTTGAATGGCAGAAATGGTTTCCGGTTTCATGGAAACTTTGCCTTTCGCCCTAGCCATTCTCGCAGTGGACACTTTATCCGTCACATCTACCATTTTGACATTTCCTGATGGATCTAAATGTGAAAATTCACTCATAATTCATCCCCCGATTTGGGTCATTGATTTCCGGTGTGTCCCATTGTGCTGTTGGGCAGACCAGCCATCCACATGTTTATTTAAAAATGATCCGGTAATCATGGATTGGATTTTTTCTTCCGATGCTCCATCCCGCATGGCATCTCTTAAGTTGGTCTCTTTTTGACTATATAGACAGTTTAATAATTTGCCATCGGCTGTGATCCGGATTCGGTTGCAGGCACCACATAAATTCCGTGAATAAGCCGGAATGACGGCGATCTTGCCCTTACCACCATTGATTTGAAAAATATAATGTTCGGTGCTGGAACCATGCACCGGTTGAAGTTGATCGGTTTGTTTATGAAGATCTTCCACGATATGCTCTGCCCGGTAAAACTTTCCTGTTTTCCAGATTTGATGAGAATCAAATGGCATGAGTTCAATAAATCGGACCGTGATGTTATGATCCATGGTCAGATTCGCAAAATCCAATAATTCATCATGGTTGAAATCCCGCATGGCCACCACGTTAATTTTCAATGATGGAATTTTGGAAGCAATCGTTAAATGAATATTCTCCATAACCTGCTCCAATCCACTTCTTCGGGTGATAGATTTGAATCGATCAGTTTGCAATGTATCCAAACTAACATTGATTCCCGAAAGTCCTGCATCTACCAAATCATCTAAATAATAATGAAGTAAAACGCCATTCGTTGTCAAATGGACTGATTCAACACCATGCAGACTCTTTGTATAATCCACCAATTCGGGCATATCCCTTCTGAGTAATGGCTCTCCACCTGTGAAACGAATTTTGGATACACCTAATTTTGAAACCACGGAAAGCAACCGCTTAATCTCACCTTTGGAGAGCAGTTGATCTTTGTTACGAAAGGGAACTCCTTCTTCAGGCATACAGTAGATGCAACGAAGATTGCAGTGCTCGTTTACAGCCAGACGAAGGTAATTGAATATGCGATCGTGTCGATCGACGATTTTGGGATGCTCAGACATAAGCCTACCATCCAAGGGTGGAGGATTGTGTGTTGAATTTTCCATTCTTATTCCAAGTCATTCCGATATTTATATCGGAAATCGGGAGCAAATGATGCTGTTTCCCACATCACCGTACCGGCCACAAACCATGTCCATTATTTTGGATTTAGGTCAATTGGCTAAAAGAATTTCTTTTCAGATTCTAATCTAATTTAAGCATTGATCAATTGATAATGCGTTGATTTTTCCTTAAGTATAGTTACTGTTTTATTAATTTCCTGGATGGCAGATAGAATCTCTGATTTTGTATTAAACCTGCCAATACTAAAGCGAATTGAACTATGGGCCATCTCATTATTTAGTCTGATCGCTTTCAATACATGGGATGGTTCCAGGTTGGCACTGCTGCAGGCAGAACCGGTGGAACAGGCGATTCCTTTCATTTTAATGATAAGCGATTCTGCATCCAAACCCGGGAAACTCATATTAATATTGTTAGTCAAACGATGATCTGAACTCCCATTCAATACCACATCTGGATGGGTTAATGTTATACCGTCAATCAGCATTTTTTGGTAATCAGCCGATAATACATTTTCTATTGGATCACAAATTTCAATCGCTTTCCCAAAACCCACAATTTGGTGGACAGGCAAGGTTCCCGATCGTCGGCCATGTTCATGCCCACCACCCGTCATTTGCTCAACCATTTCAACTTTGGGATCCCGGCTTTTTACATATAACATGCCGATGCCCTTCGGACCATAGATCTTGTGTGCTGTGGCGGTTAATAAATCAATGTTCATGTCATCTACATCAATGGGGATTTTCCCAAAAGATTGAGAAGCATCCACTAAAAATAAAACGTCATTTTTTTTACATATTTTTCCAATTTCAGCAATAGGCTGGATCGTACCGATTTCATTATTGGCATGCATTATAGCTATCAATACTGTCTTATCCAAAATGGCATTCTTCACATCTTTTGGATCAACCCTGCCATCTAAACCCACCGGTAAAATGGTCACAGCCCATCCTTTTTTGCCCATAGCTTCACATGTATCTAAAACAGCTTTATGCTCCGTTGCCTGTGTAATGATATGACTCTTATCCGGATGTTTTTCACAAATACCACGGATGGCCAAGTTAATCGCTTCCGTAGCGCCACTAGTGAATACAATTTCCTTAGAACGGGCATTGATTTCATTGGCTAAATTATTTCGGGCATGCTCAACCGCTTCCTTTGACTTTCGGCCGTATACATGATGAACGCTGGCCACATTTCCGAATTGCTCGGACAAATAAGGGATCATGGCTTCGGTCACCCGCGGATCTACAGGTGTGGTAGCCTGGTTATCGAGATAAATAGGATTTACCAATTTATTTCACCATGGCTTTGCCAGAACCGCCATTTCGATGCATTACAATTTCAGACATAATGCTTAAAGCGATTTCTTCTGCGGTTTGTGCTTTCAGATCTAGCCCTGCGGGAGAATGAAAATTAGCCATCAATTCAACTGATACATTATTTTCATTCAGATGATCTCTTATTAGTCCCGCCTTCTTTTGACTAGCAATTACAGCTACGAACGGTATCCCATGATTCAACGCACTCAAGGATTGGTGGTGATCATCCCGATGGTGGGTGGCCAAAATAAAATAATCTACCAATTCATCAAATTCATCCAAATCCAAAGGTTCAGTGATAATCTTATCAGCAGAGCCATATCGATCCCTCTCATCTTCCTGAGTTTGGATCAATACTTTGAAATTGAGTGTAACTGCCAATTCAGTTAATACTTCTACAACACGGCCCATACCGCGAATGAGAATGGTTTGTGTTCGGTTTTGGGGTTCAACAAAAACAGTCATCATGCCTCCACATGGTATACCTAATTCCATATCATCACTATCCAGGTTCACATCGATCATCCTGGTCTGATTATCATTCAGGGATTCGATTACGGTCTGGCCCACTCGATTTTCCACACAGCCACCACCGATGTAGCCAACGATTCTTTTCCCCTTTTCATCATAAATCACTTTATCGCCCATCTTTGCAGATGCCGATCCTTCAATTGCGATCACTGTGGCAATGGCAAACGGGCGACTTTCCTGCCGAATGTTGGCCATGATGGAAAATAATTCTTTATGGAGCACCATCGCCCACCTTGAAACTTTCATGTGTATCAAAATCTCTAAAAATTGCATCTGATTTGACTGCAATCTTCAATATTGATGCTGGGTTATTTTGGATGACTTTTTTGGCACCGCTATCCCCTTCAAGAGTCATTAATTCATGGATGAAATTTGAACCAAAAAATACAGGGTTTCCCTGACTCCCATCTTTTACCGGCACAATAATCTTATCAGGAGAACTCTGATCGATGATTTGATTAATCAATGCGGAAGTGACCAAAGGCATATCTCCCAGTAAGATCAAGATGCCATCATATTCGTTCAATTGACCCACACCTGCAACGATAGATGAAGCCATCCCCAATACCCATACTTCATTATCTACAATCTGAATCTCTTTGTTTTCAACCAATGTTTTGATTTTAGAAGAATCATGGCCTACTACCACACAAGTGTGATCTAAATTCGAATCTAAACTCGCTTCTAATACATGGTTCACCATCGGTTTCTCCTCAAATGGCATCAGAAGTTTATTCTCATACCCCATTCTTGTGGATACCCCGGCAGCTAAAATTAGTCCAGCAATTTTCATGAAATACCCATCATTTGATCGAGTGTTCTTCTCTTGTGCCTTTTATCCATATCGGTTATTACCTTCTTCAGATCCATAAGACTGTTCAAATTAATGTATAATTAACTCAATTGAATTGGCAAATCTCGAAATCGTTTTCCTGTGGCTGCATAGACCGCATTCGTGACTGCCGGTGCAATGGGGGGTAGCCCTGGTTCTCCTAACCCGGTTGGTGGCTCATCACTCTCCACAAAATATACATTTATTTTAGGTGTTTCATCCATCCGTATCACATCAAAATCATCAAAATTACTTTGAACTATACGACCATTTTTCACTGTAATCTTACTCTTTAATGTTGCGGAAAGACCATATATAATACCACTGGAGATTTGCGTTTTTGCAATGGACGGGTTGATTACCGTACCACAATCCACTGCACAATGTACTTCGTGCACTTTGATTTTATTATCTTCGACTGAAACGCGGGCCACCTGAGCTACCCAAGTCCCAAACGATTTATGGCAAGACATACCTTGGTAAACGGAACCACTTTTGAAATTATCCCAACCGGATTTTTCTACCACCAATTGGATTACGCCAACATCCCGTGATGAATTTGGCAATAAATCGAGCCTGAATTGAACTGGATCCTTCCCTATCTTTTCCGCCAATTCATCCATAAAACATTCGTTGGCAAACGCATTTTGTGAATTATACACCGACCGCCAAAACCATAATGGAATTGTCGTCTTTGTCATTTGGAAATCCACCTGCATATTCGGGATTTCGTAGGGCAAATGTTTCGCCCCTTCTACAGAAATAATATCTGCCTTTTCTTTAAAAGGAAATGGAATTTTCACAAATTGATTGAAAAGAATGGATGGCGCTGTGATTCGATGTGTCCAAGCAGTTAACTGATTATTTTGATCAAAAGCACCCTTCATAACATGGACGCTGGCTGGACGATAATAGTCGTGCTGCATATCCTCTTCACGACTCCAAATCAATTTGACTGGTTTTTTCACTTCCTTCGAAATTTCAACTACTTCACCAACAAAGTCATTATGGGCCCTGCGTCCAAATCCGCCACCTAAATAAGTGACATTCACTTCCACTTGTTTTTTAGAAAGCCCCGATACCTTGGCCGCAATCCTCCTTGCTCCATTTGGATCCTGAGTACCGGCCCACACCTGACATTTATCATTCTCTACCAATGCCGTACAATTCATGGGTTCCATGGTCGCGTGAGCCTGTAAAGGCGATTCATAGATCGCTTCATAGATATTGTCTGACAATCTTAAGGCATTTTTAACGTTTCCTTCCCTCCGAACAACGCTACCTTTTTTCTGACTTGCTTTTACTAAGTCCTTTTTAATCTTATCACTATTTTCTCCGGATGAATCACCTTCACTCCAATTAATCTTAATCTTTTTCCCGGCCTTTAATGCAGCCCAGGTATTTTCAGCAACAATGGCCAAACCCCGTTCAATGCCAAAAATCTTGATTATACCTGAAATACCACTGATGCTTTCCTTATCAAATGATTTTACCTTCCCTCCGAATACCGGTGAATGGATAACAGTAGCATAAACCATTCCCTCTAATTGAACATCTAAAGCAAATTCTGCTGTCCCATTAATTTTAGAAAGTGTGTCTTTCCTTTTGTGATCTTTCCCAATGATGGAAAATTCGTCTTTACTTTTCAACTTAGGTTTTTTGGGAACTTCGATTTGACTCGCTTTCCCTGCCAATTCCCCATAAGTAAATTCTTCACCAGTGTTCTTATGAGACACAACACCGTTTTTTGTCGCGCACTCACTTGTAGAAACACCCCATTCCTTTGCTGCAGCTGAAACTAACATTTCCCGTGCCGCGGCACCGGCCTTTCTCAATTTTTTCCAACCACCTGAGACTGAATTGCTGCCTCCAGTCATTTGCCAGCCGTATTTGCTCCGATCTGCAGGTGCTTTTTCTACAATCACTTTGGACCAATCCAAATCCATTTCGTCTGCGACGATCATTGGCAAGGAAGTAACAACGCCTTGACCCATTTCAGATTTTGCAACCATGATCCGAACAATATTATCAGGTTGTACCTTAATCCATGCATTCGGCTCAAATGTTATGGAAGGAAGGGATCTCCCAGTTAATTTATTCGTAGAAGGCAAATAAAGTCCAAGGATTAACCCAGATCCTGCCGTGGAAGCAACCTGAATGAAATCCCGCCTATTCATCGTCACCTTTTTTGTTGCTTAAAGATTCTTTGGCAGCGCTGAAAATGGCTTTTTTGATCTGGGGATAGGTACCGCAGCGGCAGATATTCATCTTCATGGCAGAATCGATGTCTGATTCAACCGGATTTGGATTTCTATCTAAAAAGGCAGATGCAGTCATAATTTGGCCGGACTGGCAGTAGCCGCATTGGGGCACATCATTTTCCAACCAAGCTCGTTGAATCGGATTGGAAATATTTTCAGAAAGACCTTCGATGGTAGTGATTTCTACATCATCTTCAATCATATCAATGGATGTTACACAAGACCGAGTTGCTTCCCCATCTATATGAATTGTACAGGCACCACAAAGCCCGCGGCCACAACCAAACTTTGTTCCGGTATATCCCAGTGTATCTCGCAAAACCCACAGAAGTGGTGTATCCTCTTCAACGTTTACCGTTTTTTCTTTTCCGTTAATATTCAGGATGAATTCACTCATTGAGTCACTATTGCGGTTTATTATTTTCAACGAATACTATAAAATTTACTATTCTTCACTCAGATAAAATTGATTCTTTTGGGGCGTAAGTGGTCTTCCCATCCACAGAGGTCTTCGGAGTCCATTTGGATGAGTTTCTTTCTCCTTGGCCCATGCATTCCACATTTTAAAATGTTCGAAAGATTTATTCGTATCAACAAAAATATCGCCGTATTTCTCATCTGGATTAGGCTTAGAAATGCTCACTTTCTGGAGCCAGCAGTGTGCGCCGGAGATGGGGTCGGGATTCGCCGCATGGGTAATATTTTGATGTACGCCCCCATCCCGCCACCAAACACGATTCGTATCTGGATCATTGGTTCTCCAAGGTTCAATACCAACTACTGTTTCCATTTTCCATTTTCCATCCCCCATATTTTGGATATCAACCGTATTGGTCATGAAGCGATTCCCTTCATCTTGCTGTCGACGCCATCTACCAATATGATGAGAGCAGGCAACAACTCCTGGTTTTATAGCCTCTGTCACCCAAACTTTATCTACAAACCAGCCGATTTCAGTAGTGATCTTTAACAAATCTCCATTATCTACGCCGAGCCGTTTCGCATCTTTAGTATGGATCCAGATCGGGTTTCGATGGGCGATTTCTGTAAGCCATTTTGCATTAGCAGAGCGTGAATGAATATGGGTGGGCAACCTAAAGTTGGGAAGTAAAACACATTCATTTTTTTCCTGATCCATTTCATCAAAATGGACATGGCTTCTGATGCGATAACCCGGTGTGGCATGTTCAGGATGGCCAAAATCCACCATGGTCTGGGAGTAAATCTCTTGCCGTTTAGATGGAGTGGGGAATCCTGCATATTGTTTTCCATCTACTTCAAGACCGACCACATTTCCGTCTTTTTCAATTTGGCCATTGGACTTCACCACCACATCCTGATCTGAAAAAGTTTTTTCATTATTCAGATACACATTGTCGTCCACCAGGAAAGCACCGTACTTCCGCATATATTCTAAAGCGGTGAGCCCTTCTTTTTTTGCCGCTTCCGTCAGCCCTTTCGTATGCTCAAATATGTATTGGTAATACTCATCAATATTGATCTTTTCACCATCTCGATATGGACTCATAAAATGCTTTCGAATTCCCAAATCACCATCTTTGTCTATCCGCCAGGATAGCTCAATCCAGAATTCATCTTCTTCCCACACTTCACCAGGATTTACTTCATAAGTGAATTCGACATCCTTCCCATCGCGGCGGGCTTTTTCTCTTAGAACAGGCTGACGAAAAGCGATCCATACACCGGCCTGTGTTTCGTATGAATTAATATCATGGCGCTCGGATGCATGCCCCATTGGTAAAACATAATCGGCGAAGAACGCAGTCTCATTCCATGTGGGTGTCAATGCAATGTGGCATCCGATTTTTTCCGCATCGGACAGCATTTCAATCCAACTGAATCCATCGGGATAGGTCCAAACCGGATTGAAAACTCGTGTGAAATAAACGTCCAATTCGCCACGGCCATCCTTAATAAGATGGGGCAAAATTTGACTCATTTCATAATGAGCCAGCGTGTATTCTTTTGGCCAGTTCAATTCATTCCATGCGTCAGGCCCTGGGGGCGAATCAAAAAATTCCGGATGAAATTTATTCCATGCGCTAGGAGATGTACCCCCTTTCGTACCCACTGATCCAGTCAATACATTCAATAAATGGAGCGTCCGTGCCACTTGCCATCCGCCGAGATTCCCAATGGATGCGCCGCGCCAAACGTGAGTCGATAATTTGGAACCGGCATTGCCTATTAATCGAGCTACACGGACGATTTGATCCGCATCAATCTGTGCTTCTTTCGCGGCAAACTCCGGTGTGTATTCAGTCCATTCTTCACTTAATCTTTTGATGAATTGATCAAATTCCACCGGATCATTTGGATGCAGTTTCTTAAGATACTCATCCCAGTTTACCCAATTTTCCACATAATGGCGATCGTATAATTTTTCATCCAAGATGATCTTGGCCATGGCCATATATACCGCCGTCTCAGAGCCGGGATAGGTGGGCATCCATTCATCCGCCATGGATGCGGTGTTGGACAAACGTGGATCCATGACAATTAGCTTTGCCCCTTTCATCATACCTTCCATGATCCGCTGAGCATGGGGATTAAAATAATGGCCAGTTTCCAAATGGGATGATGCCAGCAGGATCACCTCTGCGTTGGTGTGGTCCGGGCTTGGACGATCAAATTTATGCCAGAGTGCATATCCGGTACGGGCACCAGCAGAACAAATATTTGTGTGAGAATTATGGCCATCCACACCCCAGGCTTTCAGGACACGTTCTGCATATCCTTCATGCCCTGGACGCCCCACATGATAGACAACACCATCCTTTCGCTTCCGGATGGATGCACCAATCCTTTCTGAAATTTCATCCAGCGCCTGGTCCCAGGAAATCTTTTCCCACTTTCCTTCTCCGCGCTTTCCAACCCGCTTTAATGGATAAAGAATTCGTTCCGTATCATCGATCTGATTAATTGTAGCGGGCCCTTTGGCACAGTTCCGTCCACGGCTACCCGGGTGGTGGGGATTTCCTTCAAACTTTCTGACTTTATTTGAATCTTTATCAATATATGCTAATAGTCCACAAGCCGATTCACAGTTGAAACATGTGGTCGGCACAATGGAATAATGTTTCTCTTTTTTCTCCGGATAGGCGGCAGGATCCAATTCGGTAAAGTCATCCCATTCACTGGGGTCGGGATATTTGTAAAGTTCCCGTGGACCTTCCATGGCAAACTTTTCTGACCAATCGGGACGGTCTGAAATTTTAGGAATAAGCCCTAATGATTCTGAAAAAGTTTCAATCCAACTTCTCTTCATAATTAGCTCAACGGTATAAGTTGGGGTACTCGAATACGTACATATTCTGTTAATAATATTCCTAACAAGGCACAGCCACCAGCCACCAATACAATGGCACCACCTGAAGCGACATTAAGCATTACGATCGGCGCTACATTACCGATGATTATTCCACTCCATAAATATTTAGAATAATAGCCCTTTATCATAAGCTGAATAGCTTTCTTTGTATCCGGTGTATCATGGGGCATAATAATTTCTTTTGCCATAATTATCATATTGGCTAAAACCGCCCACAACAATGTGTCCTTTAATAGTATAACCAATTCAGGTGCAATAAACATTAGAACAACTGATCCGGCCATTAATGCATGTATAAGCATATGAATGGCAGATTGTATAGGCGTTTGCCATAAATCCCGAGCTCTGGCCTGGGCAAAAAGAAAAGCTGTATAAATAGCACCTAAAATGGCGAAAATACCGCCAACCCACCAAACCCAATCAGCACTGAAAGATACAAATTGGCTAACCAATTTCAACGAGACCAGTCCGCCAAATATCGTAATAATATAAGCTCCTTTAACCAGCCATGATTTCCATTGGGGCCGAAGCAATACATAGAAAAATCGGTCTGGACGATCCAGGTCTTTTACGAGCAATGCACCTGTTAATCCCATAAATATTAACGTAATTATAAGCCCGGATAATTCTACTGACGTATCAATATTACCAATGAAAAGTTGCCAAATCGCCATCATTAAAAAGGTGCCTGTAGCAATGGATTTTGTCCAGACATAGGCCGGAACTTCCCATCCCCATAGGACACCTTTACTGGGTGAATCATATACGCGACGTGCTCCCTGGGTATCCACATCCTGCTGAATTTCTTTCGCCACATTATCGATGGCACGTCTATCGATAGATTTTCCTGTTTTAGCAGAATTTTCCATGGCCAATTGAATGAGTAAATTTTCTGTATCAGATTCTTCTAAACGTTGATCCGCATATTTGGCGTAGTGCCCTACCCCCGCTGATTGCTCTGACCATACATATTTTTGATCTTGTGAAGTGGCGTTTGGATCTAACATTTCATTTGACCCATTCACATAATATAAATTCGGCTCCGTCATTTTTTCTGGTTTCCGTGTCATGGTTTCTTCATTGGCCACCAGTTCTGCGATCTTTGAATTGGGATCATCTAAATCTCCAGACACAATGGCTTCCACTGGACAAACCACCACACAAGCCGGCTCATATCCATAATCCACTTTATGGGCACAATAATTACACTTGGCTGCAGTATTGGTATTCGGGTCAATATAAAGGGCATCATAGGGGCATGCCTGCATGCAGGATTTACAACCGATGCACCTGTCATTATCAAAGTCTACTATTCCATCTGCTCGGTTATAGAGTGCAGTCGTAGGGCAGATTTCAACGCAGGGTGCATCTGCACAGTGATTGCATCGATGTACAGAAAACTCCCGGGTAGAATTGGGGAATGTACCCTTTTCGATATACTTCACATGAGTACGGTTAACCCCAATGGGAATATCGTGTTCACTTTTACAAGCAACGGTGCAAGCGTGGCATCCAATACACACCCGGTTATCAATCACAAATCCGTAATTCATATTATCCCATTTAAATAAGACGGTAAAGCTAATACAATATTCATATTGTTCTTTAACTTTCAATCATGCCTGATAATAAAATAATTAATGCTTCATCTTTTATATTAATTGGTGGCTTTAGCCGGCGGTTTGGATCACCAAAATGGAAAGCAGAATTAAATAATATCCGCTTAATTGATCACATGTGGAATATGTGTCTTGATTTTGAAAATCGATTCGTTATTGGTAAAGAAGAACCTGAAGAGGTATCCTACCCTTTTATTTCGGATGCATTGGATATACAAACACCCTTGAACGGAATTTATACCGCTTTATTGAATTCAAAACAAGAATGGAATTTTATTATATCCTGTGATTTGCCATTGATGAATTCCCATGTGATACAATTAATTTGGGAAATGGGTGATCAAACTGCTGATGCCATCGTACCACGTGTTAAAAATTATATACAATCCACATGTGCATTTTACCATAAAAGGGCTTTAGCAAAAATACAGTCTATTGTGAACCAAAACGAATTCCGCGTAAATGATATTTTAGATAAACTCAATACGAGTTATATCTTCATGGATGATTGTGAAGAGGAATTCACTAATATGAATATGGTGGAAGATTACATAAAAATAAAAAACCGTACATTCAATCAGCAAAGCTAAATAAAAAATGAAAAAAAATACCGTATTAATTGGATTATTTCTATCAATCACACTTGGACAAAACCAAACCCAAATTGACTCAATTCATCATTTATTAACCCAATTGCCCAATAATTCTCAATTAGCAGTAGCTATAATTAATAAAGA
>CAYVNB010000023.1:0-9325 GCA_964452665.1 uncultured bacterium
TCCATTTAAGGGGCGGAAACTTACAAATGCATTTTCCATATTTTGAAGACGTTCTTATCAATCTAATATTGTTTATGAAACGGTATATTTTTGCTACTTAATTATGGATGCATCAAAAAGTACCTCAAACGCTTCTGATATCCCTTTTGCAATCCATAATGCCTGGTCATATCCCCGTTCTCTTTTCTTCTTTTCATAGAATGAATCTACGTAGAATTCTATTTATATCGATGTAAAGGGGCGGTAATTTTATTGGACAATTATGGCGACTGACCCAAGATCATCCATCAATTTTCAGGATCTCATGCTGTACCGAATCCATGAGATTTTGCTCGTGGCGAGTCCTTATGATGCCTTCATCCTTGAGGAAGATGGTCGGCTCACCCAACAAATCTTGTATGAGTATTTAGGCATGAATTTGTCCTATGCCCCTCGGGTATGGCATGCAGATAATGCTAGCCAGGGGTTAAAAATGCTTTCGGACCGTAGTTACGATTTAGTTATTGTGATGATGCGGATTGCCGACATGGATCCCATCACTTTTGGTGAAAAGGTTAAGGCCAACTTCCCGGATAAGCCCATCATCCTGCTTGCATTCGATGAATCTGAAATTACGGCGCTACCTCAGGCGCGATTGAGCCAAACAATAGATAAGGTTTTTATATGGTCGGGGAATGCCAATGTTTTTCCGGCGATTATTAAAAATATTGAAGATCGTGAAAATTGGCGTCGTGATTATGAAATTGCAGATATACGGGCCATTATTATAGTTGAAGACGATCCCCGCTATTACTCGATTATTTTACCGTTGATTTATAGAACTGCATTAAAGCATGCACGAAACCTCATTAACAAAAGCCTCTCCGATACAGATAAACTACTCGTGTTTCGTGCCCGACCAAAAGTTATCCTTGTTTCTACCTATGAAGAGGCCGTTGAATTATATGATAAATACCGCCACAATATTTTAGGATTAATCTCGGATGTACGATTCCCTAAGAATGAAGAATTAGATATTCACGCCGGAGTAAAACTGGCATCTTATGTGCGAGAAAAAGATTCGGACATGCCCGTTGTTTTACAATCTACCAATCCTGATCATATGAAGGATGCCAAAAAAGTAAATGCATCATTTATTCATAAAAATTCACACACCCTCCTTCAGGATTTGGAAGACTTTATTGTAAACAATTTTGGCTTTGGCGATTTCATTTTTCGGGATAAAAGACGAAAAGAAATTGCACGAGCCAGTGATATGAATTCACTGCGGTATCATTTGAGTAAAATACCCGAGAAGTCCTTGGAATACCATGCATCTAACAATCATTTTTCGAATTGGTTATCCGTCCGTGGAGAATTTTCAATTGCATCAAATATACGTCCTCTTAAAATACATGATTTTAATACTTTATATGATTTACGTAAACTGATTATTGAACAAATTGACATGAGTATTCAAGCTCAAAATGAAGGCCGGATTGTCCAATATTCTTCTGCATCCAAAGATGAAAGTCTGAATTTTGTCCGACTGGCCTCCGGGTCATTGGGCGGCAAGGCCAGGGGGTTAGCATTTGCGAATAATTTACTGTCTGAATCCAACATGACAGATACTTATCCAACCATGGAATTGCGTGTCCCTAAAGTGGCTGTCATTGGTACGGATGAGTTTGATTTATTCATGGATGAAAACGAACTGTGGAAAACAGCATTCTCTAAAAAGAAATCTGATAAATCAATCATGAAGGCCTTTTTAAAAGGTAAACTCTCTAAAGCACTTATCCAGACGTTATCCAAATACTTATCAAAAGTGAAATATCCCATTGCAGTCCGATCATCCAGCCTATTAGAAGATTCCCAATATCAGCCCCTTGCGGGTATGTATGCGACCTATATGCTCCCGAACTCGGATAAATCAAAATCTGAACGATTGGATCAGTTGATGAAAGCAATCAAATTGGTTTATGCATCCACTTATCTGAAAGAACCAAAATCATTAATTGAAAATTCTGCGCATCGGCATGAAGAAGAGAAAATGGCTGTCATTATTATGGAATTAATCGGCAAAAAGCATGGAGATCGATTTTATCCATCCGTGAGTGGATCGACCCAAAGTTTTAACTATTATCCCATTTCCTATATGAAACGTGAAGAAGGTGTGGCCTATCTGGCATTGGGTTTAGGGCGAACCATTGCTGAAGGAGAAAAATCACTACGATTTTCACCTAAATATCCGGGGATCATTCCCCAATACTATTCGGTTCGCTCAACCATCGATAATTCTCAAAATCAATTCTACGGTTTGGACCTAAAAAAAGGTACAAAACTATTAAAATATGGTGAAGAAGAGAATACATCTGCTTATGACTTAAACATAGCTGAACAGGATGGTGAATTACATTGGGCCGGATCAGTTGTTTCTGAAACGGATAATGTGATTCGTGATTCTCTCCGTCACCCCGGCACAAGGGTGATTACCTTTCCCTCCCTCTTGAAGTGGAAGTCGGCGCCCGTCCCAGATTTACTTATGGATGTGCTGGCCATGGCTGAAAATGCCTTAGGTTGCCCTGCGGAAATTGAATTTGCAATGAACCTCCACAAGGATGCTAACAAACCTCATGAATTTTATTTATTACAGATAAAGCCCATGGTAATTGGCGGGTTGGAACGGATACAGGAATTCGAATCCATCCACAAGGAGGATATTTTATGTAAAAGCCAAATGGCATTGGGGAATGGCATGAGCGATCATATCCAAAATATTATTATGGTAGATCCTGAAACTTTTGACGCATCCCAAACCCAAACCATTGCCAAAGATATTGAACATATTAACCATAAAATGCCCAATGGAGAACAGTATATATTGATCGGTCCAGGCCGATGGGGGTCAGCAGATTCTTGGCTTGGAGTTCCTGTGGAATGGGATCAAATTTCTCATGCAAAAGTGATTATTGAGTATGGCATGGCCGACTTCCCAGTGGATCCATCCTTTGGGAGCCATTTTTTCCAAAATGTGACATCCATGCGTATTGGATATTTCACCTTAAACCATAAAAGAAAACAAGATCATTTGGATATAGGTTGGCTGAATAAGCAGACGGTGATGGCGGTGACCAAACACACAAAATGGATTCAATTGGATCGGCCGGTCACGGTCACCATCGACGGACAAACGGGAGAGGGAACTATTATTAAGCCACTGGATCTTGTTCAAGAGACCATGGACGAGCACCAGGCTTCTGGGATATAAAAACCTCCGCCATTCGAATAACTCAGGCAACGGAGATCCTAAGGTAGTTACGGGTTGGCTGAGTTTAGATTAGACCACACCTTGATCCATCATGGCATCAGCCACTTTGATGAATCCCGCAATATTGGCACCTTTCACATAATCCGTAAAACTATCTGAATTGCCATGAGCCACACAGGCAGTATGGATACTCTGCATAATACTGTAAAGTTTTTGATCTACTTCTTCCCGCGTCCATGAAATGCGGCTAGAGTTCTGACTCATTTCTAATCCGGATACAGCTACACCACCAGCATTGGCAGCTTTGCCCGGTCCAAATAAGATTTTTTCTCCGAGGAATACTTCAACAGCGCCCGGTTCTGAAGGCATATTCGCCCCTTCGGCCACGACACTACACCCATTATCAACGAGTGTTTTGGCTTCTTCACTATTGATTTCGTTCTGAGTTGCACAAGGTAAGGCCACGTCACATGGGATGTTCCATGGAGACTGCCCTTCTAAATAAGTACCGCCAATCTTGTCCGCACACTCGCTGATTCGACCACGTTTGACATTTTTCAATTCCATCACATAGGCCAGCTTTTCGGCATCAATACCATCGGAATTGTGAATCGTACCACCAGAATCAGACAAGGAAATAACTTTACCCCCGAGGTCATTCACCTTTTCAGTAGCATATTGGGCCACATTTCCAGATCCGGAAACCGTGACAGTTTTCCCTTCAAATGATTCGCCTTTGGTTTTCAACATTGCATCGGCGAAGTAAACACAGCCATATCCGGTGGCTTCTGGACGAATCAAACTTCCACCCCAGTTGAGGCCTTTTCCGGTCAATACGCCTGTATATTCGTTGCGAATCCGCTTATATTGGCCAAACATGTATCCAATTTCGCGGCCTCCAACACCGATATCACCTGCAGGTATGTCTGTATCGGGACCAATATGTCTGCACAATTCCGTCATAAAGGATTGACAGAAGCTCATCATTTCATTGTCGGATTTCCCTTTGGGGTCAAAATCAGATCCGCCTTTCCCCCCACCCATAGGCAGTGTAGTCAGACTATTCTTAAATACTTGTTCAAATCCTAAAAATTTTAGAATACTCAAATTCACAGATGGGTGAAAACGAAGGCCACCTTTATAGGGTCCAATAGCTGAATTGAATTCCACACGGAATCCGCGGTTTACTTCAACTTCCCCACGGTCATTGCGCCAGGGGACACGAAACATAATCACCCTCTCCGGTTCAGTGATTCTTTCTAAAATTCTAGCGTGGACATAATCGGGATGGTCTTGAAGAAAATCCCATAGGGATTCGACCACTTCATGAACGGCTTGGTGGAATTCTTTTTCTCCATGGTTCTTGGCCTCAATGTGGCCCATAAAATCTTCAATCGAGTTGTACATAGCTCTCCTAAAAATGATTCGAGGGTTTTAACTGCTTCAAACTCAGCCTATTAAAATCGGCGGAAATTAAATGGGAAATAGGAAAAAAACTCACAAAATTTGTTTGAAGAAAGCGAATGATTTAGGCTAATTTTTCTGGCTTTTTTATAGGCATTATGGCGGCGTAGCTCAGCTGGTTAGAGCACCGGAATCATAATCCGGGTGTCCGGGGTTCGAGTCCCTGCGCCGCTACTATAATAAAACACCACTTGTGTGGTTTGATCGGCTGATTAAAATATTGGTTAAAATTCCTTATTTTTTGTTTAGATTAAAGTTAATGAAACTTTAAAGAAGGATATAACTCAAATGAAAAAAACAACTGTATTATTGCTATTCATCATGGGATTTGCATTTGGCCAACTTCGTGTGGGTCTTGATGTTAACAGGGAAACCAAAATGAGTATTGAAAGTATTTCTCTTAAACAAAAACCTGAA
The DNA here is from genome assembly GCA_964452665.1 of uncultured bacterium. Classification (GTDB taxonomy): domain Bacteria; phylum Fidelibacterota; class Marinisomatia; order Marinisomatales; family TCS55; genus TCS55. The sequence continues at coordinate 5,132 of CAYVNB010000023.1, forward strand.
GGTATGGGCATAAATATTGGTTATGAACAAACTTTATTCTTTGAAATGATTGGCGTTGGTGTAGAGTATGTGCATTCCACTGTGACGGAAATTGATGACGATCATGATCATGATCATGATGAAGAAGATGAAAAATCAGCGATGGCCAGCTTAGTCTCTGGTTATGCTGTGGCAAAAATTCCACTTGGACCAATGTTTAAGGGAGTTGCCCGATTAGGTATGAGCCTACCATTAGAAGAAGGTTTTGGGGCTGGCTTAATGTATGGAGCCGGTGTTAGAGTTAAACCGCCAGTTTTTCCAATTGGTTTTGAGTTTATTTACTCAATACATGATATAAAACCAGAAGAAGGTGATTTGGGAGATCTCAAATTCACCTATAATCGTATGAATCTGTCAATGACTTATTCCTTTTAATTTACATTAAATACTAAAAATAGAGCCCTGTCCTACTCATTAGTCGGATGGGGCTTTTTATTTTATATCCACACTATCAACAATATTTTGACATTTAATCGCATCTGAAGTTTCTACCATTCCTAAAAATATCTTCTTCCCATTTTCATCTTTTCGAACATATCGGCGGGACAACCCCTTTGGAGATTCACCAGTCAATAATTTGAAAAATACACAGGCTGCCAAATAGGTCCCAACCGGTGATGGGTGCTTATCATCACTTGTATGCAAAGAAATATCGGGATTGGCCTCCTTGAAAAATCGGAATACCCTTCCAACAGGCGCCAATCGAATCCCATTTAAGGAAGTCATGGAAGACAGATTGTAATTAATCGGATCCAATATATTATAGGATTGATCTGAAATGCCGGGGTACATCCATGTACTGTATATAATCGGCTCCGCTTTTGTTGACTTTATCAATTCAATAAATTTTTCAAAATATTCTTCAGATATTTGGGTGTTTTCCAATGGATAGGTGCTGTGATCTTGCAAAATGACAAAGTCATATTTACCGTGTTTTATATTTGAAACTGATTCCAAATGCCTTTTCCCCTCCCAATGGTCCTCCAAAGTTGCACTACCAGCAGTAGATTGGAATATATCCATTTTGATTCCTTTTTCCTCAGCCATGGACTCGACCATCGCTGGCAAATTCCAATAAAATGTAAAACTGTTCCCTACAAACAATACTTTTTGTCCAAAAATGAATGGAGGAATGAGAAACCAAATTTTAAAAATAAACTGTTTCATTTTTTATCTTTCAAATGAGTGATATGGATTTTATGAAGAATTTCTTTTGCTTATTTTAATATGTTCCGACAACCAAATACTGTAATTTTTATCTGCGAAGGGAACTACCAGTTTTATGGTTTGTTAACCAAAAATAATATTGACTTAAGAGGAATTTATTTATGTTAAAAAAAGCTGCCATTTTTGGGATTATTTCAGCCTTTATTTTTATAAGCTGTAACGAACGCCCATCAACACCATTCAAGATCGATTATGAAAAATATGAATTGAGTAATGGTTTAACTGTTATTCTTCATGAGGATAAATCTGATCCGATTGTGGGTGTGGCTATTAATTACCATGTAGGTTCTAATAGAGAAACACCAGGGCGAACAGGCTTCGCCCACCTTTTTGAGCATATGCTGTTTGAACAATCCCAGCATGTAGGTAAGGAACAATTCGCAAAAGAAATATATAATGCAGGTGGCACTTATAATGGAGGCACCAATAAAGACGGAACATTTTATTTTGAAGTGGTTCCAAATAATGCACTAGAAACGGTCCTGTGGATGGAAGCAGATCGCATGGGTTGGCTCCTTTCAACGGTCACTCAAACTGCACTTAGTAAAGAACAAGATGCCGTCCAAAATGAAAAACGCATGAGAGTTGACAACCGACCTTATGGCCATTCCGATTATGTAATGATTAAAAATATGTATCCAGAAGGTCACCCTTATAACTGGACCACAATAGGCGAATTAGAAGACCTACAAAATGCCACTTTAGATGATGTCCGCAGTTTCTATGAAAATTGGTATGGACCCAATAATGCCACCATGGTAATTGCAGGTGATTTCAAAAAGACACAGGTAAAAAAGTGGGTTGAAAAATATTTTGGTGAAATTAAACGAGGTCCAGATCATCCCGATCCGAAGCCACAACCTATTTCACTTTCAGAAATAAAAAAAGTTTATCATGAAGATAATTTTGCCAAATCACCCCAAATTAGAATCGCCTTTCCTACCGTTAATCAGAGACATTTTGATGCGGCTGCACTTAACCTCTTGAGCCAATTGCTTGGGGATGGAAAAAAGGCACCGCTCTATAAAATCATTGTAGAAGAACAAAAACTCGCACCAAGTGTATCTGCCTATAGCAGTACTCAAGAAATTGCCGGCACAATCAATATTGTTTCAACTGGATTTCCTACAACAAATTTGACCGATTTGGAAAATGCGATACATGAAGCATTTGCTCGTTTTGAGTCTGATGGATTCACTACTGAAGATTTGGACAGATTAAAAGCAAAATATGAAACCGATTTCTACCAGGGGATTTCTTCTGTACTCAGTAAAGGATTCCAGTTAGCAATTTATAATGAATACTATGGTTCCCCCGACGCTATTTCCACTGACCTCCAAAAAGTGTTGGATGTAAACATGAGTGACGTAAAACGGGTCTATGAAAAATACATTAAAGGTATGAATTACGTCCTAACTAGTTTTGTCCCTAAAGGGAAAATCAACTTAGTGGCTGAAGGTTCAGTTCTTTTTCCGGTTAAAGAAGAAAAGATTGTGAAGAATGTAGAAAAAAAAGCTGACGAAGGTAGCATGGATATAGGGCACATTTCTTCTTCTTTTGATCGCTCCATTAAGCCTGAATATGGACCTCAGCCTCGAGTAAAAACTCCGCAAATCTGGAAACAGGAAATGGATAAAGGCGTCACCCTCTATGGGGCTAAACATGATGAACTCCCAATGATTAGTTTGGGCATTAATATCAAAGGCGGCATGCTTTTAGATGATCCGAAACAGATTGGTGTAGCCAACCTAGTCACCGATATAATGATGGAAGGGACTGCCAATAAAACGCCTGCGGATTTGGAAGAGGCCATTGAAACTTTAGGTTCATCCATCAATATGTTCACAACAAAACAAGCCATTAATATTGAGGTAAGTACATTAAAACGAAATCTTGAACCCACCTTGGACTTAGTCGGAGAAATTCTTTTTGAACCCCGATGGGATACAAACGAATTTGAACGCATCAAACGTAAGACTGTTGAAAATATTAAACGGAGAGCAGCAGTCCCCTCCTCTATTGCATCCAATGCATTCAATAAACTCAACTATGGGGATCATATTTTGGGCAATTCAACCTTAGGTTCAGTGGCATCTGTTGAATCCATCGAAATAGACGATGTGAAGTCCTATGTGAATTCAAATTTTGCTCCTCATTTGACCACAATCAGTATCGTCGGCGACATCAGCCGCAGTGATGCTATAAAGGCATTTAAAGGTATTGTCTCAAGATGGGAAGAAAAAGAAGTGACTTTCCCTGAATATGAAATTCCTGACCCCAATAAAAAGGCGAAAGTCTATTTTGTGGATGTACCAAATGCAAAGCAATCTGAGATACGAGCAGGGTACCTTTCAATACCGAGAGATCATCCTGACTTTTTTTCAGCTACTATGATTAATATGAATCTTGGTGCACATCCTGGAAGTAACTTTGAAACAATTCTTCGTGGGGAAAAAGGATTTACCTATGCCGCCAGATCATATTTTACCGGTTCTAAATTATCAGGAATGTATTTCGTAACTACGGGTGTAAGATCAAATTCAACAGAAGAATCATTATTAACGATTAAAGACATTTTACTCAATTACAGAATGACCATCTCGAAAGAAGACTTGGATTTCAGTAAAAATATGGAATTAAAGTCTAATGCACGCAAGTTTGAAACTTTAGGCGCGTTGCGAAGCATGATTTCCAATATCGCAAACTATGGTCTCCCCTTTGATTACATTAAAGATCAAGAAGAAGTAGTACGTGAAATGACCGTGGAAAGCCATAATGAACTGGCAAAAAGATATATTCGCCCTGATGAAATGATTTATCTGGTTGTGGGTGATGCCACCACGCAACTTGAAGGCATGAAATCGTTGGGTTTTGGGGATCCCATTCTATTGGATGGGAACGGAAATCCAGTCGAATAATTAACATTTC
>CAYVNB010000023.1:9425-13343 GCA_964452665.1 uncultured bacterium
ACATCCCGTAAAAGTTATGGTACGGTTTACTTCCCATTTGCTGTTTTATTATTGTCTTTATTTTGGTGGGATAAGCCCATTTCATTCATTTTATCCATTTGGGTATTAACCCTAGCAGATCCCATTGCAGCCACCATGGGTGCCAAAAGCAGAGTCACATTTATACCATGGCGAGATTTAAAATCTCGAAGAGGATCAATATCCATGTTTGGCACCACCTTTCTCATCATTATGCTGGGAACAGACATCCTCGCCCGTATTTATGGTGCAACATTCCTGATTCCATTCCCCATTCTGGTTGGTTGTAGCCTGTTTACTGCATTTTCTGCTGCCTTGTCTGAATCGGTCAGCTTCCGCGGCTCAGATAACCTTTCGACCCCCATAATCACTTTTATTTCATACGAAATATTTTTAATCAATTACACCCATGGGAACCTCCCTGAATTAATAGTGTGGATGGTCATTTCTTTGGCTGTTTTTGGTTTATCCTGGAATCGGAAATCTGTTTCTTCCAGCGGGGCAATCAGTGGATACCTAATCGGTATTATTGTATTTGGAACTGGCGGTTGGCCTTGGATCACACCATTGATCTTTTTCTTTGCCACATCTTCCATTCTATCCCACCTTCATCACAAAGATTATGCTGAACGAAATATGCTTCAGATTTTGGCCAATGGCGGTGTAGGCGCGGTGACAGCCATCATCTATTTCTTCTGGCAGTTTCCACCAGCAATTGTAATGTATTTGGGTGCCATTTCTGCAGCCACAGCTGACACTTGGGCCACAGAAATTGGTTTTTATTCCAAGTCAAAGCCACGCCTTGTTCTTTCAAAAATAATTGTTGAACGAGGAACATCCGGTGGAATTACCCTATTGGGTATTTTTGGATCTGTACTCGGCGCACTGACCATCGGTATAATTGGAGAAACCATCCTTGGGTTGAATGATTTATTAATTCCTCTGGCCGCCGCGGGATTTGTCGGTTCGTTAACCGATTCCATCTTGGGACGATTTATACAAGCCCAATTCAAGTGTATTAAATGTGCTAATCAAACGGAAGATCGTTATCACTGTGGTGAAAAAACACAACTCGTGTTTGGTTCTCGATGGATTGGAAATGATATGGTCAATTTTATTAATACTACAGTAGGCGCAACTGTCGCTTACCTCTTTTGGATGAATTATGGATAAGAATCAGCGGTACTCCAATGTTGTGAACACAGCGAAAGCCGTCCTCGAAGGTTACTCAATGGATGAAATTGGGAAAATGGCCATCCTGTCTTCAATCCTTAAATCGGAATTTAAAGAATGGGTATTTTGCGGATTCTATCGAGTAGTCAAAGAAAATTTACTAGAGATCGGGCCCTATCAAGGCGATTTGTTGGCTTGTGGACATATCGAGTTTAACCGAGGTGTTTGTGGTAAATCGGCACGAACACAAGAAACAATCATCGTAGATGATGTATCAAATTTTCCCGGATATATATCCTGCGATGATGATACGGTTTCAGAAATTGTGGTACCCGTAATCAAAAGTGGAAAACTCATTGCCGTCCTAGATATCGATGGAGATCAATCGGGCCAATTTGATGAAATAGATCAAACATATTTAGAAAAGCTGGTCTCTTTTATATAAACAAAAAACCCCCGAAATTCGAGGGTTTTAAGAAGATTGATATTTGAATCTTGTTTAGATGACCTTATGAACGATCAATCCAACCATGACGATCAGGGATACAAAGATTATGGATACACCCATATTTCCATTTTTGATCTCTGCCCATTCGTCAATGTCTGTTGATAACCAATCGAAAACTTTCAGAGAGATACCAACACCTAAACCAAAACCAATCGCTGCTGTGATCGCCCATAATAAAGAACGACCGTATTGTGCGAACATGCCACCCCAACTGGTAGGATCTAACATTCTTCCTCCTTTTACAGTGTTTGAATTGAATCTTTTATCAGGCGCACAAACCCTGCAGAGTCAATTTTTCCTTCTGTCAATTGACGGATTTGATCTGCAGTTGCCTTAGCGGTGATAATCGTACTTTGTCTTGATACGGGAATTGAAACCGTTACTTCTGTATCAGAAGGCACAACAGCCGTATATCCAGATTTTTTCTTTGCAAATGCTTCCTGATGACTCATGGCCTGCCCCACGGATATAAATCCAACAAGCATCACCATTTCAAAATTGTTCCGAAGGCTTTCCATTTCAATAGAGAAATGATAAGATCCATCGTCATTTTTTGTGAGGGCCATTTTCTTTTCATCAACAGAAACGCGATAATATTTGCATGTATTGGTCACTTTCCGATAAAAAGCATAATTCGCAAACACGAATTGGGTACTCATCACTAGAATCGTTGCCATTACAAGAATTTTTCTAAGGGTCATTTAATTACCATTTATAAGTGTTAAACAAGCGCAATTTTACACGAAGAATGAGGGGAAAATCAAGCGCCAAATACAACATTGCCATTCTTAATTACTTTTTGAATACTGTGGTTAGAAACATGATAAGGAATATCCAATAATGAATCCAGATTCCAAACGACCAAATCCGCTTTTTTCCCAATATCGATGGATCCAATTTCATTCTCCAATCCCAGTGCTTTTGCCCCATGATATGTTGCGGCCTGGTATGTTTCTTCTATGGTCATGCTCAAATGCATACAAGCCAATGTCATGATGAATGGCATGGATTGAATATGGCAGCTCCCAGGATTGAAATCTGTGGCCAAAGCCACCGTTATTCCTGCGTCGATTAATTTTCTCGCCGGTGCATAGGTTGATTTACCCAAAAAGAATGTCGTCCCAGGCAATAAGGTAGCAACCACATGATTCGCTGCCAATTCATTCATGCCAACATCACTAACCGCCATGAGATGATCTGCCGAGAAAGCACCTACTTCCCCCGCCAATCCTGCTGCGCCCGAATCAACAAATTCATCTGCATGAATACGTGGTTTCAATCCAAATTTTTTCCCGGTTTCTAAAATGCGTTTAGTTTGCTCCACTGTAAAATATCCTTCTTCACAAAATACATCATTAAAAACTGCAATACCTTGATCGGCCACAGCGGGAATCATTTCATTACAAATAAGGTCCACATAACCATCACAATTGTTGGCAAATTCTTTTGGGAAAGCATGGCCGCCCATGAATGTAGGCACCATATCAATAGGATGGGATTGGTTCAATTCTTCAATCACTTCCAAGGATTTTAGTTCGGTTGCGGTATTTAATCCATAACCGGATTTGGCTTCAACTGTGGTCGTACCCATAGCAATGAATCGATCCATACGAGGTTTGAGTTTTTCAACCAAATCTGCTTTAGATGCTTTTCGTACTCCATCTACGCTGGAAACGATACCACCACCCTTTTCGGCAATTTCTTCATAGCTAGCACCTGCCAATCGCGTGGCATATTCTTCATCACGCTTATTATAAAATACAGGATGGGTATGTGAATCCACAAATCCAGCCGTAACCATTCTACCACCGCAATCAACGGCATGATTCGCATCACCTTCACCAATTGCTGCAATCTTACCATTTTTGATAAAGATCGAAGATTTTTCAATTGTCTGCACACCGCTATCATTGGCCGTGACCAATTGCCCGATATTTTTTAGAAATATTGATTCTCTATTTTTGATTTTTGATTTATTATTATCCATTAACTATCTAACATTGGAATGTCAATATTCCAATCTTTTGCATGTTGAATCGCATCTTCATAACCTGCATCAGCATGTCGAAAAATCCCCATACCTGGATCATTCGTCAATACTGCTTCGACGCGTTTTCCCATTTCAGGTGTACCGTCTACACAGATCACTTGTCCTGCATGAAGGGCCAAGCCCATACCCACACCACCACCATGATGAATCGACACCCAAGTGGTCCCGC
>CAYVNB010000024.1:0-13226 GCA_964452665.1 uncultured bacterium
CTCGTCGCTCTTTAAAGCTAGCTGTCATGATACTCAAAACATCACCACGTGGACGGTTGAAGCGTGAAGCAACCATTACCACCTGGCGAATGTTCTCAATTAATTCAGGTGCGGCACCCTCTTGGATAATTATACTGATTTCCATATTGCGAACAGAAGCCATCGCAGGGCGAGTTTCTGTTTGGGTGCGAGAAACTACATTGTCCCCAACGGGCTTATCCATGGCGGGCTCAGTTGCGTCAGGTAGAACCTCCTCGCCTTCTGTGGATGGTTCTGCAGTAAAATCAAATCCTGGAATGGGCAACCCCACACCGCCGCCACCAGATGGGCTGTCTTCTGCCGCGAGAATGTCTTCTGCCGCTTTCAGCGACTCAACGGCGCTACTCCCACCGGGAGAATATGTGGTTTGATTTTCGTAGGCGCTGCTGATTTCCAGATCAACGCTCACATCAATAACATATTTTCGATTATCAATCACTTTTTCAAGGGCATCTGAAATGCGCTTTCTTAGGTTGTTTTCTATCATGAGTTTTTGAGCCAAATAGCCACTGGACTGTCCAAGTCCAACCACCATTATCAGCCCCAATGTAAGGGCATATTTTAATACCCGATTACTCCGCTTTTTCATATCAACTCCCTTATTCATATGAATCTTTACATATTCCCAGACTGGGTTGCGCTTTTGCCCACCGGTCCGCCACGTGGTGATAAAAAGGTAATTTCTACACGCCTGTTTCGTGCTTTTTGCTGGGGGTTCGAATTATATTTTTGTATCAAATCGGTTGTAATCACCTCTGCCGTCGTTTTATCTCTTGGAACAAATTCACCATAACCAACCGCTTCAAGCCGAGTTGGGTCAACACCCAATCCAATTAAGAGCCGAACCACCGCGGCAGACCGGGCACCAGAAAGTTCCCAGTTACTTGGATATTTGATTTGCAGTTGTTTAGGTAAAGGGTCACTATCGGTATGCCCCTCAATTGCGAGCTTAAAATAGGAATCTTGAATTGTTGGTAATATCTTTTTCAAAATATTTAAAAATCCAGGCTTTGTTTCTGCTGAACCGGATTGAAAACTAATGTCAGAAGAGATTCCAATGGTTACCCCTTTGGGCCCAGTGGTGACTTCCACCGATTTTTCGCCGGTTTCCCCGTCTTCACTCATATCTTCAACCATTTTCTGAGCGGCTTTTTTAATATCTGACAGCGTCATAGCTTGGTTTTCTATTTTAACCTTTTTACCTACAGATTTACCCATGCCGTCCGCCATTTCTTGTAGCTTGACCGGGTCAATCGTTGATATCGCTGCCAATAAAACAAAGAAAGCAAATAAGAGTGTCATCATATCAGCGAAAGTACCAAACCAGCCAGGCAACCCTTCGTCCACCATTGCCATTCCTTGCTTTATCAGCTTCTTTTTTTCTTGGGGCGTAGCGGCCATTTAGATCAACCTTCTTCTGATTTCCATTCTTTAGGTGGAATGAATGAATTCAATTTTTCCCGAACAATAATCGGATGCTTTTTCTGATGAATCAACCGTGCCGCTTCAACTTGTAAATTTTGGATGGTGCTCGTAAATGCAATGCGCGTTTTCAATTTATCTGCCATAGGCAAAAAGAAGAGGTTGGCAAATACAGCACCATAAAATGTAGTAATTAAAGCCGCAGACATCCCCGCGCCAAGGGCGTCGGTACCGCCTCCCTCACCACCAAAACCCGCCAACATAATAACCAGACCAATCAGAGTACCAATCATTCCCCAAGCTGGGGCCATTACACCCATAGATTTAAAGAGACCCGCCTGCGTACTTTCGCGTAATTCACGATAGTCAATTCGGGTATATAAAATATCAGTCAATTCTTCTAATGAATAACCATCAATGACCATTTGGCACCCATCTCTGAAAAAGAAACTGTTAATACTTTCCACATGCTTTTCCAAGTCGGCCGTTCCTTTTCGAGCTGATTCCGAGGCTTCAACCGCTTCATCCACGAAGTCACCCAAGGTGTCTTTACCGCCTTTAAATACGGCTGCCATGGCTTTCCCCAGTTGGAGCACATCTTTTAAGGGGAATGCAACAGAAACAGAAGCAACCATACCCCCAAATACGATCGCAAAACTCGAAGGAGAAATAAATCCGGCCATACTGGCCCCGGCGGCAGTTGCAGCCAAGAATATGCCGGCAAAAATAGACACAAGTCCTAATACAATACCTATGAGGGTAGCAATATCCATATTTAATCCTCAATCATACTGGTTGATTTCAAACGATTCTCATGTAGTGCTTTGAGCACATTTCTTACATCATCATATTCCGGATCCATCCGCAATGCCAAGTTCCAATTAATAGTGGCCCGTTGAATATCCCCCAATTTATAATAGATCGACCCCCGTCGTGCATAGGCCAATGCCAAATTTGGATTGAGTTCCAAGGCAGCTTCAACCTCTTGGAGAGATGCGCGATAGTTCCCAGCATAAAAATAACGTAGAGAACGCGACAGGTGGCGCATGGCATTATTCATATTCTGCTCACTCACATTGTTATTTAAGCGCACTGCTTTTAATGAATCTTCCAAAAATTTAGAATGTTGTTCCATGGCTGAAAGTCGGGTCATAAGATTCCGCATTTCATTGGTCATGAGGCCCATAGAATCCCGCAGCGTATTAACGGTATAGTCAGCCATCATAAGCGTTGTATCCATATCCGCCATATTGATGGGGCCAGACTGGAGTGGAGCAGGGGATGGACCGCCACCAGGTGTTTTAATCCCTGAGCCACGAGGGGCTGTAATTTCAAACCCGAGAGTCATACCGGCATGGCCTTTCCAATAGCGCTCTTTCCATTTAGGTAATTTTTCTATGTGGGTGAATCCAAGGTTCAGGCCATAATCCGAGGTAAGGGGGATGCGGAGTCCCACATTGATGCCATTGCCATCGAATTCACCCACAATATCTACACCGCCCCATTTTTCTAAAAAAGGCGTTTTTATAATCGCCCCTGCAAACACACCGGCATTTGTACCGGTAGGCTTGTTTGGAAGAGTTTCATCGACTTCCACAGTATCCGGATCTATTGTGCCAAAACCACCTGTCCCAAAGCCGATAAACATATTTGCATTATAATTGCCCACTGCCTTTTGTGAGCTAACTATTCCAAAAAAAGAGAGTTCTTGTGGATCTAGATTTAATCCACCACTATTATTTTCAAATACAATATCCTGTAGGCCGACTGAAAACGAAACATTATTTCTTACGAAGACACGCCTTTGCAGATGAAAACCAAACTCTATTGGCGCTTTGTAAGTTGAAACTTCCAGATTTGCAGTACGTGTGGTGTCTCCACCCGTTGCAGTTGAAAACCCAAATGTCCAACCAGCCGTTTCCATACTGAAATACCCACCACTGGCAGTGTTGAATGGAGAAAAATTGTGTAATTCGGAGCCAAAACCAGCCGTAAACAGATACGGGGATTGACTCACAGATGTGAAGGGAATTTTCATCATCGGTCCCGGGCGCAAGTATGCTACGCGGGTAGCGCCAAATCCAATGGACACCAAAACAAAGGTAAGTGTAATTAGTCTGAATAAGTATTTCATTTTATATCATCAGATTTTTTTAATTCCATTTTAGCTAATCGATAATATTCACTCTCTGGATGCCGGGAAACCACATTGCTAAAAGCCAATTGGGCCAATGGTTCATTCCCCATTTTCCGGTGAAGTAAACCCTTTTGAACAAGGGCATCATCATTCCGAATCGTACCTAAAATCGTAATTTGATCAAGGAGAGATAGGGCTTTTTCATAATCTCCCAATTGTTGGTAGGCATCGGCCATCCAATAGAGCACATTCTCCCCCGTCTTTTGGGGCGCAGATTCTAAAGTGAGTGTAGAAAATTTCTGAATGGCTGATTTAAAGTCTTCTCTTTGGTACGCAAACACACCAGCCATATAAATGGATTGATCAAATTTTGGAGCCGGCTTGGCCACAACAATTTCTGTAGGAGCATTGATTTTTGGGACATCTTCAACTATATCCTCAGGAAATTCTTTTGAGGACATCACCACAGGCGCTTTTGGGAGAACAGATTGAATAAATGCAAGCGTTTGGCGCAACTCCAAATTTTCTTGCTGTAATGCATTCATTTCTGATTGAAAGGAATTTTCAAGCTTTTCTATCCGATTGTTAATTCGCCCCAATGTGGACAATAGGGCTTCACTAGATGCCATATATACAGAGCCGCTTTCCACTTTTTTGATTTTAAATGAAACCTCTTTAGAGGGTTTGTTTACAACCCTGGAATATGTTTCCGAACCTTTAGCCGGTTCAATAACGATTCCAAGATCTAAAAAAAATATTTCAGATAAAGGCGTTTCCTGGGCGCTTGACAGTCCGATGGTCATGAGGATCACCAGGCCTTTTGGCATCAGATTAAATGGGCTTGTGCAAACACCGGCACGCACTTATTCGTACTCCTCCCAGTCGATTACATAAGAGTAACCGATGAAGGAGCCAAAATCATGGGGGACATACAATTCGAAGGCCCCTGTTGCTCCCGGGAGTAATGTGGCATCCGTTGTAATGCCGGAATCAAATGTATGATACCCCCCACGGACGAAAGTGGTTAATGTTTTTGTTTCACCGCTCCAGTTTTTACGGAATACGAAATCCACTTTAACAAAATCAGATCTGCGTCCGCCAATATTTTTGATTTCCCCATTGAATACAATATTTCCTTGGGCATCTTTTTTCTCGTTAATGTTTCCTATTAGTACACAATTGGCAGAATATTTTTTAGAATCGTTCCGCTCAGATGAAGTGTATTGTGGTTGAGCCAGCTTTGGCATGGGCGGCGGTGTATAGCTGTCCCGGACCTGCTCCGGTACATACTCAGCCTGTTCTTCGGTTACCACATTATCAACAATTCTGACCACATCTTTACGATTAATGATCAAGTAGCCCACTAAAGTTTCAACTTTTAGGGAAGTTTCATCTTGATATACAATTTTACCAAAAACGGTGGAGCCATTTTTCATAATAATCTCTTTAGAATAAATAGCGAGGGGGTTCACCCACATTTTACTGAGGGCCTTTAGATTTTCTAATTCTTCATTTAGATATTTGAGTTCAGCCGTCATTTTTTTAATCTCAAAACTGAGCTCATTTAATATATAATCTTTTCCCGGATCAGGTTTAAAATCAACGGATGGCGATCCGTCTGCAGACGGAATGGGAATGGCCTCTGGTGCGGTTGTCTGACTAGTGTTCGCATCAGCCGGTTCTGGTGCTGATGTTGCGGATAAAACCACGTCGCCAAGTTTTACGTGACTATCAGAAACCTCAACAGCCATGCTGGTTTTGCCGGCGTCACCACCATCAGCTTCAACAGTATAATTACCCGGTTCTACTTTTTTAAATTCGAATTTTCCGCCACCACGGCCCAATCGTTTTTTTGATGTTTCAGTCCGTTGGGATTCGGTTCCATCCTCAGCCAAGAGGAGAACAGTATTTTTTACAATGGCGTTTCCATCTTCATCTACAAGCGTACCTGAAATATTGCGCGGTTTTTGGGCAAATAGGGTTGTCGCGAAAATAGCGATAAAAACCCCAATTAATGATTTATTAAATATGATGCTTTTTGCCATTTATCTATACCTCGGATTGTGTGGCACCATAAGACGAAAGCGTCTATGGGTATAGAAAGTTTAACTCCTCATCTATTCGTGAATCAAGTCAAAAATAGAGTAGAAAACAGGATAAAATCAAATAAAGAAGACGGTCTATTTCCAAAAATCTTTGTATGTTTTTTTTCGCTTTAAAAGAGCGATGCGGGCAGATGTTACTTTTGATTTCAAAATATCGGGAAGATAAAGAGAAAGTGCTTTATCATAAGCTTCCAGTGGAAGATCAAAATCCATTTCATCCTTTTTTTCATAGGCTTGTCCGAGCCAATAATGGGGCGCACCTAAAGAGTCAATGGCAGCCGCTGCCCTTGCAAAGGATTGGATGGCATCCCATTGCCCATTTTTATGTCCCTTTTTATGATGTGCCTTCCCCTTAGCCATATGGATAAAGTAATTGGCGGTGGCATTCCTTGGATCCATTTTGAGCACGGCTCGATATTGATTCATATCATTATTGGTTTCTGCCAAATTCAAACGGGCTTTGATAATAGACGCCTGCAAATCAACATCATCTGGCCGATCGGCCAAAAGAGAATCTGCCTGAGCAACCAATGACGCTGGATCCGATGGTGCCAGTTGAAATGAGGGGGCACATCCTTTATACATAATAAGGACGAGGAGTAAAGGTAAAATATTGTTCATTTAAATTTACTGGAATTAACCTTCAAACCAGAACAACTCCTGATTGTTCCGGAAAGAATCATAGAGAACCTCCATAGAATCGATCACATAATATCGATCCTGAATATCACTATAATTAAAACACGTCATTACAATTTCTTTAATGTCATAAGGCAAGATTGTGGATCGCTTAGATACACCTTTAGCACATTCGATCACATTGACTGTTTCATCAAATGATGAGATGATACCGGCCCCATAAATTTCATAATTGATATCATTCGTTTTTCTACGAAATGAATCTGTATCCCCATTGTTCTTAATGAGGCCAAATTCATAAGTCCACCATGCGAAGTTTTGAAGGCGCCTGAGGTTGTGTGCCACCAATTCACTGCCCAATCCCCGTTCGTCTTTAAGGATTGTATCTCCAAGCATGCCCACATCATGCATGAAATTTGCATAGGCTTTATTCATTAAGAATGGAATGTGACCTTGGATATCATGAAAAATATCCGGCTCAGGGGTATAGCCCTCATCATTCCGGATATTTTTTCCCGCATATTTTTCTTCAAAACGTGGGGATTTTCGAATGATGTCCGTTACGGGAAATTTTCGATTGGCATTCAGGTCAAAGAATAATTCTTCCGTTAAGAATCCCGCAACGGGGACAAGTTGCCACTCGGTGGAATTTTTAATCAGCGGCGAAATGACTTCAAATTCAGGGAACCGATCTTTGGGTATTGGGAGGGCTCTTATCCCCGATAGATATTCTCGGGATACATACTGATCGATCAGGGGGGCCACATTGATAAAGAGGTCTTCCCAAATTCCATTTTCTATATTGGTTACATCATTATACTGCTGGGGTTTGATGTAGGCATCATCCATGCTAAAGATTTGGATACCGTCCATGGATGTGGGCACCATATGGTGAAATAAATCGTCAAATGTGTTGATAGTTCCTCCCGTGTGAATGAGAATTTAGGGATAAGAATTATACACGTCAAATCACCATAACCAAATATAAGTAACGGCCCCATTTCCTTTGCCAAGATCCGGATCATAAGGGGACCCACAGTCGGCTCGCATACCGGCAGAGTCCGGGTCAAACAAATCATATTGCTCACCCAAAATAACTGCCTGGAATCGCCCTGCCTGATTATCGCACCATTCCCGCACCCCACGTTTCAATGCACCGGTACCATGACCGTGAATCACTTTGATAGCACGCACCTTACCACCAAAAATGAGATCACTAACGGAAGTTTCCAGTTCAGAAATGGCACGGTCGATAGAAAATCCCCGATGGCCAATATCGATAATTTGAAATCGTGTTGACATATTAAGGATCAAGTTTCCGTAAATTTTTGCTTTCAATAAAAGGATAAAAATGAATTATGTGACATTAGGGCGGATGGGTGTTGAGATTTCTTGCATCAGTTTGGGAACTTGGTCTTATGGCGGGCCCAATATGGCGGGAAAAAACCAACCTGTGGGTTGGGCGGGGCAAACAGACAAAGACAGTAAAGACGCTCTACGGAAAGCCTATGGGGAGGGTATCAACCATTGGGATACGGCAGATGTATATGGAGACGGCCATTCCGAGAGAGTCATCGGTTCTATGTGGAATGAGATTCCTCGTGAAGATATTTTTATCGCCACCAAAGTGGGGTGGGATATGGGTTCCTATAACCATTGGTACCACCCGGTCCTGATGAGAGCAAATATGGAGCGTTCCCTGAAAAATCTGAATACAGATTGTGTTGATTTAATGTATCTCCACCATTGTAATTTTGGAAAAGAGGAACAATATTTTGACGATGCGCTTGAGGTTATAAAGCGGTTTCAAGACGAAGGAAAGACACGATTCATTGGTCTATCTGATTGGTTTTTGGATAAGATTATGAAATTCATCGACCGGGTAGATCCGGATGTAATTCAGCCCTATCGCAATGTCATGGATGATAATTATATTTCATCCGGATTGAAAGCCCATGTGGAGGCAAATAATTTAGGTGTTTGCTTTTTTTCACCCATCAAACACGGGCTGCTTACGGGGAAATATACGGCGCCAGCTACATTCGAAACAGGAGACTTCCGCACAACAGTTAAAGATTTCGCTGATCAAAAAATGATTGATAAAATGCAATCCAATAAGAAAAAATTGGAAGCACGTTTCCTAGACCATCCCCAGCCTGTGATGCATGGCTTGGTGGATGCCCTTTTAAGTGACGCCCCAACAGGATGCGTGTTGCTCGGGCAGCGAAATGTTAACCAAGTGGCGGCGGCGGCCAAATTAGGCAAAACATTGTCTAATGAAGATGCGGAGTGGGTTCAGCGCCTATACCGCTGACTAAATTGGTGTTAAAAGAAACTTTAGCAAAATTTTACCACAGTCTGACTATATTCCAGACTTATCAATTACGAATGATCCCAATCATAATATGACAAAGAAAAACGGAAACCACATGATTCCTAACGGGTTTACCCGGAAGGATACAGAAAAACGCTTGGAGTGGCTTCAGGAAAAAATAGGGATGGATATTAATCCTGATTTGGAAAATAAACCTGAAGAACTAAAAGGTATAATCGAAAACCATATTGGTTATATGAAAGTACCCATGGCTGTTGCGGGGCCCCTATTGATCGATGGCAATTATGCTAAGGGGGAATTCTATGTGCCACTTTGTACACTTGAAGGGACACTTGCCTTGTCGATGAGTCGGGGCATGGTGGCTACAAGTAGATGTGGCGGAATCCATGTAAACCATGTAAAACAAGAATTGTCCAGAGCACCGGTTTTCATATTCGATAGTCTAAAAAAAGCTGCCGAATTTTCTAAATGGGTGACAAAACATTTTAAATCAATTAAAGAAATTTCAGATTCTACTACTAATTATGGGAAACTTCTTCGAATCGACCAATTTCCTATACAGAATTATATTGTGTTGGATTTTATATTAGATACTGGAAATGCTGCAGGGCAGAATATGGTCACTTTAGCGGCAAAAGTGGCTTGTGATTATATTGAACAGAAAACAGGTGCAGAATTTATTTTGGAATCAGGATTTAACAGCGATAAAAAAGCATCAGCTCGAAATATGATCATGGGACGTGGACATAGTGTAATTGTAGAAACATCTCTTTCAAATTCTGTAATTAATCGTATTCTGAAATCAGATATGGATGAAATGGAAAAGATGCAACAAGTTGGTCCAACCATTACACGTCTAGCCGGTACAGAAGGTTGCCACCTCCATATTTCAAATGCCCTTACGGCAATCTATTTGGCTACGGGACAAGATACGGCCTGCGTGGCAGAAAATTCCATCGGCCACTTCCAGACCGAACCGAATGAAAATGGCGTAAAATTTCGATTAACACTCCCAACGCTAACGGTTGGAACTGTGGGGGGCGGTACCCGCTTGTTGCCTCAGCATCAGAATTTGAAACTGTTAGGATGCGATAAAGGGAAATATGCCTCTAGAAAATTAGCCGAAATAATTGGCGCATCCGCATTGGCTCTAGAAATATCACTTTTTTCAGCCATTACATCAGATACGTTCGCTCAAGCCCACATGACTTATGGCAGATAAAACACTGAGGTCATGTCTGTTTTAGAAGATCCAAAATATTCATATCTCGTTAACAAACAACCCCTCTTTTTTCAATTTTGGAAAAAAATATTTTATTATTGGTGTCGATTTGTTTTTCTCTGGTACACACCGGTAAAAATTTCCGGCCGTGAGAACCTCCCCAGTGAATCAGCCGTTTTCATCAGCAACCACAACAGTCACATGGATGTGGCCTTAATCAGCGCAGCGGCAGGAAAAAGCTTCAATTATTTTGGTATGCTGGCCGCCAAAGATTACTGGTTTGATAATACTATCAAACGGCTATTAACAAATTTTGTCATGAACTTGGTACCTATTGCACGGAAAACAGAAGACAGCGATGGCGATCCATTCACATTTGATGATACGATTGAATTGTGTCGGGCGTTTATGGATCAAGGTGGCCGGAATTTGGTCATATTTCCAGAAGGATCAAGAGGAGAGCCCAATGTGATGCGGCCATTTCGGAAGGGGGCCGCGCGATTTGCTTCCTATCTAAATGTACCCATAGTACCTGTATTCATTGATGGCTCGTTCCGGTCATGGCCCAAAGGTCGGCTGGTTATGTTTCCAGCGCGGATCAATATTAAGATACTAAAACCCCTACACCCATCCAGTTATGTCACCCCAGATGACACAAACCATTTTGAACAAATTAATGAAATGACACAAGCATTAGAAGACCGCATACTAAAAGAAAGAGAAACCTTTTATGCCGGATAATAAATTTTTTGCCAACCACCACAATACGTGGGGACATAAATGGGGTTATAAAGATTCCAGTTTTGTGTTGAATGATGACCAAACTGTATCCATGGTGGGAGACCGATATGAACTCTCTGGTACGCGGATGCCTGACTTTATTCCATATATTGAAGAAGTGCTGAGTATTACGCTGGATCCCAACGATAAACTGGCAGAAGTCGAGCACAAACCTGTAACGCCCCCTAATCTAAATCAGTCATTCATGGATGCGGTGAAAAGTACTTTCTCTGAGGATCATTTTTCATTGGAAGATGAAGATCGTCTCATCCATAGTCATGGTCAAACCACATCAGAAGAGGTATATAAAGTATTATACAACCGAGTTGCCCGCTGCGTGGATTTGGTCTTTTATGTAGAATCAGACGCTGAAGTCCAGCAGCTCATTCAAATGGCAGCGGCCCATGATGTATGTCTTGTACCTTTTGGGGGTGGGACGAATGTGACCAGTGCTTTAATGATTCCTGATGCGGAACAGCGGATGATTATTTCTGTGGATATGCGGCGTATGGATCAAATTGAATGGCTTAATGAAGAGGACCGGCGGGTTTGCGTTCAAGCTGGGATCACAGGATCTGCTTTAGAATCCTGGCTGGAAGATCGGGGTTATTGCATGGGCCACGAACCGGATAGTGTGGAATTATCTACTTTGGGTGGGTGGATCGCCACCAATGCCAGCGGTATGAAAAAAAACCGTTATGGAAATATTGAAGATATTGTAGAAAATGTAACAATGATTTCACCGAAAGGATCCATTGAGCAGGTGGAGCCATTAAGCCGAGCCTCTATTGGATTCAAGCCTCAAAATATTTTATTCGGATCGGAGGGAAACTTGGGTATAATTACCAAGGCCGTCCTCAAAATTCACAAGAAGCCAGATGTTAAAAAATACAATTCCGTTATCTTTAAAGACTGGGAATCCGGTGTCAAATTTCTCTACGACCTATCCAAAACCAATTTTGTACCCTCCAGTGTGCGACTGGTGGATAATATGCAATTCCGATTCGGCCAGGCATTGAAGCCGAAGACTGAAGGGTTTAAGGTATTCATGAGCAAGATTGAGAAATTCTTTGTGCTCAAGGTAAAAGGATTTGACGCGGACAAAATGTGCGCTACAACTTTCGTTATGGAAGGTTCTGCGGGCGAGGTGAAATACCAGGAAAAGAATATTTTAAAGCTGGCTAAACAGCATGGTGGATTAGTAGGTGGTTCTGGGAATGGAAAGCGTGGCTACATGCTCACGTTTGCCATTGCTTACGTCCGGGATTTTTTAACGGACTACCACGTGATCGGTGAAACCATGGAGACAACAGTGCCATGGAGTAAGATCAAGCCTGTCTGCGAAGCGGCCACAGAAACGTTGTTGACCCTCCATGCAAAACACAATATTCCTGGGAAGCCCTACATCTCCTATCGAATTCCCCAGATATACCATACCGGTGTTTGTATCTATTTCATGCTGGGTATGAGCGTGAAAGATATCCCCGAAGCAGAAGAACTGTTTGGGGATATTGAACATGCCATTCGGAAGGCCATCATGGATCATGGGGGCTCTATATCTCATCACCATGGTGTGGGTAAGATCCGGAAGGACTTTCTAAAAGATACCATTTCCCATTCCAGTATTGAGCTAATTAAAGATTTGAAAAATGCCCACGATCCTGCCAATATATTCGGAATTCGTAACGGCGTGTTTGCTGATAAAGTTTAAAGGATAACCTATCCAAATCTCAGGCTCTACATTCATTATTACTGGTGCTTCATCTGGCATAGGGGAAGGCTTAGCAAAAGGCTTGGCCGCGCAAGGCGCTAATGCGGTATTGGCGGCCCGGAACGAAGATAAACTAAACAGGATACAAAGCGAAATTAAATCTGCTGGGGGCAAGGTGATTGCAGTGCCTACAGACATCACCGATCGGAATGCATGCAACTCCTTGGTGGAGAATACAATAACATCCTTTAGAAGTGTGGACGGCATGATCCTGAATGCGGGTGTGAGCATGTGGGCTAACTTTGAAGATATTCAAGATCCCTCATTTTTTCAGAAACTGATGGATGTGAATTATATGGGAGGCGTGAATTGTGTGCATGCATCTTTGCCAGAATTAAAAAAATCACAAGGAACGATAGTATCTATCACCACGGCTCAGGCATTGATGGGCTTTCCGGCCCACGCGGGGTATGCCGCATCGAAGCACGCCCTCCATGGATTCACAGAAACATTAGAAATCGAAGCGGCGGGGCAGGTTCGATTTATGGATGCCTACTTAGGATGGATCAAGGGCACAGATTTACGAGCTAATGCCTTTGGTGCTGATGGAGAAAAAATGGGTGCCTCCAAGCATACACATGGGAGCCATGCTATCGAATTGGATGATTGTGTGAAAAATATTATTAAAGGGATAGCTAGGGGCAAGCGGCGGGTTTACACGCCGGGGAAGTTGCGGATCATACCATTTTTAAATGTATTTGCCCGAAGCTGGCTCCAGCGAAAAGTCTCGAAAGCTGTTAAAGACCATAATAAATAATTTATAGTATACCCTGCCT
>CAYVNB010000025.1:0-12882 GCA_964452665.1 uncultured bacterium
AATTAGTTTCAGGATCATTTAACAATTCTGCAAATGCATCAGCAACTTGGCTGGGATCTTTTTTGCCTAGAATTTCTACTGCACGATTTCGAATTCCCAAATTCACATTGGGATCACGGGATATCTGGGTAAGAATCGGTACCACTTCATCTGTGCCTAAAGCACCAAGAGTCTCTGTAAGCAATTTTTCTGTCCGATTAAAATTATTGCGACTTATTTGGTATAAATCTAATAGGGCCAATACCTGATCTTTCGTCCGTACTTTATTTAGATTTTGGACCAAGGCCATTTGCAATGTATTGGTTTTTTCTTCCACCTTATTCATGGCATTAACCATGGCATCCGCTGCCCTGGGATCATCACGAAATTCAGCCAGTAATTCGATAGATGCAATCATGAATGACACATCAAGAGCTGCCGCATCGCCTACCGTTTCAGATAATGCATTTAAGGCAGTGGGGTGCTGTGTTTCTGCCAAAGCCTTCCCCGCAGCCATCCGGACATCAAATGGTTGATTTGGATCATTATATATGGCGATCATTTCTTCTAAGGCTTGCAGTTTACCTTCGCTAAACGCTGTGCTAAGGTTTTCGATTAATTCATAAGAAATATCATCATTGGCATCCTTTGGCCCCGGCCAGTATTTTTTAATCATAGAACATCCATCAATCCAAAAGATGGTTAACAGAAGCAGTATAATGAGGTTATTCCGTTTCATGATCTTTCCAAAAATGTAATTTTAGATCGTGGCCGTCAAACTTCGCATAGGAGTAAAAGCTCAACCAGTCGCCGAGAATTAATAATTTACCACCATCGAGCGATAATTCCTTCGCTTGGTGATAATGACCAGTAACAAAATATTGAAAACCATCCTCGAATTTTTTATTGGCATGGATTGACATTTCTGTCGCGATTTTATTATTATAAGCATCTGAATGCTTATAGTGTTCCCCCTTTTTAGAAACCCAACGGGCAAAAGCATAACCCAATCGAGGGTGAATCCATCGATAAACCCAAGTGAACAAACGAGATCGGATAAATCCACGTAACAGTCGATAGCCCCGATCCCAGGATAAATATCCATCCCCATGGGTTACAAAAAACTGTTTTCCATTGATATCAAATTCTGTATCGGTGAAATACGTATAGTCAAATAAAGTGTCAGTGATGAAATCCTGCACCCAATAATCATGATTACCCAGTACATAATGCACCTTTACGCCTGCTTCACGAATTTTGAGTATTTCGTGGTAAAAGGGGACGAATACTTTTGGAATTACATCCTTGTATTCAAAGTAGAAGTCGAAGAGGTCCCCATTGATAATTAATGTCCCTTCCGTCTCCTTCACGTGACGAAGGAATCGGAACAGGATCTCTTGGCGCGTAACCTCGGATTCTGATCTTTCTAACATCAAATGGATGTCGGAAATAAAATAGACGGGCAAATCCATAATAGCTAAACTAATGGTTGGACGAGGGGTCAGTCAATCTTGAAACGAGAAATTTTAAGATTAATTTATTTAACATTTTTTCAGTTTAATCGTCGAAATTCAGGAACTATCGATTTAAATTCGACTTTATTAAGAAATGAAACGTTTTATTTTCATCCTCATACTTTGTACAGCATCCATGCTGTCCGCCCAAACTTTTGGTCAAAACAAGGTTCAATATCGAGATTTTAACTGGGAATTTATTTCATCTCCCCATTTTGATGTTTATTATTATGGCGATGAAATTGAATTGGCCAATTTTACCATGGAAGAGGCCAATAAAGCTTATGAGCAAATTGGTAAACACTTGAGATGGACACTCAAAAAACGGGTTTCCATTATTGTATTTCACTCCCATAACGAATTCCAGCAGAATAATGTGGTTGGTGTCTATATGCGGGAAGGCATCGGGGGTGTAACCGAACTCTTTAAAAATCGTGTTGTCTTACCATTCGAGGGTGATTATGCGGCCTTTCGTCATGTACTTCATCATGAATTGGTCCATGCCATGATTAATGATTTGATTTATGGCGGTCGCATGCAAAATGTCGTTTCCAATCGGATTCAGTTGGTACTGCCATTATGGGTGAATGAGGGCTTAGCAGAATATTTATCCATGAATTGGGATACAGAGGCCGATATGATCATCCGGGATTTGGCCATCAATGAACGAATCCCCACCATTCGCGAATTAGAATACTTTTTAGCCTATAAAGGTGGACAATCAGTATGGCGGTTTATTGCATCTAAATATGGCCGTGAAAAGATCGGTGAAGTATTTCAGTCCATGAAGCGGTATGGAAATGCTGAAAAAGGGTTTGAAGATGCACTGGGGATGAATTTTGAAGAATTGACCGAGCAGTGGCATACGTATATTAAAAAAGAATATTTTCCTGACGTAGCCGGTAGGGATGAAGTAAAAGACATTGCAGTACGATTGACGAACCATAAAAAGGATGGAAATTTTTATAATGTTTCCCCCACCGTTTCTCCGGATGGAAGTAAAATTGCCGTATTATCCGATCGTTCGGGGTATATGGACATCTATATTCTAGATGCTGTGACAGGGAAGAAGACCAAGCGATTGGTGAAGGGAAGCCGGTCCATCAATTTTGAAGAGTTAAAATTCCTTCAACCCGGTATCAGTTGGTCTCCAGATAGCAAAAAAATTGTGATTGCAGCAAAAGCGGGCGCAACTGATGCATTATATTTAATTGATATTGAAACAGAAAAACAGGAAAAAATACCATTTAAACTGGATGGCGTTTTTACGGCATCATGGAGCCCGGATGGAGAGAACTTAGCCTTTGTAGGGAATGAGGGTGGTGCAAGCGATATATATATGTACAATATTCCTTCAAAGGAATTAAAGAATATGACGGATGATGTTTATTCGGATACGGAGCCATCATGGAGTCCCGATGGCAAAAAGATTGCATTTATCTCAGATCGAGGCAATCAGAATAATCGCAAAAACACGACAGCTAAAGATATGATTGATCATTCCTATGATGAACGCAATGTGTACACCATTGATGTGGCATCATCAGAAATTGAACGAATCACTAATACAGATTACAATGAGAATTACCCCATTTTTTCAAATACTGAAAATGTGATTTTTTATACAGGAGATTACAACGGAACCTGGAACCTCTTCCGCCACGATTTAGATTCAGGAGAATCCACAGTTGTGACCAACCTGTTGACCGGCTTATTCCAATTGAGCCTGACCAAAGATGATGGGTCCATGGTATTCTCCGGTTATTCTGGCCTAGGATGGGATGTATATCGGGTAAGCAATCCACTGGATTTGAATGGGACGCAAGTGGCCCCAACAAATTATATATTAAATCGGGATGAAAACGATAAAGAAGAATTAGTGGATTTACGGAAGCACAAACGACAGGGTGCCGCTGCGAATGTATCCGACTACTCCAATTATATTTTTGCGTGGGAATTCGAACAATATAATGGTCAAGACAGAGAACAAGAACCGGTGACCGTAAAAATTGACTCCTCGAGGATTACAGATGAAGGTGAATATATTCCTCAAGCGTATAAAACCAAATTTAGTTTGGATGTGGCCCAGGGGACATTGGGGTACAATAATGTATTTGGCCACCAAGGATTACTCGTATTCTATTTTAGTGATTTAATGGGCGATCATCAAATATCATTGGCCATGCAATCACAAATCTCTTTGACCAACAGTGATTACTATTTGAATTATGCTTACTTGAAACAACGGATGAATTATTATTTCAGCCTATTTCATCAAGCCGATTTTTTCTTTGCTGGGTACGGTGCCAATGAGATGGGTATAATCACCGAAATGACAGCGCGCATGCGCCATTTTGGTGTTGCGGCTGTTGCCTCTAGACCGATTAATCGATTTCATCGATTCGATGCGGGTGTTGTATTCCATAATTTGGATTATAAACTATTTCAAATTGATCCCATTTTAAGAGAAAATACGATTTTACAAGACGACGGGTTTATTGCAGCCAATCCCACCTTGAGTTATATATATGATAATTCAGTAAATGGATTCACAGGTCCAATTGATGGTTTTCGACAGAATACCACTTTAGAACTGAGTCCTGCAATGGGTAATAAAGGAATCTCTTTTCAAAAATTGAAAGTGGATCTCCGTAAATATCAAATGATCAACAAAGATTATTCACTCGCCGGCCGATTGTATTTGGGTACCAGTACAGGAAAAAACCCCCAAAAATACTTTTTGGGTGGCATGCAAAATTGGCTGCTTGGCTCTGGAACAACCAATGGTGCCAAGGATTCTGATACGAATGAAGCCCGGTGGCGAAACGTAATTTTAGACAGTCAAAATAATACCTTATTACAGGATATTTATTTCTCTGAATTTGCCTATCCGCTTCGGGGTGCCCGATTCTCCGAACGGTTCGGGACTAATGTCGTGTTAGCCAATTTGGAATTTCGTTTTCCGTTAATTCAGTATTTAGCGCTGGGATTCCCTTTTAAAATGGTATTGGGAAATATCAATGGCCATGTGTTTATGGACATAGGTGCTGCTTGGGATGATCGGCGGGAATTCTCCGATTTTACATTTCTTCAGGCTAAATACGGAAATGACCTTCCAGATAAATTTTCACCATGGGTCCGCTCCATTGGATATGGAATCAAACTACCCATTTTTATGATGTGGCGTATTGAAGCTGCCTACGATTGGACAGACAGTGGACTTTCAAAACCGCAATGGTATCTATCCATTGGATATGACTGGTAATCTGCCTTTCGACTTGATTCTCCCCTAAGTCTGACTGAATTTCTTTATACCAAATGGCCCAATTAAAATCTAAAACTGTATATCTCTGTTCTGCCTGTGGCGATGACCACCCCAAATGGCACGGACAATGCCCATCCTGCAAAGAATGGGGCACACTCAGCGAATATAAAGTATCAAAGCACCGAAAGAAGGCTGCCAACGGACTTGCACGTGAATCCAAAACTTTAGAAGACGTACTCCATGGAGAGTCGATGGAACGGATTTCTGTTGGTATTTCTGAAATGGATCGGGTACTGGGTGGCGGATTGTTGGCCGGCTCCCTTGTTTTATTGGGAGGCAATCCGGGGATAGGAAAATCCACACTTGCTCTTCAAATTTTGCCGGCATTTGAACAGTCCGTTCTTTATGTATCTGCGGAAGAGAGTGAAGATCAAATAGGCCTCCGGGCGAAACGACTCGGTGTGAATTCCAAATGGCTACACCTGTCATCCGAAAATAGAATCGGCGGCATCTTAGACCAGGTATCCATTATTCAACCCCAACTTTTGGTGGTGGATTCGATCCAAACCGTATTCAGTGATGAGTTGGACTCACTCCCGGGTTCAGTTTCTCAAATTCGGGAATGTGGACAACAATTTCTTCAATTGGCCAAACAAAAAGGAATTGCCATTCTCATTATTGGCCATGTGACAAAAGAGGGGGTCATTGCGGGGCCGAAAATGATGGAACATATGGTGGATACTGTTCTCTATTTAGAGGGGGATGATCGCCACGATCATCGAATTTTACGATCGGCGAAAAACCGATTTGGAACCACAAATGAAGTGGGCATATTTCAAATGGATAGCCATGGCTTGGTCGAGGTTGATAATCCATCCGAACTATTTTTAGCCGAAAAACGGGATGACATTACAGGGTCCACCATATTTCCATCTTTAGAAGGGAGTCGCCCCATTTTGGTGGAAGTACAAGCTCTGGTCTCTAATGCAAATTTTGGCACGCCCCAACGGAATGTGAATGGATTTGATTTTAAACGATTAGCTATGTTATTGGCCGTTCTTGAAAAACGGCTGGGTACCCATATGGGGACGAAAGATGTATTTGTTAATTTAGTTGGAGGACTCAAAATAGATGATCCAGCTGCAGATTTGGCTGTGATCGCTGCCGTGGCTTCTGGTGCCCGCGATAAATTAATCGATGGTTCTGTTGTATTGATTGGTGAGGTTGGGTTGGGCGGTGAAGTCCGGTCTGTCAGTCGATTAGAAGCCAGAATTGCCGAAGCTAAATCTTTGGGATTTAAAACGGTTATTGCACCAGCCGCCAATGTGAAACGATTAAAGCAGGCAACAAAAGGGATAAAAGTAATCGGCATATCTAATGTGGGTGAAGCGTTTCACCATTTGTTTTGATGCAATTTTATATTTCCCACTCTGATCAATCATCCTCGGCTCGTCGGGGAACGATAAAAACAGATCATAGCAAAATTGAAACACCGGTATTCATGCCTATTGGCACGCAAGGGGCCGTAAAAACTATTGACTCTGAAGTGCTTACCCATTTGGATGCGCAGATCATTTTGGGGAATACCTATCATTTATATATTCGCCCCGGCCATGACTTAATCCATAAAGCAGGGAGCCTCCATTCATTCATGAATTGGGGGAATTCGATTTTAACAGATAGTGGGGGCTTTCAAGTTTTCTCCTTAGCGAATCTGAATAATATTTCTGATCAAGGGGTGGAATTTCAATCCCATTTGGATGGCAGCAGTCACTTTTTTACACCAGAATTTTCCATGGATATTCAGCGACACCTTGGCTCAGATATTATTATGGCATTTGATGAATGTCCACCGGGCCAGGCTGATGAAAAAACCGTTGAAACGGCTGTAAAGCGAACCACCCGTTGGATCAAACAATGCCAGGATTTTTTTACAAATAATGGTCCTTTATACGATTGGAAACAGACACTTTTTCCAATTGTGCAAGGCAGTGTTTTTTCCCATTTACGAAAACAGAGCGCAGAAGAATTAATCACTTTTGCAGAATGTGGAATGGCCATAGGCGGACTAGCGGTCGGAGAAGAAAAAAATGCCATGTTTGAAACGGTAGATCTTATGAATGAACTGTTACCAAAGGATCAGCCCCGATATTTAATGGGTGTGGGGCGACCGACCGATTTAGTAAAATCTGTTCAGCTTGGTCTGGATATGTTTGATTGTGTATTGCCCACTAGAAATGCAAGAAATGGGCAATTATTCACTAGCCAAGGGATCGTAAATATTGGGAATCAGATCAACAAAGAAGCGTTTTATGCACTCGACTCTGAATGCACTTGTTATACATGCAAAAACTTCACCCGGGCGTACCTCCGTCATTTATTCAATATAAAAGAAGTCCTTGGACTTCGATTGGCCACGATTCATAATTTATCTTATTATATGAATCTGATGCATACCATGAGACAACAAATTGAACTCGGTTCATTCTCTGAATGGTCCAATGCTTACTTAAGCACAATGGCCGACCATAAAGGCATGTAAAATGAAAGGAATCATCCTCCTACTTTATCTAAGCATGAGCATGGGGCAAGATGTAAGTTTTATGCGATTCTATGCCAATGATCATGATTTTATGGCGGATAATCGCATGATGGCCTCCAACCGCTTTGGCCAAGCGCATCTTCAGGTTTTTTATAATGAACAAAAACGAGCGATCATCAAGGAGCGCATTGGAACAAATGGAGAAGTTGTCAGTCGTGAATTCTTTGAATATGGAAAGGGAGATAAAATACTCAGGCAGTATTTTTTAAACCCTGATCAACACCCAGACAGTCTAATCCAATTTGGTATGGACGAACCCTGGTCAGAGGAATTCCGGAAAGCATTGCCCCAAAAAGTGCGCCACTATTATTCGGGTCAGGAGTCTAAGTTTATTCTCAATGTATCTGACCAAATTAAATCTATTCGATTTCAAAATCTAAACGGCATTCAATATGGACGAATTGATTTTGTTTATGATCATTTAGGATATTTAATAGGAGAGGTGTGGACTTCAATTCCTGACAACAGGATCATTCGACGATATGCCTATGCCATTGATATGCTCACTGGTAAAAAAGAAATTTGGGAGTATGGCCCAATAGGACAGGAATTAAGCCATGTAGCACTGACAAGACCACCAGCAGAATTATTATATAAAACGCTTCCACCTCGTAGCGGCAATCGATTGGATGAAATTTCAATCATTTTGGAAGATATCCGCGAGAAAGATCTCAAAATTCCATTTGATGTATTTATACCCAAAACAGATCATGACCTTATGGTATTAACCAATGGTGATAGCTTATTGATCAACCTCATCGAAATTGGCAATCAACGGATGAAATTTCAAATTATAGGTGAGGCAGATACATTGGTCATGCCCAAATTTCGTGTCGAATCCATTATGTCTAAATATGGTGAGCGCATTTTCCCTTAACTTGCATCAAGATAAAGACATGGGGTAAATTAACAGATTCATAACCACATACCTGAGACTCGAATGACATTATTAAAATCCTCAACAATCATCGGTTTCTTATTGACCACCATCGGATGGGCCCAATCCTATCCGCCACCCACTACGCTCGTAACGGTTCCTTCTGCAGGTACGCTTGTTCGTGGCAGCTATGCCATGCAGATGCGCGTTCAAAAAGGCGGAGGGCTTACGTCATCCCTCAGTGTAGGTATTACAGATCGATTTCAATTTGGTCTCTCTTTTGGCTCAGCAAATTTAATTGGCGATGATAGTTTGATCTGGTATCCTCGCCCGGAAGCCAACTTAAAATATCGACTGATTGATGAAAACGAGTCCATGCCAGGTTTATCCATTGGGGTGGATACCCAAGGACAAGGGAATTACAATGTTGCCGATACCTTAATGCGATATGATGTGAAAGCCATGGGTCTCTATGCCGCTGCCAGTAAAAATTGGGTAACCCCTTTGGGAAATTTAGGTGTCCATATGGGGACCAACTATAACTTTACAGAAGTAAATGACGGTGATAAGGATGTGAATTATTTTTTCGGACTTGATATGGAATTCAATCCTGAATTGTCACTATTGTTAGAGTATAATGCCGCATTGAATGAGAATGATATGACGGCTAAAACCATGTCCATTGCTCGGGGAGGTTATTTAAATGCAGGCATCCGTTGGACATTCGTTGAGCGACTTCATCTTGAAATGAATTTTAACAATCTCTTATTCGATGATGACAAGGTGGATTATTTCAAACGCGAGTTGAAAATTACTTATATCGAATATTTCTAATGTCTAAACGTGGACTGGTCATCTTTATCTGGATAACCATTCTGTTTGGACAATCCAATTTAGAAAAAGGGCATAGGGTTTATGACCGCCGATCCGAAGGCAGTCGTGAAGATGTGGCCCAGCCTGAACCCATTAATGAAGCTATTGCATTTTATATCCAGGCAATGGATGATCCTGATGCAGAAGTTGAAGCAACAATTGCCTTACTAAAATCATATTATTTTAAAGGGAAGTACGCTTGTAAATCTGAAGATGAACAAAAAGTAGTATTCAATAAGGCAAAATCTTTGGCAATGGCAGCACTTAAAAAATATCCCCATCGTGCAGAAATACATTATTGGTATACAACCAATCTCGGGAGTTGGGCAGAAATCTATGGTATCTTTTCTGCGGCCAAAGAAGGGGTGGCGGATCAAATTAAAGTCCATGCCATGAAGGTAATTGAACTCGATCCACATTATGAAAATGGCGGTGGATACTTCATGATGGGTGTCATCCACTATAAATCACCTTATATTCCATTTTTACTATCATGGCCCGATAATGAAGAAGCCGTAGCATTTCTTGAAAAAGCAGTGGGTACGGGTGAAGCGACTCCAGTTCAAAAAGTGTATTTGGCTCAGGCCCTTTATAAAGAAAAAGAAAAACAACGGGCCCTTACAATTTTAAATGAAGTGGCCAGTATGAAGCCTTATATGGACGAACTATTATATGATTGGGAACAAATTAAAAAAGCCAGAGGATTACTAAAAGACTTACAATAATTGGTTGTGAAATGAGTGATTTAAAAGAAACCCGAATTGCATCAGAACAAAAATTTTCCGGACGATTGATTGACCTTTACTTAGATCAGGTTGAGCTTCCCAATGGCCAAACCAGTTCCCGAGAATGGATTGACCATCCCGGTGCAGTTTGCCTCATCCCCGTTCTGCCTGATGACAAAATCTGTTTAATTCGCCAGTTTCGGTATGGGCCGGGAGAGGAGTTTATTGAAATCCCTGCCGGTAAATTGGATTCAGGTGAAGCCCCCTTAGACTGTGCCTATCGAGAATTGGAAGAAGAAACAGGATATCGCGCCAATAAACTAACTTTCCTGACCAATATTCATCCAGCCATTGGTTTTTCAAATGAAAAAATGTGGATGTATCTGGCAGAAGATCTGGAAAAATATGAGAATAAATTGGATCAAGACGAATTTTTAGAACTTTTGCCTACACCATTGGAAAAGGCCTTAGATTTGATCTGGAGCGGGAAAATTACTGATGTAAAAACTATCATCGGTTTGCTATGGGCTAAACGGCTTTTGTCTTAATCTCACTTTTTATGCACACCACTTTTTCTAAGACCATACGGGAAAAAGCCTATGAAGTAGGTTTTCAAAAAGTAGGGATTACTCTAGCTACGACTACACCAAATGAAAAAGCAAATCTCGAAAAATGGTTAAACCATGGCCATCATGGTACCATGGAATGGATGGAAAAGCTAAAAAATGAACGGGGAGATATTCACACATATTTCCCTGAAGCCAAGTCAGTCATTTCAGTAGGATTAAACTATTTCACTGGATTAAATCAAACCGACCTTTCATCCGATTTAAAATTCAGTAATTATGCCTGGGGTGATGATTATCACGATGTATTAAAGAAACGATTATTTCAATTATTAGGCTGGATCAAAGGAGAAGTCCCAGATGTGAAAGGTGTCGTTTGCGTGGATACCTCTCCCGTAATGGATAAGGTATGGGCTCATCGGGCAGGAATTGGCTGGCCAGGAAAACATACGAATCTAATAACCCGAAATTATGGAAGTTGGATATTTTTAGGAGAATTAATATTAGATATTGATCTCGAACCGGATAAGCCATTTGCTGAAGATCTATGTGGTTCATGCACAGCATGCATCGATGCATGTCCAACGGAAGCTTTAGGTGAATATGAAATCTATGGAGAAAAGTGTATATCCTATTTAACTATTGAACATAGGGGGGATATGCCAGAAGGGAATGAGGCTCTTCATGGATGGATATATGGTTGCGATATTTGCCAAGAAGTATGTCCATGGAATCAAAAATTTTCAGAAAAATCAGAAGAACCAGCTTTTCAACCTCGCCAGGAAATTACTGAATGGACAGATGGAGATTGGCAGCGAATGGATGAAGACGGATTTCGTAAATTATTTAAGGGGTCAGCGGCAAAACGAACTAAGTTTTCGGGATTAAACAGAAATATTTTAAATAATAGCCAAAAAGACTCGAAGACAAAAAGTTGATTTTAATAGATCAACTTTACTTCGTGTTATTTGGGTCTTTGTGGCTGAAATAAAGGGAATTAGATATGGCAAAAGTAGGCATATTATTATCGGGGTGCGGCGTCAATGACGGGGCAGAAATCCATGAATCAGTAATCACTATGCTGGCCTTGGATCGTGCCGGTGCTGAGATGGTTTTGATGGCACCCAATATTGACCAAATGCATGTGGTCAATCATTATACAGGCCAAGAAATGGATGAATTTCGAAATGTATTAGTAGAGTCAGCACGAATTGCTCGTGGTGATATCAAAGATATGGCAGAAGTAACAGGAAACGATATGGATGCATTAATCATTCCTGGTGGATTTGGTGTGGCAAAAAATTTGTGTGACTATGCAATGACAGGTTCTGAATGTTCAATCAACCCAGACGTATATCGATTGGTAACGGAAGTTCATTTATTGCAAAAACCCATTGGTGCAATTTGTATTGCACCGGCCATGATGGCAAAGATTCTTGGGGAGCAGGATGATTCAGCAGAAATGACCATCGGATTTGATGAAGCCACTGCCAAGGATATTGAATCCATGGGCAGTACCCATGTGACATGTCATGTGACACAAATGATTGTGGACGAAGAAAAAAAAATGGTAACCACACCTGCATATATGGAAGCCCAATCCATTAAGGAAGCAGCGGAAGGGATTGAAAAGTTGGTGGCGAAAATTTTATCAATGGTTGAATGAAAAAAATTGCAGAATTAGAAGATATCCCATTAGGTGGGAGCAAACTCGTTATGGTTGAGGATACACCTATCGCCCTATTCAATTTAAATGGGAAGATTTATGCGTGGGACAATCGGTGCCCCCATCGTGGTGCATCATTAGCAGATGGCAATATTTCCGATTCAGTAATTCAATGCAAATTTCATTTATGGGAATTTGATGTTGAATCGGCGTGTGCTATCGCCAACCCTGACTTAAAGGTAAAAACCTTTGCCGTTTCTGTTGAAAATGGAGAAGTTTTTATCTGCAATTGAGATTGATTGATCCATAATTCAATAATATGAGTAAGGGAAAAATATATTTTATGGTCTGATACTTTTTGAAACTAATGGTATCACAAAATTAAAAAATAACTGCTAAAGTCCAGTTTCTTCTACGGTCTTTTTCACAGCCTCAAGTGTATTGTCCAGTGCACATTTTTCCTGCGCCTGCAATTCGAATTCAAGAATTCGTTCAACCCCACCAGCACCGATAACAGAGGGTACGCCAATGAAATAGCCATCAATACCGAATTCGCCTTCGCATAATGAGGCACAAGGGATGACACGTTTTTTGTCTCGGAGATAAGATTCTGCCATTTCAATCGCTGATTGGGCCGGGGCATAAAAGGCAGATCCATTGCCAAATAATTTGACAATTTCTCCACCGGCAAATCGAGTGCGATCTACAATTTCTTCTAACCGATCAGCTGGGATTAGGGATTCAACCGGTACTCCACCAACGGTGGCAAAGCGTGTGATGGGCACCATGGTATCGCCATGTCCACCCAATACCAT
>CAYVNB010000026.1:0-12735 GCA_964452665.1 uncultured bacterium
CCCCGGTGTGGCTTGGATGGATATCGATGAAGATGGAGATGAAGATCTCTTTATTGCCGGTGGCCGTGGGGATAAAATTCATCATTTTGAGAATGAAGATGGTCACGGGTTTGCCCCGATCACCATTGGGGATAGTTTAACACAAGATGCCACAACAGTATTAAGTGCGATCGATTTTGATTCTCAACTAGGCCTCTTAACGGCAAAAACCAATTTTGAATCAGTAGAATATTCACCAAGTGTAATTACTCACCTTTCGCCTAATGGAAAATATGATATAGAAAGCATCTCCCACATGATCGGACCCATGTCCCAGGCGGATATTGATGGAGATGGCGACCTTGATCTTTTTGTCGGTGGGCGGGTTATTCCGAATCAATATCCCAAACCCGCTTCATCCATTATCTATAAAAATCAAAATGGGAAATGGGTCCCTGATACGAAACAGGGTACATTATTTACGGGTATTGGCCTTGTCTCCGGATCTGTATTCAGCGATATCGATAGTGATGGTGACCCAGATCTGATTTTGGCGTTGGAGTGGGGGGCCGTAACCATTCTTCAAAATAATAATGGCCGCTTTAAAGATATAACATCCAACATGAATCTGGCTCAATTCAAAGGATGGTGGAATGGTGTTGCCACAGGGGATTTTAATGAAGACGGGCTTCTAGATATTGTGGCCACGAACTGGGGCGTGAATACCAAATACCATTTTTCTCCCGATCATCCCCGCCAAATTTATTTTGATGATTTTGATAATAACAATGTATTGGATATCGTTGAAGCACACTATGATGATGATTTCAATGATTTAGTGCCGGAGCGGGGATTCTCATGCATATCCAATGCCATGCCTTTTGTTGGAGAAGAAAAGGAAACTTTTCTTAATTATGCCCAATCATCTCTCGGAGACATTTTCGGTAATTCCCTAAATACTGCCCACCACCTTGAAGCCAATACCTTAGAAAGCATGGTCTTTATAAATAATGGTCGAGGTTTCGATCCGGTGATCTTGCCCTTTGAAGCCCAGATTACAACCGCCATGCATGTGGGCGTTGCAGATTTGAATGGTGATGGCCATGAAGATATTTTCTTGAGTCAAAACTTTTTTGCTGTTCAAAATGAAACGGATAGAAATGATTCAGGCCGCGGCCTTGTCATTCTAGGTAATGGAAAAGGTGAATTCAAATCATATCCCGGTCATGAAAGTGGCATCTTGGTATATGGAGAACAGCGTGGCAGTGCTTTTGCTGATTATAATATGGATGGCAAAACGGATATTGTAATTACTCAAAATGGTGCTCAAACCAAACTTTATCAGAATGATGGTGCCAAACCAGGACTTAGAGTTCGTTTAAGAGGACCAAAGTTAAATCCTTTCTCCTTTGGAGCAAAAGTACGGGTTCAATACGTCGATGGTTCTTTAGGTCCTATACGCGAAATACAATCGGGATCCGGGTATTGGTCACAGAATTCTCCCGTTCAGGTGATGGGGATAAAAAAGAACGTTACCCATATAAAAATACAATGGCCCGATGGATCTAGGGCAACCGAACCATTTAAAGGAAATAATTTAACCGTTACGTTTAGTGGTCGCTAGTCCGCTATTTTCCAGAAGGCAATTCCACCAGCTTGCTTTCCAATTTCTGCAATTGCAATTGGTTTTAAAGTCTTAAGATCAAACACCTCTACAGCGCCCGGTTCTTTGCCGATCCCTTCTACACTCACAAATGCATAGCGACTGTCTGGTGAAATGGATACACCGTGAGTCACTTTTCGTGTATTTTTAAATTTGGCTATTTCTTTCCCCGTGGATAGATCCCACACACCTGTTTTTGCTGCACTTTTATACGTGATAACCAGGTACTTCCCATCATTGGATACTTCACAGTTATATGGCCCTTTATCGGTTTTAAATGTTCGTGTCACTTTCCATTTTTTCACATCCACTTCAACCACATTATGGGTTCCGTTATTTACAACATAGAGCCGATCATCTTTCGGATGGGGGTAAACCCAGGTTGGTTTTTCTGGGGGCATTTTATGATCCATTTTTGCCATACCATCTTTTTTATTACCATCCATATTCATCTTACTATGATCCATTTTTTTCATATTATGGCCCATATGATTGCTCATATTTTTCATCTTTGGAGCTGTGGAAAGAGTACGCGTCACTTCCATAGACATGGCATCAATTTCGTAAAGCATACCCGACATCATGGCTACAGAATAATGTTTCAACCCATTATTCAGCAATCGCGACCCATGGGGCATTATCCCTGTTTCTACACGGTCCACTTCAATCATTTCGTCCGGGTCCACAATTGATACAGTGCTGGGCTCTGTATGACCACCATGAAGATTGAAATTTACAATATACAGTAGCCCCGTAGCATTGGATATGCCCATTGTGGCTGGGAAAAGCCCCAATTCTACTCGATCCACCATTTCATCGGATCCAGTCTTATATTTATATAGATGCCCATATGGTAACCCATGGGCCATGGATAGATACCAATAATCCCCATCCGGCGAAACAGAAAGGCCGTGTGGCCCCTCTATCTCTAATGGCCACACACCCACTGGTATACGTTTTACTACGTGGGCTGTTTTACCATCAAAACGGATTAGAGCAACCTCATCTTCAGATTCAGCAGCAACATAAAGATAGTAATCTCTCGCGATTAATCCACTAATACCGATCGTCACGATCAGCAATGAATATAAAAATTGTTTCATTGTTTCCCTCTAGTTTGTCCCCATTGGGTGATCGTCCTCTAACTTGATCGCCCATAAGCCATTATTCATATCTGAAAAATATATTAACCCTTTATAAGGCATTGTCCCCCACACATTTGGACGGTTGGCCATAAATCCATCAAGGTCACTAGATAAGAAAAATGCAATTTCCCTGCCTTGAGCATAGATATCCCCCATTAGTTCGCCCGAGATATCTACAATGCGAAGACCACCCTGATAATAAGAAGCTAATAAAGTATCACCATGGACCCAGTGATTATGGGATCCAGCTTCTGGCACTTGATATACAGCTGATTCCTTTGGATTTTTTGGATCAGTAAAATCAAGAAAATGAAATCCACCAGCCATACCAAATTGGTTCCCCCACTCATCGCCAGTAATGATATAAAATTTATCAGTCGATTGACTGATAAATGGAAATGCCGCATGATTATGACCATTAGGGTCTGCCATGCCACCCAATCGGACGGGGTTCCCAGGGCTACCTTGACCTGCCATAGCCAAGAAAGGGTTGAACTGAAGTTTAGAACGGTTTGCTTCATTGAATTTCACGCCCCCTACATCCACAACTTGAACACCATCGGCCCAGTTAGATGAATAGGCCAGTCCATCTTTGACCCAAACATCATGCACGCCGTGACCAGGTGTGTTTAGTTCATAGCGACCAACGCGAAATGGGTTTGCCGAATCTTCAATATTGATAATATCATACTTCCGGCCGTTATTCACCGCATACACATGGTTGTCATAAATAAAAACGTTGTGAACACCGCCGGTCATATCATCATTGAATTCATATGTAATTTTTACGTTATAGGGATCTGCAATATCAAGAATAACAAATCCGTTTTTACGATTGGATGCCCCTTCTCTAGTGATGACTGCCACACGACCATCTTCGGATACTTTCACGTCATTTACGGTTCTAGCATCCACAGTTACTGTGTCAATAATATGCATTTTGGATGGGTCAGTGACATCCCAAAAATAAGCTTCACCATTGGCGCCCCATGTGCCGGTAGCAGCAAAATCTTTGCCGACATGTTCACCGATACCGGACCATACCCAGAGGTCAGATGTATTCACATCCTTCACAGTGCCATGACCCACAACGGTAATCTTTTTCCCCACATTCCTTGGTATCACCTTCACGGCTTTTCGGGCGGAGTAACCGCCGGACTGTGCCATCACCGTAAAAATACCAGGTGTTTCAGCAACAAACTTTCCTTCTTGATTGATCAAGGCTGACGCAGGGAGACCAATGCCATATTCTGCTTTCCCCGTATAAGAAAAAACGACAGGCACATCTTCAACTGCACGTCCAGAACGATTCATCGCTTTTGCATTAAATGTTAACACATCGCCAGTACGAATCTCGTCTTTATCTGTTGAAAGTTTTATTTTCCGCACCGGGTTCTTTAATGCTTTAATACTAATCGATTCACTAATCCCTTCTATAGATGCGGTCAACGTGGCTTTGCCGGATTTTTTTACAGTCAGATTACCAAAGCTATCAAATACGACCACATCATTATTACTGGAAGAAAGAGTCACTTTTTCTTCCCTTTTCAGATCTGCCTGATCATATACCTCTGTCGAGTATTTAACAGATGTTCCTACATATACTTTGCTCACGGGATCAACAAATGCAACACGATCCAATGGTGGCGCAGGAACATGAATTGGGATTCTTCCCATTACACGATCTGACCTTTTTTGAGCAATACTCCGAACACTTAAGCTGAGATTCCCTGGTTTAAAGGCTTTAATTGTTACTTTTGCCACACCAGTGGAGTCACTGATTCTTGGACTGGATTCTAATGATTGCCGCGGTCGACCATACACATAAAATGGGTTATTTGCCAGATTCCCTTCCTTATCCACAAGTTTAATTGTTACTGAACCTGTTTCACCAATATGTAATAAAAGTGAATCTGGTTCAAATATAAACTCAAGTTTTTTTTCTTCAGCTTTTTCTTGAGCAAAAGAAATGGTGGAAACTGCAAGTATACTTATTAATATTTTTTTCATTTTAACCTCTGATTTTTATGGTGCATCTGACCCTTTATCTTCTAATTTGATGCAATAAAGTCCTGAATTCATATCTGCGAAGAAAATGTATTCCTTATATGGCTGAGCACCCCAAACCATAGGTGCATTGGGAATTTTTCCTTCCTTGTGGGAAGATTGAAATACAGCAATTTCTCGACCTTGTTTATAAATATCGCCGAGTAATTCACCGGAAATATCCACTACACGTAAGCCACCTTGATAATTACCAGCCAAAAGAACATCATCATAAATCCATAGGTTGTGAGAGCCTGCTTCCGGTACTTGATAAAGTGCATCTTCTTTGGGGTTATCGGGATCTGTGAAATTCAGAAAATGATATCCTCCCCTCGGGTTAGAAGGTTTCCCCTGAGTGGCCATAACTCCCGAGGGGAAAATTTCATCACCAGCAATAATATAAAAATTGCCAGTGGATCCACTTAAGAATGGAAAGGCAGCATGATTCCGACCTGTTGGATCTCCCATTTCGGCCAATTTCACAGGGTTAGCGGGACTTCCACCGCCAGCTCTTGCCAATAAAGGATTAAATTGTGCTTTTGAGCGATCTGATTCCTGGAATTTTTTGGCACCTATATCTACGGCAACCACACCATCAGTCCAGTTGGAAGAATAAGCGATTCCGTCCTCGATCCAAACGTCATGAATACTATGTCCTGGTGTATCTAATTCAAATACGCCTACGCGGAAAGGGTTGGATGCATCATCAACATTGATAATATCATATTTCCTGCCATTGTTTACGGCATAGACATGATTATCATAAATGAAAACATTGTGAACACCACCGGTCATATCATCATTGAATTCTGCTGTTATGTTTACATTATAAGGATCGGTTACATCCAAAATAACAAAGCCATTCTTTCGGTTAGAGGCCCCTTCTCTGGTTATGACACCTACCCGACCATCTTCTGAGATTTTAACATCATTTACAGTTCGCGCATCGACAGTCACGGTATCAATGATGAACATACTATCAGGATTGGTCACATCCCAAAAGTAAGCCTCACCATTAGAACCCCAGGTACCCGTTATAGCAAAATCTTTTCCTTCATGTTGATCAACGCCAGCCCATACCCAAAGGTCGCTGGTGAGAACTTCTGAGATTAGTCCATGGCCCACAAGTGTTGCTTTCTTTTCTACACCTCTAGGCAATACTTTAACTGTTTGTTGTGATGAGTATCCACCAGAAGAAGCAATAATAGTATATAATCCTTCTGTTTCTGCCACAAAACGGCCATCATCTGTTACTAACCCTGAAGCAGGTAAACCAAATGCGCCGTAATCTGCTTGGCCAATATAGGTGAATGTTATTGGCGCATCTTCAACAGGTCGGCCACCACGATTCAATGCTCTTGCTTTCAGATGCAATACATCCCCCGTCCGAATCTCTTCTTTGTCTACAGTAAGAGTAACCGATCGTACTGGGTTTTTCACAACACGTACAGGAAAGGATTCTGTAACACCATCTGCTGTAGCAGAAATAGTTGTTTTTCCTTTTTTAAATGTCTCAAGATTGCCAAACATATCAAAGTCAGCGACATTTGGATTGCTGGAATTAAAACTCACATCCATTTCTGAGCGTATTAAACCCGCTTTATCTTTTACTTCTACCGAAATAGAGGTAGATGTATTTACATATAACTTGGATGGAGTCTGATCAAATGTGACCTGATCAATGGGTGGAT
This sequence comes from uncultured bacterium, assembly GCA_964452665.1. Taxonomy (GTDB): domain Bacteria; phylum Fidelibacterota; class Marinisomatia; order Marinisomatales; family TCS55; genus TCS55. The sequence continues at coordinate 6,525 of CAYVNB010000026.1, forward strand.
AGGGTACATTGACAATCAGATTATCGCGAATCCGGTCATTCCTTTTTACGGTAATGGTTTGTGTTCTTAATGATAAGCGACCAGGTTTATGGGCTTTTAAAGTTACTTTAGCTACCCCTGTGGAATCACTTATTCGCGGAGAAACAGATAGAGATTTCCTCTGCCCAAAAACATAAAATGGATTTTGCGCCAGATTTCCAGATGAATCTACCAACCGAATAGTAATTTCTTTTTCCCCCCCTACATTGATTTCCAGCGAGTCCATTTCGAACTCAAAATGAAATTGATCTTTTTTCTCATTTTGGCTAAACACTAGTGCAAATAACAAAAAAAATGCTAAAGACCTTCTTATAATATTCATAAATAGATACCTCCTCGAATTGATGATATTTCTAGATGTTCCTAAATATACACCTGTTTTAGTCTGTTTATAACACTTTGATTTAAAGATTATTCATAGAATTATGGACTTGATTTCTCCTCAGTTTACCAGCCAAACTGAAAATCCAGGAATGGGAATAGGTGGGCTTGGGCGCCAAAGGGGTATTCTCCTGCAACGAGTTTGTAACCAAAATGAATGCGGAATTTTCGACTTTTTGTCCAAACCATCAATCCTTTATGCTCAAAGGCATATCGTCCCTTGCCCCCGGGCATAAATACCATATCATAATCCATAAGGTAAGACCAGCTTTCTTTAAAAGATTGATAATATTTTCCTCCTACTTTGAAGACGTAACCATTATAATATACAGATAGACGCGGATAAATAATGGGCAGATCGACGGTGGCATCATCTGATAATTTTCCCCCGCCTAAGCTGAACCCAAATCCACCTCTTAAGGTCAGGGTTCCCTTATCTCTCAAGGGTCGTGTGCCGATCCATTCTCCATGGAATGATAACATTTGAGGGATGGTAAACTGAGGAGAAATCAAGGCGAACATATTCGGCTCCCCCAATTCCATACCCAATGGACTTTGAAGCCATTTCATGCCCATAGTGGGGTATTCCACCCGTATGATTCGTGCTCTTTCCCAATTGCCAAACATCGTTTGTTCTTGCTTTAATCCTATGTTTGGTATGAGTACAAATTTATTAACAATAAGCTCTGATCCATTGTTCAGCCCCATCCGAAAAGGAGAGAATAATCCAATCTCTTTCCGTTCCACATCCATATTGGTGGCGGTGCTACCACTCCACTGACCCGCCAGGAATGAGATAAAGAGGAGGGAAAACAGATGCTTCATTTTACTGTCCATGTGGCGGTAACGGGGATATGATCTGAGAGAGCTGTAGCTTCTTGATGGGTCGTCCCATTGTCCCAACTTGTGTTGGTCCAGAGATAATCCAGCTTCCGATCCAATTTCAGTCTATCAAAGGGACTATGTGTAAAATGCTTGGTTTCCTGATCGCCATACTCCTGTAATAAGATGGCTGGTTTATATGTTTGATATAGAGGATTCAGCCAGGTAATCTCCGGTGCAAAAAATGCGCCTTCTTTATGATTGGAGTTTCCCTCGGTATGATAGGACTCGCCAATGCATTGATCTTCAATACAATAATCCAATTTGGATGCGTTGGGCGGTAGTGCATTCAGATCGCCACCAGCCACAAAATTTTGTCCTTCAGCCACAATCCCATCTAGAATATTCTTGAATCCGGAAATATGCTTTTGTTTCGTGTCATCTGTAGCAAAAGCGGTGAGATGTGTATTCACAGCATAGAATGATGCGCCGGCCATGATCACTTTTGCCTTCATTACATTTCTGCGGAGATAGAAATATTGTGTGAGCCCATCCTGGTCATTTCTTAATGAGAGTTGATGCCGCTCCGCTTCTTTCAGTTCCCATTTGGATAATATCAGGTTCCCTGTATTTACCCTACCCAAACCATCCGCCAAAATAACCTGAGCTTCCCACATCGATCCATAGGCACCATAATTCATATCTGTATTGTCCAACAGCCATTGGGCTTGATCGATATAAGCTGTTTTCTTCGATTGGACATCCACTTCCTGCAAGAGAATGATATCTGGGTCTTCTGCGTTGATTTTATCCGCCAGCCTTTCTAATCCAGTCACTACTTCTGATTTACTTAGGATGGCCCGATCGCCGCATCCATCCCCAAAAAAATCTAATCTGGCCACACCAAATCGGATATTCCATGTCATCACTTTGATAGTCTTTTTAGCCTCTACTTTTTTAATGGATGAAGCCTGATACATAATGGCATTTTCGATATCGGCAAATTGATTAACAAGCGGATCGCAGGATGTGAATAGCATACCAGCATAGATACATAATATATATTTGAAACAGTATTTCATGGGCTTAATCCCCAATAGGAATTTCAATTTAGCACCGCTCAATTCCAGTGGCAAATAAAACCACTTTATCATTGATTCCGATCCATTTCATTTCTTTCAAGGAGAGATATGCAGACCATACGGCACCCATTTCAGCGCTGGTATTCATTTGGGCTTTCGTATTGATTTCATCAGTTAATTTAGCCAGACTGCTCTCCGGTGCGGACACAGCAATGCCATTACTTTGGGTTAATATATCCAAAATCCAATGGCCGCCTAATGGCCCCGGCACGTTTAACCCCAGTGCGATGGTGTCGCTGTTTTGCCAAAATACCGCATCTTTTTCCATGGCCTGAAATGCACTTACCACCGGGGCACATCCATCAGATTGGGTGGCCACCATCCGGGGCAATTTATTATCAATCCAACCCATGCCCACCATTTCGTGAAAGGCTTTCCACATACCAATAAGTCCGGTGCCGCCACCTGTAGGATAAATGATCACATCTGGGAGTGTCCAATCCATCTGTTCCGCAATTTCATACCCCAATGTCTTTTTGCCCTCTACACGAAAGGGTTCTTTCAACGTTGAAATATCGAACCATCCTTCTTGCTTTTGATCTAGCATGGCCTTGGCTGCATCAGATATTGTTTTACCGCTCAATACCAAATTGGCGCCATATTGATCTGTGGCTTTTTTAAAAGGTTCGGGAATAGTCTCAGGCAAAAACACATGGCAATCGATCTCCGCTTCCTGGCAATAGGCGGCCGCGGATACACCTGCATTACCCGCTGAAGGAAGGCAAATCGCTTCAACCCCTTGGGCTTTCGCCATGGTTACGGCTAGACCCATACCTCGATCTTTGAAAGAGCCTGTGGGATTCACCGTCTCATCTTTGATCCATAAGTTATTATTGATTTGGACGAGGGGCGTATTCCCTTCTCCAAGGGTGACCTGTTCATCCACTACAGGCAATGTATTTTTATATCGCCAAAGGGAATCGTTGTCTTTGATTACATTTATGGGCTGTTGTTGGCCTTCCCAATCATAGTGGATCTCGCGGGGTTTGCCGCAGTTACAGAGCCATATTGGTTTAGGGGGATTTCTATCAATTTGGTGGCAAGATGAACAAATGGTATACATGGTTTAAACTGCCCTGGCGTTGTTCATTGTTCCATAATGCGTTTTAATATGGCTTGATCATCAGGAAGCAATCCTGATTTAACTAGTCTCGGTGTCAATGTCTTGAGCTTGGGATTTCTGGAAAATACCTCATTAAAGATAGGAAGTGCATCATCGACTCTCCCTGCCGTAGTGAGAGATACAGCTTTCCAATAAGGCAATTCAGGATTTTCTGGATAAAATTGTGATGCCATATCATATTCCTTTAAAGCCTTCTCAATTTCGTTGGTCTCCATATAATGATCACCCATATTGGCATGTTGGTATGCCCGGTGAACCTGGATAAGTCTTTTTAATTCATCTAAAGGATTAGGATGATCTTCAATGCGAAGACTCAATTTTGTGTCTTTCCAATCAATACCCGTAGGTTCTCCTGATACAATTACCATTGCGGCAGATTGTTTTCCTCTAATATCACCCCCTTCTTTTTCAGCTGCTTCTAATGCAGCCATCATGCGATCCGCGAGATCGCCTTCTGTATTTTGGAATGCTTTTGCCATAGCCTTTGGCACAGTGGATTTATCCATAAGATTGGCCTGAACAGAAAAATGTTTACCTGTAAAATGATCTGCGTATTGAATGCATCGATCACCAGTATGGGCCGCGACATTACCCTTGATATCCACCATTGCCACCTGGCGAACAGCCTCGCCTTCATCTTCTTTAATTAAAGTTTTTAAAGCTTCCTTAGGTGACATTCCTTTTTCCATCAATGCCAATCCTTCCGGGCCATAATCCACTTTGACAAAAGATTGTGTGGCTACAGCTCCAACACCAGCCTTTACCCATGGCACTAGAAACCCTACAGAAAACCAGTGACTTTGGACGGCCACCCCCAGTTCATTCGTATTTTCATCATACGCGACAATAGAATATGTGGATATCGGTCGCTTCGTAGAGATATGTTGCCCAAATAGGATGGAGCAGGTTAATACAATTATAATATGATATTTGGTGATTTTCATTTGACCCTCTGCATTTCTTGGTGCAAACTTACCTTTCACTTTTCCTAAAAAAAAATATTACATAAGGCATAGAATGAAAAAAATTCATAATAAATATCTACTTATTATAATCTTTTTGATTTCCTTCCCCCAGGGAGGCGAAAATCTGAAAGATGGTATACTGCCCATGCGGGAAAGGGCTACAATTCGGGATGCATTACTAAATGATCGATTCAAAACCGTTCTGCCAAAGATCATGCAACGGAACAATATGGACATGTGGCTTATCATCGCCCGGGAATACAATGAAGACCCGGTGATTCGTACCATGCTGCCGGCCACGTGGCTCAACGCCCGACGGAGAACTGTATTGGTTGTTTTCGACCCAGGGCAAAATAAACCTTTGGAAACCTACGCAGTGGCCCGGTATGATGTGGGAGAAATTTTTAAAAAAGCATGGGATCCAGAAGCCCAGCCGGATCAATACAAGGCGTTGGCAGATATTATTAAACAAAAAGATCCAAAAAAGATTGGTATAAACATTAGTGAATTCTTTGCTCAGGCCGATGGCCTTACAGCAACGGAATATGATCTATTCAAGAATGCCCTGCCCAAAAAGTATCAAAAACGGATTGTCAGTGCTGAGCAGGTGGCCATTGGTTGGCTCGAGACCCGCAGTGCAAAGGAAATGGAAGTATATCCTGAAATTTGTCGCATTGCCCATGATATTATTAAAGAAGGCTTTTCCGCCAACGTAGTGACCCCCGGCGTTACAACTACGGATGATATTGTCTGGTGGTACCGGGAACGAATTCGAGATCTAAATCTGGTTACCTGGTTTCACCCATCCGTAGATATTCAGCGGGATGACACTCAAAATTTTGATTTTCTGGAAGCCTTTTCAAAATCCAAACTAGATAATTTGGTTCGCCCAGGAGATCTCCTCCATGTGGATTTCGGCATCACCTATCTCAGCCTGAATACCGATACACAGCAGCATGCCTATGTGCTTATGCCCGGCGAAGATCGAGTGCCTGATGAATTGGCAAAAGCCCTGGCCACAGGAAATCGACTTCAGGATATCCTGACCGATCAATTCGAAACAGGCCGGACGGGGAATGAGATGCTCTTATCAGCACTGAAACAAGCCAAAAAGGAAGGAATCAAACCCCAGATCTACACTCACCCCATTGGATATTATGGTCATGGTTCGGGGCCGACCATCGGTATGTGGGATAAACAAGAAGGTGTACCGGTGAATGGGGATTACCCGCTCTATCCTAATACGGCCTATTCTATTGAACTGAATGCTAAGGTGTTTATTCCTTCATGGAATAAGGAAGTGGCCATTATGTTGGAAGAAGATGCATTCTTTGATGGAGGCTCCTGTAAATATATTGACCCAAGACAGACTGAAATGATCATTATTGACTGGGAGTCAGATAAATAGATGTTCCATCAGTAATAAAGATTCTGACTGCCATGATTTATAACAATTCTAATATATTTTCTGGCGGCCTACCTAAGACTGCGCGACCTTCTTTTACTACAATGGGGCGTTCCATAATCTTTGGATAGGCATGCATGGCATTGACCATGGCCTCATCATCGTCCAAAAGATTCCCAACGTTGTTTTCTTTAAAATCTGCTTCACCTTTACGGATGAATTCAGAAGGTCGTTTGCCTAATTTTTTTGAAAGTTCTCGAAAATCTTCCGGTGATGGTATATCCTTTAAGTATTGAATAATGATAGGTTCAATTCCGTTGTCACGCAACAGTTG
>CAYVNB010000027.1:0-12246 GCA_964452665.1 uncultured bacterium
TTATCTGTAGCCCCATCCCATTCATAAACGTATAGGCCTGCTAATGTATCTGAATTATTATATCTGCCTGCAAAAAATATGACTTCACCCAAACCATCGCCATCTAAATCACCTGTTTGAATCCAGCGCGTTCCAGAACTATATGCTGTGTTTGCTGAATCAGATGACCATACGTGAACGAGCGTATCTCCATAATACCACTCAAACGCATGTACACTTCCGCCTGTACTGTAATCAGTAGCCCAAACTTCCATTCGGCCATCTTTATCTAAATCGGAACCACTCCAAACGCCCCTAACACCTGTTGTTGCTGTCCATCTGGATGAATCAGTAATTGACGTGTTTACTACACTATGATTATTAAACACATCCTGAGCAAATAGGCTCGTAGTAAAAAGTAGAATGAAAACACTAGCGATTTTTTTCATGCTAAGCTCCTTCTAATTATGTATCATGAAATTTTAAGACGGCGAAGTCTAATCATAAAAATTGTCTAAAGACAATGTAAATTTTTTGCATTATTTATTTAATTTCCCGCTTCTCTAAAGTAAAAAACATAATTAGTTGAAGGAGATCAACAATCTTAACCCTATTAAAGAGATTCATCTGTATTCTAACCCTATTTTCCTTCGTTTTTTCCAATACAGGAAAAATATCAGGAAAGGTAAAGGATTCAGCCAGTGGTCAACCACTAGTGGGGGTGAATGTATTTTTGGATAACACTTCATATGGGGCGGCTACAGACCCATTCGGTGAATATGTCATATTGAATGTGCCTCCCGGTAATTACACTCTTCGGGCCACATATATAGGCTATGCAACCCATCGCATCGAAAATATTCGGGTCAGTTTAAATCGGACTACACAACAGAATATCCAAATGAAGGAATCCGTTATTGAGGGTGAAGAGGTCATTGTAGTTGCAGAAAGGCCCCTGGTCCAAAAAGATCTGACCGCCTCCCAAAAGGTCACTACATCGGAAGAGATGGAAGTGATGCCGGTTGAAACTTTTCTCGGTGTACTCACCACTCAGGCAGGAGTGAACCAGGGTGCTGGCGGAGAAATTCACATACGGGGTGGACGTTCTAATGAGGTCGGCTATTATATTGATGGCGTTTCTGTTGCCAATCCATTTTTTACCAATGGACTTGCTGTCAGTATTTCCAATAAGGCCTTGGAAGAAATGAAGGTGGTCTCCGGCGCTTTTAATGCAGAATATGGCAATGCAATGAGTGGTATCGTCAATTTGCAGGTGAAAGATGGCGGCAAAGATTATCATGGTAGTATTTCATACCAAACAGGGGATCACAATTCTGCTGATAGCGATATCTTTACAAATATTAATCAGTTTAGTTTGGGTACCAATAAAGTTATTGAAGGTTCATTAAATGGTCCCATGCCATTTATGGATCAAGACGGGAAGTTTACTTTTAATATTAGCGGACGGTACAGCGATAGTGAAGGCTATTATTATGGCATCCGGGAACATGCTATCGGTGATTCTGCAGATTTTAGGGATGCCGACAACTGGTATATTGAAATGAATGGAGACAGTGCATATGTCCCCATGGCACCAAGAGACAATCTTAATTTAATGGGAAAATTCACTTATAGAATATCACCACTAATGAAAGTGTCACTTCAAATGATTCACTCCGGTGGCAAATCCAAATCCTACTCTCACTATTATAAGTATAATCCGGATGGTACATCTACTTCCGAATCATCCAACAATAATATATCATTAAAACTGAACCATGCATTAGGGAAGCGCAGTTTTTATGAAGCGAATCTTTCTTTTTCCAATACGGATTATATGGGATATCAATTTAAACCCATTAATCTTAGTTCTTCTATCCACGAGGACGAAGCAAGTCGCTTTGGCACTAAAAAATATGTTTTTCACAACACCTATGAGGATGGGAGTAAATACTGGATTCTCAATGGTTTTGATTACGTACCCACATCGCGAATAAAAGGGTCGCCCGCTTCTTCCACTTTTTCGTTTGGAGGCTCTAACCGCGGACATTCATATCGTAAATCCAATTCCATGGCATTTAAATTTGATTTCACTAGTCAGGTCACCAACCGCCATGAATTAAAGGCCGGCATCAATTATAGAATGGATAAATTGGACGAACGAAATTTCGCTGTTCTTTATGACAATCAGGTATATAGAGTCCCTACTATCTTGCCTGTGAATGATTCACCTTCCCATAACCATTATCAAAATATAGCCACATTTTTTTCTGGCTACATTCAAGATAAAATCGAATATGATAATTTCATCACAAACGTTGGAATTCGTTATGATCAATTTGATCCGGATGAATATTATATTGCCAATTTTCTTGATCCTGAAGGTGAAAAGAAAAAAGCATCCAAAAAGACCATGATTTCACCTCGTGTTGGGGTGGCCTTTCCCATTACAGATAAGGGTATTCTTCATTTTTCATATGGGCACTTTTACCAAATGCCCACATTGAGGCGAATGTATAAAAAAAGTATTTTTGGTGCTGGCCTCGCCCCAACAATCGGATATTCAGATTTGAAACCTGAAAAAACTGTTTTGTATGAATTTGGACTCCAACAACAAATCGGTGCGGTTATGGCCATTGAGATGAGTGCTTTCTATAAGGATATTCGAGACCTCTTGGCTGTTCAATCTATTCGGTATGAGTCCGAGAAATATGGCCCCTCCAATTATGCGATTTATATGAATAAAGATTATGGCAATGTAAAAGGATATACCTTTAGCCTTACAAAACGATATGATAAGGTGACCAAAACATCTGCATTCGTAGACTATACTTATCAAGTTACAGAAGGGAATAGTGTCAACTCAGGCTCATTCTATTATAACTCATTGTCCGGTGAAGAAGAAGAAAAACGTATTGTACCGTTAGCATGGGACCAACGCCATATTCTTAATATGAACTTATCTTTCGGCGATCCCGGCAATTGGAATATGGGTTTAATCAGCAAATTATCCAGTGGTTGGCCATATACGCCGAACATTCCCGATGCAAATTATGTCCCTCAACCCAATAGCGGCCGTAAACCTTGGCAGTGGCGGGTAGATTTACGGATCCATAAAAATTTCAAGATCGGCAAATTTGATTATATTGTATATGCCAAGATCTATAATCTATTGGATAGGCGAAATGAACGATATGTGTTTAATGATACTGGCCGAGCAGGATATACCTACGTATTCCAATCCACTCAAGAAACAAAAGGATTCAAAGATCATTATGGTGAACCAGGGGTTCACACTTGGTCAGAATATCAAATTCGCCCTCAATATTATACAGCTCCCCGATCTATAAATATTGGCGTTTCATTGGATTTTTAATGAAAAAATTGTTCTCATATATCATAACCAGTGTCGTTATCATTTCTGGGCTAATGGCTCAGGATAAACAACGCCGATATTCAAAAGATTGGAAAATGGCCGGCCCCGAAAAATCTTGGAATTCAGTTGATCATGAATATTTTTACCAATGGCGGGATAAAATTCTTGATAAAAGGGCCATGCTGAATGATGAGATCCTTCGACGTCAAAAAGCTATTTTGAATGGTAATAAAATAACCACAGAGATCTGGAATTACGGGTCTATCTCCAGCCCCGGTAACCGAGTGACAGATATTGTTTGGGAAGGTTTAGGCTATGGCTATGAGTTTGGTCCCTTCATTGGTGCTGAAGTCCCCGTACCTAAGGGAAGCCATCAGGATGCCTATATCAAGAAAGATGAGAATGGAAATCCAGTGTTGGATAGCGATGGAAATCCTGTATGGGTAGCAAAAATAATTAGCGACGGTCTGGTCTCACTTGGAGGAGAAATATCGCCGGATGGAAAAACATTCTGGGGCTGGGAACCTTTGGCCTACAATAAGCAGGGTGTCCCCTATGGCGATCCTAACAGCCCACGAATTCCTACTTCGAATGATGTGGATCGGGATGGTGATGGAAAGCCGGATAGTTGGCCGGAAGGCTGGTATAATCCAAATCTGAAAAAATATGTCTGGCCAGGTGCATTGAGACAAGGGTCATCCAATGCAGATCTAGAATCCTTTTTTGTTGTTGATGATCGTTCCAATCAGGAATTCAAATATTATCCATTCCCTGATGACTCCACACGTATGGGTTTAGGCATTGAGATCGAATCTAGATACTACCAATGGTCCAACCCCTTGGCAGAAGATGTAATCTTTTTAATCTATAAAGTAACTAATAAAAGTGAAAAAGATCTGAATGAAGTGTTATTTGGTATGTGGGGTGACCCTCATATTGGGGGTCCGTCTAATTGGCAGGATGACCTTTCTTATTTTGACCGGGAACTCAATATGGTCTATGCCTGGGATGAAGATGGTAAATCAGATGTGGCTGGACGTAAACCCGGTTATTTTGGATATATTTTCCTAGAAAGCCCAGGGAATCCATATGATGGTAAAGATAATGATGGCGATGGGATGATAGATGAAAGTCGGGATAATGGTATTGATGATGATGGTGATTGGAATCCAGATAAACATGATGTGGGAATTGATGGTCTACCTAATACTGGAGATAAAGGTGAAAACGATGGATTCCCCACAGCAGGTGATCCTTTCGATATTCGCCAACCCGGTGAACCCAATTTTGAATGGACAGATCTGGATGAATCTGATATGATTGGTCTTACCAGTTTTGCTGCTCCCGATTTTGGTGGTAACAATCGAATATCAAAAGATGACTATATTTATTCAACTTACATGACGCCTGGGAAATTTGATTCACTCAATTCAGATGTGGCTGGGGATAACATTTTTCTTTATGGTTCTGGCCGTTTTACCCTCAAGGCCGGTGAAGCCCGGCGATTTTCAATTGCACTACTTGTCGGTGACAGCTATGATGACCTGACCTTGAACGCAAAGACTGCACGTCAGATATACGATACTAATTATCAATTTGCCAAACCGCCAGAAAAACCTGCACTGACGGTAGTTCCCGGCGATGAAAAGGTCACCCTCTATTGGGATGACACTGCTGAATCTTCATGGGATCCAATTTCAGAAGCATATGATTTTGAAGGATACGTCATCTATCGCAGTACCGATCCCAGTTTCTTAGATCAGCAAAATATTACAGATATCAATGGATCACGATTTTTGTTCGAACCATTGACCACCGTCACTGGCGGTTGGGCCAAATGGGATCTCATCAATGATTATGAAGGGCCCAGCGATATTCCTTATTCGGGTAGGGGTATATCCTATCATCTAGGTAATAATACAGGACTGGTTCATTCATTTGTGGATTCAAATAACGTTATGAATGGAATGCGGTATTATTACGCCATCAGTGCCTATGACCATGGTACAAAAATCATGGGTATTGGGCCCAGCGAATCATCAAAGACGATCACCCTTAATCCTGAAACGAATGAAATATTTCTGGATTTGAATACAGGTACTGCAGTACCCCGTGCACCCGCTGCGGGATATATCTCTGGTCAAATTGCAAACTATGATTCACTTTCATTTATAAAAAGGATAGATGGATATGCCACAGGTGATTTTTCATTAGAAGTCTTAAACCCTGAAGCCATCCATGACACCAATACTTTCCAGATTACATTTGATGCAAATCCTACCCGGTATTCAGTTGAAGATTTGAATCCAATTATTGAAACCCGCTTGGTGAAGACCAATGTCTTTGTTACGCTCAGAAAAAACCGTATTAATAAAAACCGTTTTATCCTTAAAGATTCCAATGGAACGGTTATGACAGCGGGAATAGACTATTTGCTATTTCCTGAGGCGGGACAGGTTGTGGTATCGGATACCCTAAATTCTAAAATTGTAAGCGGTGACTCTATCACTTTTGAGTATACCCACTACCCTTTATGGGAAAGTAAACGATTGAATAATGAGGAATCAAACCCTGTATTTGATGGTATCAAAATCTATGTAAAAGACAAGGCATTAAAATTAAATCCGGAAAAAATGAAATGGCTTGATGGCAGCCAAGGCAATTACCAAGCAACTGTCGGTCCATATGATGGGAAGCCATCTAATATGCGCCCTGCTGATTATGAAGTGAGGTGGTTCAATGATATTGCTGATACCAGTTCATTGGGCACTGCCACTGCTCCCTTCCAGATTTGGGATGCGACTCCAGGGAAAATGCCCTTCAAAAAGAAAATCGTCGTTCTAGACTATAAGGTGCGAAATAAAACTTGGGATTTAGGAGAGAGTGTCGTCATCCTAGAAGAAGGTGCGGGGATTAATGTATCCTGGCAAATCAATTTTGAAAACCCCATAAGCGGTGATGTGGTCCATCCGGTTGAAGGTGATATTTTCTATATCGCTACAGATCGACCTTTTAAGGCGAATGATATTTACCAATTTCAGGTATCTGCTTCTTCCATTGATGAAAAGATTGCTTCAGATGCTTTAGAAGATATTCATGTTGTACCCAATCCCTATGTGGTAACTAATCTTCTCGAACCTCTGGATAGACAAAATCCAAGGGATCGAGGTCCTAGAAGAATTTATTTTGATAAACTACCCAATGAATGTACCATTCGGATTTATACTATTACTGGAGAATTGGTTAAAACTATTGATCATTATTCATCCTTTGATAATGGACAGGCATTTTGGGATCTGACCACCAAAGATAATTTTCCTATCGCTTACGGTGTCTATATTTATCATGTGGATGCGGGAAAATTGGGTGAAAAGATTGGTCGATTGGCGGTGATTAAATGAGACAGATACTTTTATTTTTATCATCTTTCTCAATATTAATTGGACAATTGGATAATACAGGGACTATCACAAAAACCGGTACAACTGCAGCGCAATTTTTAAAGATTGGTGCCGATGCCCGAGGGACAGCAATGGGAAATGCATTTACAGCCATGTCGGGAGATATTGGTTCCATGTACTGGAATCCCGCTGGTTTAGCGACTATTAATAATATGGAAACGGTCTTCGTTAACGCAAATTGGATTGCAGGAATTAATTTTAATTATACTGCATTTGCGATCAACTTGAATCGATTTGGTGTGATTGGCTTCAGTATGACTAATCTTTCCGTACCCGAAGATCATGTTCGCACTGTGTCTGAACCAAATGGTACTGGAGAGTTTTTCGATGCCAATGACCTGGCCATGAATTTGGCCTATGCCAAAAGACTTACCGACAAATTTTCTATTGGTGGTAATTTGAAAATGGTCCGTCAGCAAATCTGGCATGCCAGTTCAACCACATTCGCAGCAGATCTAGGTGCACTTTTTATCACTCCGTTTAATGATATAAGGTTAGGCGCAAGCCTTTCGAATTATGGATCTGATATGCAAATGTCGGGCCGAGACCAGAAGTTCAGTGTAGACCCTGATCCTATAAATGAGGGAAACGTTGAATTTGTGAATGCAATGTATGAAACTGACGCTTTCCCGCTCCCCCTCATTTTCCGAGTAGGTCTGGCTGGTGAAATCCTTCAAAGTGAACGTTCCAGATTAAGTTTCGCTCTTGATGCCCTTCATCCTAATGATAATGCTGAATGGGTAAATCTTGGGTTGGAATATGCAATGGCAGAAACTTTCTTTCTACGAACTGGAATGACCACTCTCTTTCGGGAAGATACAGAAGAAGGACTGACTTTTGGTGCAGGTTTTAATTATAGGATTGGCAGTTCTTCAACCAAAATAAAAATCAATTATGCTTATGCTGCTTTTGGGCGACTAAAAAATGTTCAGCGACTATCCTTAGGGCTCACATTTTAATTCGCCCCATTGAGCCAAGGAATCACTTCCCTTAGATCATTAAGAACCACTGCCCCCGACTCCTTCAGGCGCCGTTCACTGACATGGCCATTGGAGACCAATACACAATCGGCACCGATCAAATCTGCCACCTCTTTATCATGCAATGTATCACCCACAAATAGTACTTCATGATGCCCATGATCCAATTCTCTTACCCACCGTTTACCCATTTCCTCTTTACCATATGCATAATGGTTATCCTGTCCCATAATGCGGATAAAATAAGATTTAATTTGGTGGGCCTTTAAAATTTCATCTAACATGGATTGGCTTGATGCAGATAATAAGGATTGATCAATCTTCATTTCATATACAGCTTTCAAAACTTCCGGGACACCCTTGTGAAGGTCCGGCTCATCTATTCTTTCCATGTATTCCGCAATGAATTCATCTCCAGAGATCTCAAAAGGTTCTTTTGCTAAATCAAACCCTAGCTTTTCATAATAGGTTTTGACTGGAAAACAAAAATTTTCCATGAACCATTCTTCCGTCATATTCTCCATTCCCCTTCTTCGCAATACATTATTCATTATTTCAATGCAGAAATGTCTGTCATTCAATAACGTTCCGTTCCAGTCCCAAATGATATGTTTGTATTTCATATTAAGCCATAAACCTGCAGGAGTTTTACTAAAAAAGAAATAACTTTTTTACCCATGTTTTCGCATAAAAAAGAATTGATTGAACCTTTATCTAAAAGGTTATCACAACAGCTCCCTGGCCAGAAAGCACATGAAATAACAAAAGTCCTTACAGATAAAACCGTGAACTTCCCAAATACACCTCAAACGGCCGTACCTGCATCTGTTTTAATTTTACTGTTCCCGGAAGGAAGGGATATTCATTTTTTTTTAACCAAGCGCAGTAACGAAGTTGAGCATCATAAAGGACAGATATCGCTCCCTGGAGGTGCCTGGGAAGATGGGGAACAGCTTTATGAAACGGCTTTACGTGAAACTGAAGAAGAAATTGGTGTGGCTCCACAGGACGTCCAAATTCTTGGCGGTCTGACTCCTTTTTTTACGCCCGTTACCGGTTTTATGATCCACCCCTATATCGGTTGGTCAGATAAAAAACCTAATACTCAAATTCAAGATGTTGAAGTAGAGACTCTATTTACAGCGACTTTAAATGAACTTGCTGCTGAAAATACCTTTCAATCAGAAAAATGGGTGATTCGAGGTTATGATGCTACCGTACCATTTTTTAATTTTAAGGGGATAAAAGTGTGGGGCGTAACCGCAGCAATTTTATCTGAGCTCAAAATTGTTATAAAGGAATGTTATTAGCAATATGGCAAATAAAATAGGTATCGATCTTGGAGGCACGAAAATAGAGGCAATTCTCTTAGATGAGTCTTTACAGGTTTTAGAGCGCAATCGTATTCCTACTAAACGAGAAGAAGGCTATGATGCAATACTTAATCGAATCGTTGATTTAACTAAGGAAACTATAAGTAACCAAAATTTAGAAAGCCCAATTGGAATTTGTACTCCAGGTGCAATTGATTATAATACTGGGACCCTAAAAAATAGTAATACAGTTTGTCTAATTGGTAAACCACTGCAAAAAGATCTAGAATCAATTTTGGATGTTCCACTAATAATGGAAAATGATGCAAATTGTTTTGCCTTAGCAGAAGCTACATTTGGTGCCGGAAAAAATTATGGTGTTGTTTTTGGTGTAATTCTAGGAACTGGTTGTGGAGCCGGAATAGTTATAAATAAACAAATACATCGGGGACCAAACCATATTGCCGGTGAATGGGGTCATCATGTATTATATCAGGGCGGCCGTAATTGTTACTGCGGAAATAAAGGGTGTACCGAAGCCTATATTTCAGGAACAGCTCTTGAAAGTGAGTGGGAATCTTTATCGGGGAAATTTGACCGTGTAACTGATATAATCGATAATAATCTATATAAAGAACACCCCGAATGGAAAACGAATTTTATTCATAACTTTGGATTGGCATTAGCCAATGTATTGGATATACTTGATCCAGATGCGGTTGTAATCGGCGGAGGGTTATCCAAATTGGACTTGCTTTACAATGAAGGAAAAGAAGCTGTGTATCAATCGACATTTAGTGACAAAATGGTTACTCCCATCCTCAAGAATCAATTGGGAGATTCGGCCGGTGTGTTTGGCGCAGCCATGCTAGGAGATATGCCTTGAAGTTTGCCAAGTGGCTCTATAATCTTTCAAATACCGAACAATACATTCTGATCGGTTTCTTTATTGCAAGCTTGGGCCTATCCTATTTAACAATAATAATATTGCGGGCATGGCACTTGAAAATTCATGCAAGCAATAAATTTACACATGAGATGCGCGTTACCCCTTTTGGACTCGTTGGTGTGGCACTTCTTTATTCCGTCATTCTATATATGTCCATTGGTGAAACTGTGACCAAATGGATCATAGAAATAACTCAATAATTATTTATTAGAAATATTATGATGAAAAATTCTTTAGTCATTTTATTGACTAGTTTTTTATTTAGCCAAGAGTATACATATACCAAACCGAGCAAAGACGGAACAGGTAAATATTTTTTAGGAAGAGAAATTAGTACTATAATGGGACATATGGGGGCTCCTTGGTTAGATCGTTCTTCAAGGGAAAAAGAAGAACGCACAGATCTTGTTACTGAAGCTCTAAATTTAAATAGGACTCAAATTGTTGCCGATTTTGGAGCAGGCAGTGGCTATTTTACCCACCGAATTGCTTCAAATTGTAGTTTAGTATATGCTGTGGATATTCAGAAAGAAATGCTGGTTTTAAATAAAAAGAAAATGGACGAGAAAAATATAAAAAATGTCATTTTTACTTTAGGAGCAGAAAAAAATACCAATCTTCCAAAAGAATCAATTGATTACTTAATTATGGTAGATGTCTATCATGAATTAGAATTTCCTTATGAAATAATGCGAGATATCTATGGTGTACTCAAAAATAATGGGAAAGTTGTATTAGTTGAATATAAACAAGAAGACCCGAGGATTATGATTAAGCCTCTTCATAAAATGAGTGTAAAGCAAATTCGTAAAGAGATGGAGTATTCTGGTTTTGAATTGAGTCAGTCTTATAAAAAATTACCGCGTCAGCACATGTTATTTTTTAACAAAAAATAATATGATCATTTTTTCTTTTTGCGCTTCATCTTTAGAAGCTTCCAAGCGGCCTTAGGTAGTTTTTCTAATTCATTCATTTCTCCGGCTCCCTGCAGCCATTCTCCCCCATCAATGGTTACTACTTCACCATTGATATACCCTGCCTGATCGCTTACGAGATAAGTGGCCAAATTGGCCAATTCATCATGCTCGCCAAAACGTTTTAAAGGAATTTTATTTTTCATCTTTTTTTCAATACCCATTCCAGGAGGTGCAAGTCTTGACCAGGCCCCTTTTGTCGGGAAAGGCCCCGGCGCGATCGCCACGGTCCGAATTCCATACTTGGCCCATTCAACAGCTAGAGATCGGGTCATTGCCAGGACTCCCGCCTTAGCGCAGGCAGAAGGAACCACATATCCTGATCCTGTCCAGGCATAGGTGGTCACAATATTCAAAATGACACCACCATTATTTTCCCGCATAACCTTACCTACGGCCTGGGTACAATTAAAAGTGCCATTCAATACGATATCCACAACTGTCTTGAATGCATTTGCACTTAGATTTTCTGTGGGGCTAATAAAATTCCCTGCCGCATTGTTCAATAAAATATCAATGGGGCCCAGTTCATTCACAGTTTGCTTTACCATGGATTCTACTTGTTCTGGATCACGGACGTCACAGACAATTGAAGATACCTTAACGTCAAATTCACGTAATGAATCCGCTGTTTCATCTATCACATTTTGACGGCGACTGGTTATAACAAGGTTGGCCCCTAATTCTGCAAATCGAGTTGCCATGGATTTACCTAATCCAGTGCCACCACCAGTGATAACAATCGTTTTATCTTTTAATAATCCCGATTCAAACATGTTGTTTTAACCCCAAAATCATTGAATTAATCTAACTTCCAAAAATAAAAAAGCCCCCTGGAAATCCAAGAGGCTTTTTCATATGATAACTAAAATAAATATTTAGTTTTGATTCCCATCATCAGGACCGGGACCACACATAGGGCCTTCATCTCCGCCCATCTGAGGATCCAATGATTTATGCATAGCAAATTCTATATGACAAAGATCTGTCATAATACGGTCAGCCCACATATGGTTTCCTTCATCTCTAAGGCCTTGAGCCCATTCATCTACCGATTGCATAACATCACCCGCACAATTATCACATCCTGCTTCACTATGCTCATCGGCCACAGCCTGTCTAAGCTCATCTATTTTACCTTTAATATATTGCCGATCATTATCATCGAATACACCAGAATCCATTCCTTCTTTCAGCGTATTTCTTAGATGCTC
>CAYVNB010000028.1:0-12172 GCA_964452665.1 uncultured bacterium
TGTATCTGCTCAATCAGATCGGAACGCCGATAGGCCACTTGTAACACGTCACCAGAACGGGTGTCAATTTGGACTTCCCATCGATTTTTTCCCCGGACCTTTACAATGCCCTTATCGATGCGGACATCCAGGCGATCCACATCATCCCAGGATTGGATATTGGCCTCAGATGCTGATTTAGCAGCAGCTAAAATAACATCAAATGAAATGGTAGGATTATTCTTTATTGCACCTTTAGTTGTGGGTGGCTGTATCCAGGCGACTTCTTTTTTGAGTTGCAGCAGTATCCCTGTTATAGATATTACAGAAATTGGAATTAATATGACTAGTGCACCCCAATAATGGGTTTTCCGTGTCCACTTATTCCAATGGAATTTATTTTTCATTTAAATATTCTCACTAAACCTTACCTAAAATAAATAAAAAACTACAGTATTTTTAAATTAATTACTTTATTAATTTCTTCGGGATGAGAGTTTTGCAAGGAGCCGGAGAATCTCCAAATAGAGCCAAATTAAAGTTACGAGTAAGCCAAAGGCACCATACCATTCCATATATTTGGGGGCACCTTTTTCTGCACCCTCTTCAATAAAATCAAAATCCAGAACCAGGTTTAATGCAGCGATAACCACCACACCAATACTGAAGAGGATACCCATATTGGAATTAGAGTGGATCACGGGTACGGTTACCCCAAACATCCCCAAAACCCAACTGATAAGATAAACAAAGGCTATGCCGCCAGTGGCGGCCACAATCCCCAGTTTGAAATTTTCTGTGGCCTTAATGAGTCCTGACCTATAAGCCAGCAGCAGTGCGCCCAATGTCCCAAAGGTAAGCATGACAGCCTGGTTTACAATCCCTGGATACATGGTTTCAAAAAATTTGGAAATACCACCCAAGGCCAATCCCTTCAGAAGGGCATAGGCGGGTACTGTATATTTGGCCCATTGGTGCTTGAAAACGGTGACGATGCCGACGACTAATCCGCCGATCATACCCAGCATCATGAGGCTGTTTCCTCTTGGGTCGCCCACGGGCAAGTTCCATGTAAACAATGCGGTTGTCATGAGTAAAAGTAATGCGAGAGCTGTTTTATGCACAGTGCCCATGATAGTCATGGCGGTAGTTGCAGTCATATCGAAACCGGAAAATGTTTTGGCATTCAGAGATGGATTTCCGGAACGGAGTGTTAAATGTCGATTCATGAATAAGCCTCTATGCTGTCGTTAATAGCCTTCACCAATTGATCCATGGGCACCCGGTCTTGTTCTTGAGTGTCTCGATGTCTTAATGTGACGGTCTGATCTTCTATGGATTGATGGTCAATGGTAATGCCGAAGGGTGTACCGGCTTCGTCCTGGCGATAGTAACGTTTCCCGATGGAACCCTGCTGATCGTAGATCACATTGAAGTGTAATTTTAGGATCTCCACCACTTCACGGCCCAGTTCCGGGAGCCCGTCTTTTTTCACCAAAGGACAGACTACAGCTATTACCGGGGCAATCCGCGGATGGAGTTTCATGACCACACGATTATTTTCGATATCTTCCCAATAGGCATCGGAAAGGACGGCCAAGAGCATTCGGTTCAAGCCCGCCGAAGTTTCAATAATATAGGGGAGGAAACGCTCATTATTCACTTGATCGAACACTTCCATTTTTTTGCCGGAGAATTCTTGGTGGCGTTTCAAATCAAAATCGGTTCGATTATGAATCCCTTCAATTTCGGACCAGCCAAAGTGGAATTCAAATTCGATATCCCAAGCTTCTTTGGCATAATGGGCCAGTTCACCTTCTCCATGCTCATGGAAGCGAAGTTTGGACGAATCAATCCCGAGCTGACTGTAAAACGTCATCCGTTCATTTTTCCAATCGGTCATGGATGCATCATCCGTACCAGGCTTTACAAAGTACTGCATTTCCATCTGTTCGAATTCTCGGGTGCGGAAGATAAAGTTGCGAGTCACAATTTCATTGCGGAATGCTTTTCCGATCTGGGCGATACCGAAGGGAACCTTTAAACGCATGGCATTTTGGGTCAGAAGATAATTTACATAAATTCCTTGGGCGGTTTCCGGGCGGAGGTAAGCCACGTTGGCATCTTCTTCCACTGGGCCAATATGAGTTTTGAACATTAAGTTGAATTGGCGTGGTTCAGTGAGTTTGCCTGTGGTGCCGCACTTGGGGCATTGGATCTTATCCCATTTTCCATCATCGGGGTCGCCCTCAAATAATTCATCCGCACGGTAGCGGGCTTTGCACTGTTTGCAATCCACCAGTGGATCGTTGAATGCGCCGACATGGCCTGAAGCTTCCCAAATTCGAGGATGCATGAGAATTCCGCTGTCCAGGCCAACAATATTTTCGTGGAGTTGGGTCATGGCCTTCCACCAGAGTTGAGAAATATTATTTTTTAATGCGATCCCTAAAGGACCATAATCATAGACGGCGCCGAATCCGCCGTAAATCTCAGAACTTTGAAAAATGAATCCCCGCCGTTTGCACAGGGAGACAATTTTATCGATACTCATGTGTGAGTGGATACTCCATTAATTTTTATTCAGATATAAGGGAGGAAAATTAGGGAATTATTGTGATAAATGAATGGTGTGAAATGATGAGCGAATCAAATCATTTCTAAGCGATGAATATGTAATAATTCACAAGTTCATTATTGGAATCGTGAGTATGGTTAATCTAATTCGCTAAGCTCGCGCTCAATCTCATCACTATAAGCTATAGTGTCGTCTGCTTTTACTTTTGGGGCAAGATTATTTTTGGATGTTCGTATATATAGGAAAATGATGGTGAGTCCCAGACCAAAAATAACAATGGGTGCAATCCATGCAAAAATATTGAATCCTTCTGCTTTAGGTACGGCCAAAACACGCTCACCATATTGATCTGTATAATAATCCAAAATTTCTGTTTTGGTCTTTCCATCGCCCACCATCGCAGTAATATTCAACTCCATCTCCTTATTGCCGTGGTCGTAAACCGTGCCACTCCAACAACAGGTGGCCATGAGGCTTTGCTCAATATCGATAATGAGTTCGCTTTTTTCCTGGGCGAAAAGGATACCCACCAATGCCAGTATAGATATGATGCGCTTCATTTCTTTTTCTTCTTAGTGGCTTTCCGTTTTTTCTTTCGAGGAGCTGCCACCCGTTTTTTGTCAATCAATGCCACGCCATCATCTAAGGTCATGGTTTCATGATCCTTATCCCGAGGGAGGGATGCATTCACTTTTCCATCCGTAATATAATGACCATATCGGCCTGCTTTGATCACGAGTGATTCACCAGTAGTAGGGTGATCCCCCAATGTGCGTAATTCTTGCGGACCCGCATTTCGCTTTTTAATCAATTCCAATGCTTCACCTAACTCGATGGTGAGAGGAGACATGGTGGAAGGGATGGTGCCGTTTTTTCCTTTGCCGGCGGTCACGTATGGTCCGAACCGACCATAATCCGCTTTCACATCTTCACCAGATTCGGGATGTTTACCCAAGGTTCGAGGGAGTGAAAGAAGCTTCAATCCCATCTCCAAATCTACATCTGCAGGAAATGTGCCCTTTGGGATCCCTTTCCGCTGGTTGGTTTTCCCCAATTGCACATAAGGGCCATAAGGGCCATTTTTTAATAAAACCGTTTCGCCCGATTCAGCATCCTTGCCCAACTCTCGATCTTCATTAATCTCCAGGTTCAAAATTTCTAATGCTTTTTCCACATTTAGATCACCCAAAAACACATCGGCGGGGACGGATTTCCGAATCTCTCCATGCTGAACAAATGGACCGTATTGCCCCACCCGAACTTCAATGGGATCTCCATCGTTCTCTAGTTGAACAGAACAGGCTTTTCCAATATCCACTTTATCTGCCAACATATCTTCCAGTCCTTTGAGATCATCAGAGCCAAAATAAAATTCCTTCATAAATGGAACGGCATTGATTTCTCCTCTTGAAATAGCATCAAGATCATCCTCCATATTAGCAGTGAATTCACTATCCACTAGAGAAGTAAAATGGTTTTCTAACAATTGGGTGACGGCCAGTCCGAGGAAGGTCGGTGTAAGCTTTCCCCGATCCCGCTGGACGTAGGTTCGTTTCACAATAATATCAATTATACTGGCAAAGGTGGAAGGTCTGCCGATCCCGCGGGCCTCTAATTCTTTCACCAGGGATGCTTCCGTAAATCTCGCAGGCGGTTTGGTGGCGTGTTCTTCTGCTGTCAATGTATTGCAATCTAAGGTTTGGCCTTTTGTCATATCCGGGAGGATGTTTTCTTGATCTTCAGTGATACCGCTGCGTCTATCCGTACTTTCTACATAGGCCGCCATGTATCCCGGAAAGAGTATCACCTTTCCATTGGAGCGGAATTCGGATTTTTGATTCTCAATAGTGATGGCAATCTGCTTCACTTTAGCTGATGTCATTTGAGAGGCGAGTGTCCGCTTCCGTATCAGGTCATAGAGTTTGGCCGCATCCTCATCGATGGTATTTCGCACCGTATCCACTGAAGGAAAGGTAACGCCTGCAGGTCGGATTGCTTCATGGGCTTCTTGCGCATTCTTTACCTTAGTAGCATAAGCGCGAGGACTGTCTGGCAGGTATTCTTTCCCGAATCGAGACATAATTTCATTTCGAGCGCCGTTCAAACCTTCTTCTGACAAAATGGTGGAATCAGTCCGCATATAGGTAATGAACCCTCGTTCATATAGACGTTGGGCGGTCCGCATGGTTTTTCGTGCAGAAGAACGGAGTTTTCTAGCCGCTTCTTGCTGAAGAGTGGAGGTGGTGAATGGGGGCTTCGGATGAGAATTTTTAATTTTTTCTTCAATATCCGAAACGGTGAAATCACCCTTATTTAATTCTTTCACCAATTCGTCGGCCTGGGCTTTTGATAGGAGAAGCACCTTATCATTTTTCAGCTTCCCCGTGTTGGGGTCGAAATCTTTTCCCGTAGCGATGCGTTTCCCATCCACGCGGATAAGGGTCGCATTAAAAGAATCATCCGCTGCTTCAAGTTCCGCTTTCAAATCATAGTAAAGAGCTGAATGAAAAGCCTGGCGAAGCCGTTCTCGTTCAATAATAATTTTTAATGCAGCAGATTGGACACGGCCGGCGGAGAGAGAGACCTGAACGAATTTCATATTCTTTTTTAGGGTGCTCCACAGCACGCGGGATACCTTATACCCCACCAGGCGGTCAATGATGCGCCGAGCGGTTCGCGCCTCCACGAGATTCGTATCAATGGCATGAATCTCATTCATTCCTTCTTCAATTCCTTCTTTGGTGATCTCAGTGAATAAGACGCGAGAGATCTTTTCCGAATTCACTTCACTGGCAATATGAGCAGCTATTGCTTCCCCTTCACGATCCGGGTCAGTGGCTACCACAATTTGGTCTGCATGTTTTGCCAGTGCGCGCAATTCTTTCATGAAAGATTTTTTATCATCCAGCACTTCTTCGGTGATGGCAAAATCATTATCTACATCCACACCCAGGTCTGTTTTGGGAAGATCTTTAATATGCCCCACACAAGCCATGACTTCATATTTTCCCCTAAGGTATTTGGAAATGGTTTTCGCTTTGGAAGGCGACTCAACAATTAATATTGGTTTTGTGCTCATTCAATTTTTAAATCAGTTTATTGGTAGGAATCTAATATTTCCACGCGCGTATAATAATGTAAAGGAAAAATTTAAAAAGGCAAAGAATTCATATGGTCTATCAATTGATTCAATGCTACCTTATTTTGATCTCCTGTAGATAAATCTTTCACCTCCGCTTGTCCCACTTCCAATTCCTTGTCGCCAATAATGATGGCATAGTCAGCACCGGCCTTGTTTGCTTCTCGCATTTGGGCTTTCATGGATCGACGTAGCACATCGAATTCTACAGCCAACTCATTTTGCCGAAGTGCTTCAGCCAATTGGACAACCCTTGGCCGAACCCCATCGCCCAATCCGACTATATAAATATGGGTGTGTTGGGTCGTTGAAGCATCATTATCCATGGCCAAAAGGATGCGTTCCATACCGGCTGCGAATCCAATCCCCGGTGTGGGTTTACCGCCTAAGGTTTCGACCAGCCCATCATAACGGCCGCCACCGCAAATGGAATCCTGTGCGCCTATGGCTGTAGAGGTAATTTCAAATGTAGTTCGGGTGTAATAATCCAAACCGCGGACGAGGTGCGGTGTTAATTCATATGAAATACCCATAGCATCTAAGAGCGAACAGACCTCCTCAAAATGACTTAGATCTTCTGACGTCCAGCATTCCCCAATATTAGGGGCATCTTTCAGAATTTCAATTTCGTGAG
The DNA here is from genome assembly GCA_964452665.1 of uncultured bacterium. GTDB lineage: Bacteria > Fidelibacterota > Marinisomatia > Marinisomatales > TCS55 > TCS55. The sequence goes on from CAYVNB010000028.1 coordinate 6,331, forward strand.
GTACTTTTGTATCTAGAATACGAAGCGAATTTTTTTCAAATCGTTTTAGGCTTGTTTCGCTGAGGTCATTCAAATGGGGAGATAAAAAATCTCGGAGTGCATTTCGATAGTCCACCCTGCATTGGGGAGATCCGATGGAATTCAATTTTAATGAAAGATTACTCAAACCAATCCCATTAAACACAGCCATGGCTAGGGCGATGACTTCTGCATCAATTTCTGGATGTTCCGAACCAAATGCTTCTACACCAAATTGATGGAATTGCCGATAACGTCCTTTTTGGGGACGTTCTCTCCGAAAGAGGGCATCGATATAATAGAGTTTGTTAGTGGGGCTTTGCCCACCCATATTGTGTTGGATAAAGGCCCGCGTCACGGGCGCAGTAAGTTCCGGTTTTAAGGTGAGGTTTTCGCCTCCTTTGTCCCTCCAACTATACATTTCTTTGGATACAATATCTGTTTCTTCACCCACACCTCGGGAAAAAAGTTCGGTCTGTTCAAAAGCCGGGGTGCGAATTTCTTTATACCTGTAGCGATCCATGGTATTGCGGATGGCTGTTTCTAATGCCTGCCAGCGGTGGCTCTGATCCGGAAGGATATCCTGGGTGCCTTTAATTGATCGGATGATATTTTTACTCATATTCTTCAGTTAAATTTTTCAGTAAGTCTTCTGCCTGAGTCTGAAATGATTCCGGAATATACAATTTTACAGAACCGCCAGGGAGTGTCAATGCATTAATATTGTATGCGGTGCTTAAAAAATCCCCTTTCGTATAAGAGGGGATATTATTATCCTTTAATATATTTTTCGCCATTTCTGCATAGACCGCGCCACTGAATTCAGCAATCTTAATCCAATTCTGTTGTGACTCTGTCATCGTTTTATCGATCAAACAATGAAGGCCGGCTGAATGTACCACCCCGTTGTTCCAGTTTTAAATCGCTCAAATTCGGGGATTTTACATTCAGTTTTAAATAGATGCCCGATGCATATCCATTGGGTGTCCAGTTTAGGCTTAACTCCCAGCAGTGGAGATCCCGATAGACAGAAAAAGTATGGCTCACGAGGTTTTGATTAATAAGATCGAGGCGGGCGTTATATTGGACCTTCCACGCCTCCGTAAGTTGAATAGTGGAGTTGGAGGACATCCAAAATGTCTTATGGGGATTATTGGGATTCGCATTGTTATAGGAAAAACTGAAGCTAGCGGAAGAACTCCATAGCTGTCCCGATGATTTTTTACTATCGTTGTTATTATTCCCAAACCCGGTGAACATACCCGCCAAATTAGCCCCATCCACCCGCTGATCCGTTTCCGTAGTATCCGCTTCTTCCGTTTCATTCTCTTCCGGATCGAAGGAAAGGCGATTGCCGGAAAAACGAAATCCCGTAGAAAATCTAGCGCTGATCAATCGCGGTGTGGGGATACCGCCGCTTGTCTTGAATTTATTAATCCGCATATTTTTTTCTTTGTCAAAATCATACCAATCGTGGGTCATGGAAAAATCCAGATTCAATTTTCGGCTCACATTGGCCCGAACCGAGGAACTGATATTGCTCCATTGAAATTCTTCTGCTACAAAGTTTCTGCTTGTGCCCATGCGCCATGAGAATAAATCCTGCTTTCGCTCTTTATCCCCATCCACAATCTTGGCTTGAAATACATTATTCATGGATATATTCATAGATTGATTCTCGCCTCTAGGTGTGCCTCCTGCGAGGGTACCGGAAAATCGATCGAAATACACCACTTCACCATTATCCTGTTTAATCACTTCATAATATCCGGGATCCATGCCAAAGACCTCTTTTGAAAAATCCGGCCGATAGGAATAACCGATAGATGGAGAAATCACATGGCGAATGGCTTCCATCTTGCCGAACTTCACAGGAAAAAGACCATAAATCTGAGTATTCATATTGATATTGAATGAGCCCGTGGTTCGCGTGGCAAATCCCTTTACTTCATTTTTTATCAGTTGGCTGGAAGTGGTATCAATAAATCCCGCATAGGTTCGGTTTACCCAATCCGATCGGAGGGATAGGCTGGGAGACACATTAAAGTATTTAAATATCTTAGCAGACATGTTTATCCCGGACGTGTGTGCCATGATATAATCAGAAAAAGTATTGGTCATTACATCTTCATCTGCATTCATTTTCCACCGATATCCCGTGGTGCTGTCATTGACGGTGTAGGCTTCCGATTCATAATAATTTTTCAGGTTATTGGTAAATCGAGATGAATAATTATAATTTATATTATTATACCATTTTTTCTTTTTCGCCTTAGTGGGGAAGAGGGCCCGCTGGCTATGAGAAAAGGCCATTTGGGGAAAGGTATTGTTGGTGATATTTATCTCTTGCCCTGCACGAGAGGGCTGTGTATAGAATGCAGAATTCTGATCGATTTTTTTTTCAGCCATGAGGTCCCGCCGGGAAGAAAGGTTGATGCTGAGACTGTTTCTGGATTTGGGCCACCGCTTTGAATAAGTGGCATTGGACACCGCCTGTTGGTTCAATCGCTGTTGCTGTTCAATTCCCGTCCGGCGGTTATAATCTCCACTAGAATAATAGCTGGCATTCACCGCTGCAGATTGGTTATTCCGTAATTGCTGGCGATGGTTCCACCGAACCACATAATCACTCTGGCGATTGGACCATAAATCATATATATCCTTATCTTCATCGGGGATGGCACCTGAAAATCGCTGTTTTGTTTCCAGGTCAAAACTCCCGGAATACTTGTACCGCTTCGTGTATTGGTTTTGGGATCGCAGGGTGACTCCATCCCGATCGTAGAGACTCATGGTAAATTTTGAATCAAAAAATTCACTTACGGCCCAGTAATATCCCAGTCCATTGATGTAACCGCCCCAACGGGCATCGGTTCCGTAAGTGGGCATAATCCATCCAGAACGACGACCACCCTTTTGATGTGGAAATACCCCAAAGGGTAAACCGAAAATGGGAATATTAGCAATGTAGAGGATAATAGGCCGGGCTACCACTTTATCTTCATTAATCATTTTCATTCGATTCATCTCAAAATGAAAATGAGGTTCTTCCAAATCACAAGTGGTATAGGCTGCATGCTGTGCGTAAAATATATCCATATCCCGATTTCGTATCTCATCACCATGATAAAATCCATCCTCTGCTTTGGTGGTGCCCTTAATCACTTTGCCATGACGGGTTTCCAAATTATAAATCATGGTATCACCCACCATGGGTTCTTCACCGGATTCCACCATGGTGGGTCGAATTTCTCCATAGGCAGAGTCCAGTTTAGATTCGGGTAATGCTTTTAACAGATTGTTTTTCCATGCCACATTGATAAAACCTGCTGTGAGGTTCACATTGGTATAATCGATGGTGGCATCCCCATGAAGATCTGTGAATTCATTGATGACATCATATTCAATATCTTCTGATTGATACACCACAGGACCATCTACATCTGCGCCGGTTGTGTCGGGTGTATAGGTGCCCTGGGAACCGCCGGAGACAAAAATCTTTTCCAGATCCTTCTCCCCAAAATTCATGGTAATCGTATCCCCGGATGCTTCATTCTTTCCCTGATACACAGAATCTTCGAAAATGTGATAGAGGGTAGTGGCCATGCCTTCCAGTCGCATGGAATCCAGTTTCCCATCCACAAAAAACCCTCTGAGGATGGAGCCGGTCATATCATCAGAGAAGGATAGGGAATCTTCAAAAAATGTCGTGTCGCCCTCCACCACTTCAAACCATTCCCGTATCCCTTTGGAGGGATGGGTGGCATGGGCCTCACTGGGGATAAATAGATTTTTCAAGACTTCATCTTCATATTCCAGATAAATTTCACTGCCGGAAATAGTTTGTTCATTATCTACAATTTGAGGTTTAATGCGGAGGACGGTCTTTCCATTTTTCCGATCATAGATTGCTTCGCCGCAGGTGGCGAGACGTCCTACTTCTGTAATGGTGACATTCCCCCGGGCAGCATAGGATACACCATCCACTTCTGGAAGGTCCACATATTCGATCCGATCTCCTTTGATGGTCTGCTTTTCTTGGATGAGGGTGGCGTTGCCATTGGCAGATCCGCTGTCTAGTTCAGAGAAATAAAAAAGGGTATCGGCCACAAGGCTATAAGTGGTGTCCCACACATGTGTGTTGCTATAGGCAATCATGATATCTTTCGGGGAATCCACAAATAAAGAATCGCAGGTGAGGTTCTGCACATCTTCAGTCATGGACACATTCCCAAAAAGAAAGCCCCGCTCCTGTTTTTGATCGAACCGGGCCCAATCACAATTCATAGTCATGTCACCCTTGGTGAAGATTACATTGCCGCGGAGGTATTGCATGGAGACTCCATCCACAGTTACGTTTTCTAAAACATCCGCCTGTTTTAATCGAAGGCGGTCATCTTGGGCAGAAAGTGATGCCAGGGCAAGGATGCCCAGAAAAAATGCCTTAATTAGTGCACATGAATTGGTTTGGATGAATGACTTCATTCAGTATGTCTTCCCGGCCAAAGGTCCTTCAGCCGGCCTCGGATAAACTCTCCATATCCTAACTCTGAAACATAATAAAAGGTTTCATGCTTTTCTTCATGAAAGAAATTCACGTTTAGAAAATGATTTGTATGGTTCAATCAATAAGGCGATTCATTGTATGATAGATGCGGCAAAATTTACGGCAATATTCATCTGTCAATTGATGTAAACTTCCACCCTAATTTTTGGGAGAATCATTATGAAAATTAAATGGCAAATACCTGCAATGGTCATTCTCATATTGGCCGCAGGTTGCAGTAAGGATGAAGCAGTGGAAAACGGTAAACTTATTATTGAAGATTTAAAAATAGGAGAGGGTGCTCCTGTAGAAAAAAATGATATCGTAACAGTAAATTATACGGGATGGCTAAAGGACGGTACCAAATTTGATTCATCTTTGAATCCTGGCAGAACTCCCTTCCGATTTACGGTTGGGGCGGGTCAGGTTATAAAAGGTTGGGATGAAGGTATTCCGGGTATGAAAGTAGGGGGAAAAAGAAAATTGACTATCCCGCCAGATATGGGTTATGGAAATAGAAATGCGGGATCAATCCCCCCAAATTCAACTCTCATATTTGAAGTGGATTTACTTGGAATTGAATAAAGAAAAAATCTAAAACGGGAAGGATAAATCAATTTTATGTTAACCGTATTATCACCAGCAAAAAAACTCACCAAAGAATGTACCGCCATAGGTTCAGCACACACAAAACCAGTATTTTTAAATCAATCTAAAACACTGGTTAATGTATTAAAATCCTATGACCCACCAGGCTTGGCTTCATTAATGGGTATTAGTGAAAAACTCTCAGAGCTTAATTGGGAACGTTATCAATCCTGGACTTCAAACTTTTCAACTGATCTCTCGAGGGAAGCAATGTATCTTTTTAAAGGAGATACCTATGAAGGATTGAATGCTGAAACATTAAATGAATCGGATATATCTTTTGCACAGGACAATATCAGAATACTTTCAGGCCTTTATGGTGTCTTAAGGCCTCTGGATCTGATGTTGCCTTATCGGTTAGAGATGGGAACAAAACTTCAAAATTCTGCTGGGAAGAATCTATATGAATTTTGGGGAGACCAGTTATCCAATGAGTTGGTCAAAGAATTAAATAATCATAAGGAAAAAACAATTATAAACTGTGCATCAAATGAATATTTTAAATCGATTGATAATAGCGGACTTAATGCAGAAGTAGTTACACCTGTTTTCAAAGAATTAAAAAATGGAAAATCGAGAATAATTTCATTTTATGCTAAAAAGGCAAGAGGCATGATGGCAAGGTTTATA
>CAYVNB010000029.1:0-4282 GCA_964452665.1 uncultured bacterium
AATGGGGGAGTAGATCTATTTTTGGTTGAGACGGTTTTCGATACCTTGAATTGTAAAGCCGCCCTTTATGCGATTAGGGAATTACTAGAGGATGGCAATGGTGATATACCGATTTTTGTTTCCGGTACCATTACCGATGCCAGTGGTAGAACCCTCTCTGGTCAAACGGTGGAAGCCTTTTGGCATTCAATCCGTCATGCTGATCTTACAGCGGTGGGATTGAATTGTGCATTGGGAGCCGAGCAAATGCGGCCTTGGTTGAGTGAGCTGACCAATGCAGCGAATATTAATGTATTTGCCTATCCCAATGCGGGACTCCCCAATGAATTTGGGGAATATGACCAATCTCCGGAGGCCATGGCTGAAATCATTAAGGAATTTGCAGAAAGTGGGTTGGTCAATATGGTGGGTGGATGCTGTGGAACGACGCCAGCCCATACCAAAGCAATTGTCGATACGGTTCAAGGTATTAAACCACGCCAATTCCCTAATATAGATCCCTTAACAAAATTAAGCGGGTTAGAGCCAGTCACCATTCGGCCTGAAAGTAATTTCATCAATGTGGGTGAACGAACGAATGTGACCGGTTCAGCCAAATTTCAACGACTCATTAAAGAAGATGATTACGAAAAAGCCTTATCTGTGGCCCGGCAACAAATAGAGAATGGAGCCCAGATCATTGATGTAAATATGGATGAAGGATTGCTTGATTCCGAAGCGGCAATGGAAACATTCCTGCGGTTAATAGCAGCGGAGCCGGATATTGCTAAAGTGCCGGTCATGGTCGATTCATCAAAATGGACTGTCTTGGAAACGGGTTTGAAAAACCTTCAAGGGAAAGGAATCGTCAATTCTATTTCTATGAAAGAAGGTGAATTGGAATTCATTCGCCAGGCCAAAACTATTAAGAAATATGGTGCGGCCTTAATCGTTATGGCGTTTGATGAAAAGGGGCAAGCGGATACCTATGAACGAAAAGTAGAAATCTGTTCAAGAGCATATAAAATCTTGACGGAAACAGTTGGTTTCCCACCGGAAGATATCATTTTTGATCCGAATATTTTTGCCATCGCCACTGGTATAGAAGAGCATAATGAATTTGGTAAAGCTTTTATCGATGCGGTAAAGACCATTAAAGATACACTCCCTAGGGTGCATATCAGTGGCGGTGTATCCAACCTTTCTTTTTCTTTCAGGGGAAATAATGGCGTAAGAGAAGCCATGCATTCCGCATTTTTGTATCATGCCATCCAAGCTGGAATGGATATGGGTATTGTAAATGCAGGCCAGCTCACCGTCTATGATGATATCGCCCCGGATTTGAAAGAACGAGTGGAAGATGTATTATTCAATCGCAGAGATGATGCCACCGAACGGCTAGTGGAAATTGCAGAAGAATATCGGGGTGTTAAACGATCAGAAGTGAAGGACCTTTCCTGGCGTAAAAATACGGTTAAAGAAAGATTAAGCCACGCGTTAGTAGAAGGTATCGTCGACTACATTGATGAGGATACGGAAGAAGCCCGTCAACAATATGATCGGCCTATTCATGTAATTGAAGGACCACTCATGGATGGAATGAATGTGGTGGGCGATCTATTTGGTTCTGGAAAAATGTTTCTGCCCCAAGTGGTGAAATCGGCCCGAGTCATGAAGAAAGCGGTGGCCCATTTGATTCCATTTATTGAAAAAGAAAAAGATGAAATGGGACTCACTGGCAAATCTAACGGAAAGATTGTATTGGCTACAGTAAAAGGAGATGTTCACGATATTGGTAAAAATATTGTAGGTGTAGTCCTTGGATGCAATGGATATGATATTGTAGATCTTGGTGTCATGGTATCTTCTGATAAAATTTTATCCACCGCGAAAAAAGAAGGAGCAGATATTATCGGTCTTTCCGGATTGATTACACCCAGCTTGGATGAAATGGTCCATGTGGCTTCCGAAATGGAGCGTCTAGAATTTAATATTCCATTACTGATTGGTGGTGCCACCACCAGCCGAACACATACAGCAGTAAAGATTGAAGAAAATTATTCAGGCCCATCCATTCATGTGATTGATGCATCCCGTGCCGTGGGTGTGGTTAGTAAACTCATGAACGAAAAGGAAAAAGATTCGTTAGTAGCTGAGGTTAAAAATGATTTTCAAAAGATAAGGGAAACCCGCGCAAAAAAATCAACCAAACCATCTTTGTCCATTGAATCAGCAAGGGAGAGAAAACATCAAATTGATTGGAGCGAATATCCGGTATTAACACCTAATTTTCAGGGAATTAAAGTATTTGAAGATTATCCACTACATGAAATGGTAGATTATATCGATTGGTCCCCATTCTTCCACGCGTGGGAATTAAAGGGAATTTATCCTGCAATTTTATCCAAGGAAAAATATGGTGGTGAAGCGCAGAAACTATTTGATGATGGGCAAAGACTACTGAATCGAATTGTCACTGAAAAATTGCTCATAGCTAAAGGAATAATCGGTATTCATTCCGCCAATGCAAAAGACGAATCTGTAATTACAAAAGAAGAAGCATTTCACTTCCCCCGGCAAACTGTGGATAAAGGTATCAATAGCACCAATTATTCTCTGGCCGATTTTATCGGACCCAAAGATGACTATATTGGCACTTTTGCCATCACAACTGGCCATGGGCTGGAATTCATCGTGAAAGAATTTGAAGATAGACACGATGATTATAATGCCATCATGGCCAAAGTGCTGGCAGATCGATTGGCAGAAGCATTTGCGGAAAGACTCCATGAACGGGTGCGAAAAGAATTCTGGGGTTATGATGCAGAAGAATCATTAGATAGTGATGAATTAATCAAAGAATCTTATAAAGGGATTCGTCCAGCACCAGGATATCCCGCCTGTCCGGATCATGCTGAAAAGGATAAGATCTGGGCTTTACTTAATGTGGAAGAAAATACAGGTATAACCTTGACCGAAAGCAGGGCCATGTTTCCAGCGGCATCCGTTAGTGGTTGGTATTTCTCCCATCCGGAATCTCGATATTTCAGTGTAAGTAATACATAAGGTGAGAAGAATCAACTATAGATAAAATATACTAAACAGATGTACAATTCCGCTCAAATTAGAGGGAGGAAATACATGTTCAAGCAAAATAGGGTTATTTATATTTGGTTGGTCATTCTGGTATTGAATATTCTTTGTGCCCAGGCCAATTTGCCTATAATTGATAAAAAATATACTTACGAGATAGAAAAACTCGCTAAACATACAAAAATAAAAAATGCGTTTGATCGTATTGATGCTTTGGAGGAAAGTACTCTTAATAATCTAATTTATTTGACCGAAATTCCTGCACCGCCATTCAAAGAAGAGAAACGAGCCGCGGCCTTCGCTGATTTGTTAGAGAAAGCTGGGGCAGATCGTGTATTTATTGATGATGTAGGAAATGTAATCGCAGAACGGAAAGGTCATGGTGAGTCAACGGTATTGATCGAAGGCCATTTGGATACGGTATTCCCGGAGGAAACGGATGTAACGGTCAAAATGAAAGGGGATACCTTATTTGCACCGGGAATTGGTGATGATACCCGAGGATTAAGTCTTATTGTTACATTGCTGAGTGTAATTAACTATGCTAGTATCAATACCGATGCCACGATTTATTTTGCCGGGACGGTTGGAGAAGAAGGATTAGGGGATCTTAGAGGCGTAAAGCATCTTTTCAATTCGGGAGATTTAAAGATCGACAGTTATATTGCAGTAGATGGGGGCGGTTTGAATCGAATTGTGACAAGAGCAGTCGGTTCCCATCGTTATCGGGTGACATTCAAAGGGCCCGGTGGCCATTCTTGGGGTGCATTCGGATTGGTGAATCCTCACCATGCCCTTGGTCGCGCCATTGAATATTTTACAGATGCAGCCGATCCATATAGTCGTACAATAGGTCCAAAGGTTAGTTACAATGTAGGTCGGATCGGCGGGGGCACTTCAATCAATTCCATCCCCTTTGAATCTTGGATGGAAGTGGATATGCGATCAACAAATCCAAAGCGACTCCAAAAGATGGATGATCTATTTCAAAATGCCATGAAAAGAGCCTTGTCAGATCAAAATGTAATGGGTCGCACTGATGTAAAAATGAATGTGGATATAAAAATGGTTGGGAATCGACCTGCTGGTAGTATAGATCCAAATAATTCTTTGGTTAAGCGGGCCATGGCCAGTGTCACTTATTTGGGTGGTGAACCCAAATTGGGAAATGGATCCACCAATTCAAATATTCCCTTTTCAAAAAATGTGC
>CAYVNB010000029.1:4382-6349 GCA_964452665.1 uncultured bacterium
AATTTCTTCAAATAATTAATTCAATTTATACTTGAATAATAAGATGTGACCTTTATTTGTTATTCCTAATTTTCCTCCCATGATTTCTGAATTAAAATTGGCGCAGGAAGCGGCCCTTGAAGCCGGCGCACTTATTTTAAACTATTACAAAGCAGACTATGAGATTAAAGATAAGGGGTATCATAATCCCGTTACCACAGCGGACTATGCCGCTGATGCTTGCTTGAAAGACATCCTTACTGAAGCCTGCCCCGATTACGGTTGGCTCTCAGAAGAAACGGTAGATTCACCTGAACGATTAACAAAAGATCGTGTTTGGGTAGTGGATCCGCTGGACGGTACCAAAGAATTTGTGGAAGCGGTGCCCAATTTTGTAGTGAGTGTGGCTTTAGTAGAAATGGGTGAGCCGATTGTTGGTGTTCTATTTAATCCAGTAACGAAAGAAATATTTACTGCTGCCAAAGATGAAGGTGCCTTCCTTAATGATGAACCGATTCAATGCGCAACCAAAGAAAATGTTGGCGATATGGTGATCCTGAATAGTCGATCCGAAACATGTCGAGGATTGTGGGTACCATACGATGGCACGTTTGGGGAATTGCGTGCTGTTGGATCCGTGGCTTATAAACTGGGACTCACCGCCGCAGGAAAGGCAGATATATGTGCTTCATTTCGCCCCAAAAATGAATGGGATATTTGCGCCGGGAATTGCATCATCAATGAGGCGGGCGGAAAACTAATCGACTTAAATAATGAACAAAGACTGTATAATCAAAAAAATACCTTAATTTCTCCTGGTTTAGTTGCTGGTGAAATAAATGCTGTAGATAAGACATATAAAATTTTAACAGGAAATAATTAGAGATGACACAAATACCAGATGATGCAATCAAATGTTTAGATAAAGGCTTTGTCCGGCTCGTGGATTCCATGGGTGGCGATGATGCCATCGTACAGGCAGCAAGAGTCAGTTATGGAAAAGGCACAGCCAAAGTGTCTCAAGACCGTGGGCTTATCCGATATCTTATGCGCCACCGCCACTCTACACCATTTGAAATGGTGGAATTCAAATTCCACTGCAAAATGCCCATTTTTGTGGCGCGTCAATGGGTCCGCCACCGCACAGCCAACATTAATGAATATTCACTCCGTTATTCTGAAGCTCGGGATGAATTTTATTATCCGGACCCGGAGCATATCCAATACCAATCTGCATTGAACAAACAGGGCCGTATGGGAGACGTACCGCAAGACCTGAAACAAAAGGTACAAGATTATTTCAAAGATATTTCAGAAAAAAGTTTTGCCATGTATTCCGAGTTGAATGATGCCGGTGTGGCCCGTGAACTGGCCCGTGCGCTCCTGCCTGTTAATTTATATACCGAATGGTATTGGAAGAATGATCTCCACAATTTACTGCATTTTATCGGGCTCCGTTCTGATAGCCACGCCCAATACGAGATTCGGGTATTTTCAGATGCCATGGCAGAATCAGTCAAAGCTGTGGCGCCCTTTGCCTGGGAAGCGTATCAGGATTATGTGGTGAAAGGCATGCGTTTCTCCCACATTGAGAAAAGCCTGCTGGAACGATCTCTTCCCGAACGGATCATCGATGATATTACTGAAGATATTGCTTATCAACTCACCGCAACTCTACATTATAATAAAACGCGGGAAGATAAAGATCTTTATCCACTTTATCAGAAACAGGGCGGATCTGATTCAGAAAAGGAATTCCGTTTAAAATGGGATACCTGTGAAGTACAGATTGGTAATGTGCGGGAACTGCGAGAATTCAAAGCCAAACTGGAGAGTTTGAAAAACTAAATCTGGAGTCAGTGTACTCAATGAGAAAATGAACACTTTTATAACCTTTAAGCCCTGTGGTTTTTATGGCTAATTAAAATGTCCTTATTCAACAGAGCAAGAGTAATCGATGCCAATTTCACGCAATTTGTGAAATCCGG
>CAYVNB010000029.1:6449-11793 GCA_964452665.1 uncultured bacterium
ACACCCATTTATGATTTGGCCCTGTCCTTCATGGCATCATCAGAAGACCCCATAAGTGGCGGCCGCCACAAGGTTATCGGAAGCAAAGAGTTGAATATTCCGCCCCAGACCAGTACCATCGCGAGCCATTTGCCGAAAGCAGTGGGCGCGGCGTTTTCCATTGATCGTGCCAAAGATCTGGATATCCATCAACGGGAATTAGAAGGAAATAGCATTGTTCTCTGCAGTTTTGGGGATGCCACTATTAATCATGCCACTGCTTTAAGTGCCTTTAACACTGCCAATTGGGTCACTGGTCAAGGTGGCCATGTGCCTATCGTTTTTATTTGTGAAGATAACGGCACCGGCATTTCTGTTTCTACAGATGATCAATGGATAGAGCAGAATTTTAATCACCCAAGAAGACTGAATTATATTCAAACCGATGGGCTCCATCTCATTGATCTTATGCTCAAATCGCGCCAAGCGGATCGCGATTGCCGGATCAATCGATCGCCTATTTTCCTTCATATGAAAACGGTACGGCTCATGGGCCATGCCGGCTCCGATGTGGAAGTGGGATACAAACCACTGTCTGAAATTGAAGAAACAGAATTCAACGATCCATTGCTTCATTCCGCGCGAATTCTTATGGAGAATCAATGTCTCTCCGTTGATGAAATAATAACCATCTATGAATCATTTCGAGCTCAAGTAAACCATGTATTTGATGCGGTAACTGTCCGCCCAAAATTGGAAACGGCATCAGAAGTCATGGCATCCATCACTGAAAATCGGATTAAAAGAACTGCCCCAAAACATCCCACCAAAAAAGAACGAGAAATCTTATTCGGGAAAGAATTCAAACGGATCGGTCAGCCTCAACACATGGCCAAACTAATCAATTATGCCCTGTCCGATATTATGCTCCGTTTCGACAATACATTGGTGTTTGGCGAAGATGTGGCCCAGAAGGGTGGGATCTATCATGTGACGGCAAATCTCTATAAACAGTTTGGCAATCGTCGAGTGTTTAACAGTCCATTGGATGAAACATCCATCATTGGCTTCGGGATTGGTTTTGGCCATAATGGTTTCATCCCCATTCCGGAAATTCAATTTTTGGCATATCTCCATAATGCAGAAGATCAACTCCGCGGTGAAGCAGCTACATTGCCCTTTTTCTCTGAAGGACGGTTTACTAATCCCATGGTTTTAAGAGTACCAGGATTGGCTTATCAAAAAGGATTTGGAGGTCATTACCACAATGATAATTCATTAACCATTTTCCGAGACATTCCCGGGGTGATCCTGGCCGTACCATCTAATGGGCCTGATGCTGCCAAAATGCTTCGTATGGCGATAAAGGAAGCTTACGAAAACGGACGGGTGGTGGTCTTTGTAGAGCCCATCGCTTTATATATGACAAAGGATCTCCACAAGCCAAAAGATGGGAAGTGGAACTTTCAATATCCAGATGTAAAGGAAGAAATTCCTGTGGGTGAATTTGCCATTTATGGCAAAGGAAAAGCGCTTACAATCATTACATACGGGAATGGATTGTATTTGTCATTACAGGCCCAGAAGGAGATCGAAAAAAAACTGAAGAAAAAGATCAAAATAATCGATCTGCGATGGCTGTCGGATATTAATATCCCAAAACTACTGAAAACCATCGGCAACTGTGAAAATGTATTGATCGTGGATGAATGCCGCCGGACCGGTTGTCATGGGGAAGGTATTTTGGCTCGATTGGTGACTGAATCCAATAAGCCCTTAAACATTAAACTCCATGCGGCGGAAGACAGTTTTATTCCATTGGGTGTGGCCGCTGTCGCCACGCTCCCGAGTAAAGAATCCATAATCAAAAATGCTGCGGAATTGGTGAATGGCTAAAGAACGAATCATCGTTATTTGTCCTGGGCGGGGGACATACACCCGCGAAACATCCCGCTACCTAAAAAATCATGGCGCTCCGGCCCAGGAACAGATCGCATGGATGGATGCACAGCGAAAATCCGCCGAACTCCCCATACTTACAGAAATGGATACACAGTCTTTCAAGGCAAAAATTCACATGGCTGGGGAACATGCATCACCACTTATCTACGCATGCAGTTTGTCTGATTTTCTATCGATTGACCAAAGAAAATTTGAGATCGTGGCCGTAACAGGGAATTCTATGGGTTGGTATATTGCACTGGCTTTGGGTGGTGCAATGTCTTATGAGAATGCCTATCAATTGATTCACACCATGGGTACTATGATGGCAGAAGGTATCATCGGCGGGCAAATTATTTATCCTATCGTGGATAAAAATTGGCAATTAGATTCTGAAAAAAGTGCAATGGTATTAGCTGAAATAGAAAAAGCCGGTGCATATGTGTCCATTCATCTCGGCGGCTACCTGGTCATTGGCGGAGAACAAACAGTATTGGATAAGCTGTTGAAAAAACTCCCAACGGACGATACATATCCTTTCCAGCTGCCATATCACGGTGCTTTCCACACTCCCTTAATGAATAATATTTCTGCGAAAGGAATGGGTGCTCTGAACACATCTTTATTTCAAAAACCAGTGATTCCAATGGTTGATGGCCGGGGGCATATTTGGACACCCTTTTCCACAGACTCATCCGAACTTCATCAATATACCTTAGGACATCAAGTGACCAAAGCATACGATTTTTCGTCTGCTGTTATGGTGACCATGAAAGAATTCTGCCCGGATAAACTAGTTCTCCTGGGCCCTGGAAATACATTGGGGGGCGCCATTGGGCAAATTATGATAAAGAACAACTGGCTGGACGTAAATTCCAAATCTGCATTTTTAAGACGTCAGAAATCAGACCCGTATTTAATTTCAATGGGAATGAAAGAACAGCGCGAGATCATTTCGAAATAAATCTTATAGTATCGTAATTTCTATCCCAATTTTTAAAGGAAAACCATGAAGCAATACGGCCCCGATTATTACCATATAACTGATCTACTTTCCGAAGAAGAATTGCTCATCCAACAGACGGCCTATAATTTCGTACAGACGGAATTCATGCCAGTTATCATTGACCATTATGAAAAAGCTACTTTTCCTATGGACCTGGTGTCCAAACTTGGCGAACTAGGTTTTATGGGTTCATCTCTGCCGGAAGAGAGCGGTGGTGCCGGTGTGAGTAATGTGGCCTACGGACTAATTCTTCACGAACTGGAACGGGGGGATTCGGGACTCCGTTCTTTTGCTAGTGTACAAGGTGCATTGGTCATGTATCCCATCCACGCCTATGGTTCTGATGAACAAAAAGCAAAATGGCTCCCGGCATTGGGTTCTGGTGAAAAGATCGGCTGTTTCGGGCTCACAGAACCGAACTTTGGGTCCAATCCTGGTGGAATGGCCACAAAAGCCCTAAGGGACGGCGATGAATGGATCATCAGTGGCAATAAAATGTGGATCACCAATGGTTCAGTGGCCGATATTGCCGTCGTGTGGGCGAAAGATGAAGAAGGAATCGTACGGGGCTTTTTGCTGGAAAAGGGAATGAAAGGTTTTTCTGCGCCGGTACAGCATGGAAAATTGAGCCTGCGGGCTTCGGTTACGTCAGAGCTGGTCATGGAAAATGTCCAGGTTCCTGATTCGGCACGGCTGCCAAATATTGAAGGATTGAAGGGACCCTTAAGCTGTCTGACTCAAGCCCGTTACGGCATTGCTTGGGGAATGGTCGGTGCCGCAACAGATTGCTACAATACAGCATTGAATTATTCCAAGGATCGCAAACAATTCTCCAAACCGATTGCCGGATACCAGCTAACCCAGGCCAAACTTGCGGACATGGTCACCAGAATTACCGAAAGCCAGTTATTAGTCTATCGGTTGGGACGATTAAAAGATGAAGGTACCATGACCTTCCAGCAGGTGTCCATGGCAAAGCGGAACAACTGTGCCATGGCGCGTAATATTGCCAAAACGTCCAGAGAAATTTTAGGAGCGAACGGTATTAGTGAGGATTATTCGCCCATTCGACATATGGCCAATATTGAGTCAGTATTCACTTATGAAGGCACCCATGAGATGCATACCCTGATTATAGGGCAGGATGTAACGGGTATAGCCGCTTATGATTCATAAAAAGTAAAACACATCCCCAAACTAAAAGCCTCGCACTTGCGGGGCTTTTAGTTTGGTTTGGTAAAGTACACTTTTCATTTTTTTATTCAATAAATTATTTAGAAACCATGTATTACATTGTCTCCATAATTTAAATTATAACCTGTCATCCTTAGGAGATCACCTGATTAGATATCATGTTTGAGTCCATCACCAATAAGTTTGTGCCCAATACTGCAGCGTCAGTTCAATCTTACCGTGCTAAGATTGGCGTATTTCAAGGATGGGTGTCTGTCCTTATAAATGGTATCCTATTCATATTGAAACTGGCGATTGGTTTTGCAGTAGGTGCTGTCAGTGTAATCGCTGATGCGATCCATACACTCTCGGATGTGGTATCTTCAGGAGTCGTGATCTGGGGTTTTAAACAATCGGAGAAACCGGCAGATGTGGAACATCCTTATGGTCACGGGAGAGCGGAATATATCGCCACACTTATTATTGCTGTTTTACTGGTGGTGGCGGGAATTGAATTTATTCAGGAAGCAATTCACCGCATTCAACATCCCGAACCAGTATCATCAGAATGGTGGATGGTTGTTGTCCTTGGGGTGACAATCCTGCTCAAAGAAATCGCCGCCCGATATGCTAAATTCCTTTCATCAAAAATCGCTTCAGGTACCCTTCATGCCGATGCATGGCACCACCGCACCGATGCGATTTCCAGCCTATTAGTGGTGGTGGCACTCATTGCTGGAAATTATGGCTATGCCGCTGTAGATGGTTGGGCAGGATTGGGCGTCGCTTTATTTCTTATTTTTACCGGATATGTGATTGCCAAAGATGCAGTGAATGAACTTATTGGCAAGCCGCCGACATCCGAAGAGGTGGAAGTCATTCGCCATATTGTTATGAGCGTAGATGGTGTTCTTGGAGCACATGATATTACGATCCACAGTTATGGTCATGACAAATTTGCCAGCGTTCATGTGGAAATTGATGCGGATAGTACCACCGCCAATGCACACGATATTTCTGAAGTGCTGGAATCACGATTGACACAAGCATTGGGTGTGGAACCGACTATTCACTTGGATCCGGTACATCCCGGGAATCCCCTGGTGAAACAGGTTCGGAATTTCTTGGATAAAAATTGGACTGGCGATGAACGGGTGATAGATATCCATGACATCCGAGTTGTAGAGACGGAGAATCACCATGTCATCCTATTTGGCATCAATGTAAAAGTGGGGATGAGCCAGG
>CAYVNB010000030.1:0-9951 GCA_964452665.1 uncultured bacterium
TATTATCCATAAAAGAGATGCACTGTGCGGGATGTGTCACAACGATTGAGCGTGCACTAACCCAAGTCTCAGGGGTGAGATCAGTAAAAGTAAACCTTTCAGATAAATCGGCAGCGGTAGGAGGAGATGTAAGTGCTGAATTACTTATTGATGCGGTGTCAAAAACAGGATATAAAGCTGTTATAAAATATTCAGAGGAATCCTCCCATCAGCATTCAAAGGAATCGCCACCTTCTGACTTAAAGCAATTATATCCACTTTTTCTCATTTTCTTTTATATCACCATGGCGACCTTGCTCATGAATCAACCTGAATTTTCTGTCCCTGGACTGATGTATGACTTTATGGGGTTATTCTATATTATATTCAGTTTTTTCAAATTTCTAGATTATAAAAACTTTCCACAAACATTTGCCATGTATGACCCTATTGCGAAAGCAATACCGGCTTATGGGTGGATTTATCCATTCATTGAAACAGGGCTAGGACTCGCCATCCTTTTTCGAATAGCAATATACTCAGCTCTGATTGCCACCTTAATCATTTTGGGGGCCACTACCGTAGGTGTGGTTCGCGCATTATCCAGTAAATCCCAAGTTCAATGTGCCTGCTTGGGCACCGCATTACAATTACCCATGACCAAGGCCACGCTTATTGAAAATAGTATTATGCTCATTATGGCCAGCTGGATGCTATTTTCAGGATTTGGAGGATAAAGAGACCCGGGATTAAAGTTCGAATATTTTGGTACCGTATTTTTTTATCAGGAAATCGGCCCTGGGCCATTATTTGTTATGAATTGGCATGCACTGTTTTACCGAACAAGAAAAGCATTACCCAAAATTTAGAACGGACCCGAACCTATTGGGTGAATAATCGTCTTAAAGCCGAGTAAAGTTCTTCATATTCTAGATTTTGACCAAAATAGTACTCACCCTGATTATCTTGTAATATTAATTCCCAGTGGAGGTGGGATTCTGCCTGCGTGCCAACGGTACTGGGCTTGGTCCCAGAATTTCCTGACTTGCCAAAAACTTCTCCCGCTTTAACGGCATATCCCGGTTTTATTTTGGGGTTAATATGGGATAGATGGGCATAAATTGTGATTGCTCTAAATCCGAGAAACAAATTAAACCCATGGTCAATAATCACAGCCTGACCCAATAATAACTCATTAAATATATCAGAAGGCGTACGATCTAATTGGGCAGCCCGACTCAGCATTTCAACGCGAAAATCAGCACCATATTCTTCATAGCCCAAATCAGATCGTATAATGATACCATCTGCCACAGAACGAACCGGCGTCCCCCAATTGGAAAAAAAGTCAATACCGCGATGAACGCCTGACCGATAAGCTCGAGGCGCATTGGGAAGTCTAGAAGCGCGAGTGGGTACAGACAGATTTTCGCATGGAAGTTGGAGTGGTACGTTTGGTTTTATTGTTGTGAATAATGGCAGCACACCATTTCGATCAAATAAATAATTAATAGGCTGACCAGTATCATATTTAGAAACTGCCTGCCGGATCATGGGGAATACGGTATTGGTGTCCAATGAAAAGGAAACGGTGTATTGCCCATCTTGTTCTTGAATGGATTGGAATGATCGGAGCCGTTGGTCTTGGGGTAAGTATTGGGACACGATTTCTGAAAACATGTTTATTGTGGAATCATGAATCGCGGGCGATGCCAATTTTAATAAATGGGTGTTGGATAATGGTTTTTGTGCAATCGCCGAAAGGGAATCAAAGCCAGATAAATTCCTATCCATAGATATTGTTGCAGTAAGGCTGTCTTTCAAAAAATAAACTGTCGGCTCAAACTTTGATATGGCCAGTTCACTATTAACCGATTTGTGCACTGGTTTGGTACAGCCAAAAAATAAAAAGAAAATAGAAATTAAAGTTAACCGCAAAAAATCAGACCGGTTTAAATATCAAATCCAAAGCATCGAAATAGACATGATCGGGCTCACCTATCAATGTAGTATCCGCATAGGAAGAAAAAATGGAATCCGATTCAGTCAGATCGCCAAACCCTTCTGAAAATAATACTTGAATAGTTTTTACATTGGCAATCCGCAATGCATCCAGTATGGCATATTCGTAACGGGCCCAGGCCATTGGGGCAAAGACTATTGTATCTGCCCAATTACGATTCCGCTGAATAAAATTGATGGCGTGAAATACTTTATGGGTTTGTTCAATTTTTAATTGCACATCGTGATTGCGAGCTTTACGCTGAATGTCTCTATTTATTTTATCCAAAGTGGTTCGCTTGCCTAATTGAGCAGCGAGCGATCCAATCAAATTCAAATTGGGGCCGTGAAGGATACTTATATTCATAAAATAATAGTTTCCAATTTACCGCATGGGAACCAGATGACCGATAATATATCCGAGAATAATGCCAATTAAGAGTGCCAATGTCAAAACACGGGATTTGGTAAACTCACGGCTATAACCTTTTTTGATGGCAATGGCACCAACAAAATAACCCAATGCATTCAGTAACCAAAAGAAAGGAATGGCAAACACTTTAACGATAAATGGTCCAATGAGCGGTACAGCTGCGATTAAGGCTGCAAAGCCAGCAAATGCTTGTGTAAATACACCCACCACAACCGTCCCAAAGACCACTGCTTTTTTATCAATCCCGAACTTTAACGCAACGGCAATTACAATGGCGATACCGATCCAAATAAAGATCTGATGTTTATAAGTTTTTAAAAATGTTTTCAATGCCATGTCATCGTTTGATTAAGTAATGACGAGTAGAGAACCGGCAATCAAAAAATAAAGAGCTACACCTAAAATATCGATGGCCGTTGTGACAAATGGACCTGTAGCGACAGCAGGATCAATATCAAATCGATTTAAAATTAAGGGAACCAATGAACCAATGGCGGCGGCAATAATCATGGATGCACAAATACTTAAACCAACCACAACACCTAACATGGGCGAAACATCGAGGAAACGAAAAATAGAAAAAACACCCAATAGAAATCCGTATAGAATGCCGAGGATCAACCCAACTCGAATTTCTTTTAATAGAATTTTTGTCGAATTCTCAAAATCTACGCGTCCGGTGGCCAAGCCCCGTACAATGATTGTAGAAGATTGGGTACCAATATTACCTCCCATACCTATAATCACAGGAATAAATGCAGCCAATGCAATTGTACTTTGGAGTACATTATCAAAAATACCGATAATGAATGCGGCAAAAATACCCCCCACCCAACTGGCAAAAAGCCAGGGGAGCCGAATGCGGGCATTGTCCCATGAAGATTTTAGTAATATTTCCCGATCTTCACCGGCACCAACCATTTTTAAAAAATCTTCCGTTGCCTCTTCCCGAATCACATCCACCACATCATCGACAGTTACAATACCCAACAGTTGTTCTTCTGAATCCACCACAGGTACGGCTAAAAAATTATATTGAGATACAATCCTTGCCACTTCTTCCTGATCCGTTTCAGGGCGAACCGCATAGACCTTCCTTGACATAATATCTTTCAACTTGGTTTCACTGGGAGTGGTCACCAAATCACGGAGGGAAACCACACCGGTCAATCGGCCATCATCATCATCTGCGTATAGATAAAAAACCATCTCTACCTCATCCTGATCTTGGAGGGCCACAATGGCTTCTCGCGCCCGTGTTTCTTCATGAAGGGTAAATACATCCGTGTACATGAGGATACCGGCACTGTCTTCCGGGTATGCCATCATTTCTTCAAGTTCTTCCTGCTCTTCAGCTTGCAAGAGTTCAATGACAGATGTGGCAAACTCATCTTCCACTAGACCCATGAGGTAAGCCTGTTCATTGGAACTGGCTTCTTCAAGGATAGAGGCAATGCGAGATGAGGATTCATTTTCCAAGAGGCGGACGGTAATCGACTCATCCAATTCGGCTAAAAACTCAACCGTTTCTTCTGATGGACTCATCATAGAAAAAATGGTATCTTGTTCGTTATCATTAAAATATCGGAAGATTAATGCCGTATCTGCCGGGTGAGTCTTTTCAATTAACTTAATTATATTCGTCTTAGCATGACGACGAAGCAGACGTCTAAAGGTATCCCGAAGGAGCGTAATTTCTGTACCAAACATTTCCTTTTTCATTTTAGGCCTCCGCTCCCGCTTTTAATTGTTGTAAACCATACCCGAACAATCCCACACCCATTATTAACAATACAGGGTGAATATGCCCGTTCCAAAGTAGGATCGACTCTGCTGAATCACCCATAGATGTGAATAGAAGGGATGCGCCATTAATGATAATATGAAAAACGATACAGGGAAAGACAGATTGAGTGCGCCATGCCAGAAATCCCAATAAAACGCCGAGGAAATAAATTTGAATCATCCAGTATGGATTAAAGTGAATGGCTGCAAAGAACAGGCTTGAAAAGAGAATAGCGCGGGTGACATCTCCCCATGCATTTTCTAAATATTTTTGTAAAAAACCGCGAAAGAGCAGTTCTTCACCGATAGGTGCCAGTATCACGATGGTGACAATCAATAAAAAAAGAGACAAGGGATTATCAGGCGTCAACATGGCTTCAACTTGAAGAAATGATTCCGGCATAGGGATAATCATATCCACCAGAATATTGATTTCGTCGGATAAGATCATGGCCCCAATAGAGAGTATGATGGTTGTAAGAAATACCTGTCCTGATACAGGATTTAACCGAAGTGAGTCAGCGATGGAAATTTTTTTTCTGATTAGAAAAAATAAGACGGGCACAATTAAAAAACCCTGCCCCACAAACATGGCGATATATGTAGAAAGGCCGGGTTTAGTCCCGGAAAGGATAGACGGATCCAAAGCGCTGAGCAATGATCCAATGATCAGCGCTGAAATGACCGATAACAAAACGATCATAAATGCAAACCGTACTGAGAGGGTCCGGTTCATAGGGGTCTATATCCATGTTTTTCATGATACTTAAATTTACCACATTATTACACTTTAGAGAAACATCCCATTATTGTGTCAAATTATGTAATAAAATGCCCATTGCGACGCCTACATTGAGCGATTCTCCAGAGCCAACCGATGGAATGGCAATCATTCGATCGATTGCATTTTCAGCTTCCGAATATAACCCATGGGCTTCGCTGCCCATAATTAAGGCCCATTTTTTTGGAATGGGATTCAGATCTTGAATCGGCTCGCCTCGTTGGTCAGCACCCAAGCATGAGTAGCCTTCTAACGCATCAATGGATAATTCCCCGGCCCAAGACAAGTTAAAATGGGCGCCCATGGCGCTACGGACCACTTTTGGATTAAATAAATCAATACATCCAGCAGATAATATCACTTGATCCACACCAAACCATACGGCAGTTCGGAGAATGGTTCCCATATTCCCCGGGTCAGAAATGTGGTCTAGATAAATAATATGTTTTTCTGAGTTAATTGATCCATAATTAATTTTTTTGCAGACAGCCAAAACACCGGAGGGA
The DNA here is from genome assembly GCA_964452665.1 of uncultured bacterium. Taxonomy (GTDB): domain Bacteria; phylum Fidelibacterota; class Marinisomatia; order Marinisomatales; family TCS55; genus TCS55. The sequence continues at coordinate 5,486 of CAYVNB010000030.1, forward strand.
GATGCGGAGGGGGAAAGTTGCTTTAATTCATTTTCTGAAATGAAAGCTTGGGGGAATGTTTTAAACTTGTCCATAATATCAGAATACTTTTGTAAAAAGGATTTTGTAAGAACAATTTGTTCTATTTCACCCTTGGCATCAATTGCAGATGAAAGAGAACGTACACCCTCAATGATAAATTGCCCGTGTTGATTTCGAAACTTTTTTTGATGAAGGGTTCGAATGTGCTTGAGTTGATTTTTACTAATCAATTGGCTGTATATTCAATGATCCCATTCACGATGGTATGTGTCACCTTGGTATTTAAAATCTGATCATCTGGTACAGTAATTATGTTTTGGGAGAATACAGTAAAATCAGCATACTTCCCTACCGTGATGGACCCTTTGATATCTTCTTCAAATGCACCATAGGCTGCATTAATGGTATAACTTTTTAACGCCTCTAACCGTGTCATTTTTTGGCGAGGCTCATAACCACCTTTGGGTTTCCCGTTCAATGTTTGTCGCGTGGTACTGGCATAGAAAGAAGTAATGGGGTCAATGGGCTCCACAGGAACATCGGACCCATTGATCAAAATAGCCCCATGGTCAATGAGATCACGCCAAACATAAGCACTTTCTACAATTCGTTTTTTACCTAAACGTTCAATGGCCCATGGCCTGTCAGAGGACATATGGATCCCTTGAATAGATGGAAGTACACCCATCTCACCAAAGCGTGGTATATCTGCAGGGTCGATATGCTGAGCATGCTCGATACGCCAGCGATGATCTTGGGCCAAATCTGGGTTGGCTTTGAATACTTTTTCATATTGATCTAATACTTCTCGATTGGTGCGATCACCGATTGCATGGGTATTCACCTGAAACTTATTGGCAAGCCCATCTCGAGATACTTCATACACATAGTCCATGGATTGGGTGGCCATGCCGAAATGTCCCGGGCGATCTGTATATTCATCTAGTAACCAAGCGCCCCGGGAGCCTAATGCCCCATCCGCATTCAATTTGATTGAACGGATCGTGAGAAAATTATTTCCGGTTCCAATCTCAGGGCCTTTTTTATACCATGTTTTAAGGAGTTCAGGATTCCGACTTGTAAGCATAACGTAGAGGCGAACCCGAAGTGTTTCAGTATTTAATCCTTCGCGAAAAGCTTCGATTGAACTGGATCCTGACCCTGCGTCCTGGAAAGAAGTTATTCCATTCTCAAGACAAGCTTGTACGGCCAATTCCAATGCACGCTGGCTACTTCCTTCATCTTCAGAAACTACATGTTTACTCATTAATCCTTGGGCGCGCTCATTAAAAACACCAGTAGGATTTCCACGAAAATCTTTAATAATCTCCCCGCCAAAGCCAAATTCAGTTTCGGCGGTAACACCGGCAATTTCCATGGCCTTTGCATTTCCAAAAGCGGCATGACCACTGGCGTGGGTTAGCCAAACAGGGTTATCAGGCGAAACGGCACTTAGCTTTTCATGAGTCTGAAATCCTTTGACGGATGGTTCTGGCGCAGAATCCCATTTACTCTGATGCCAGCCACGACCCAAGATCCATTCGTCGGGTTTGGACTCCTTTACTGCATCGGATACCATGTCTACCAATTCATCATAACTGTTGACTGTAGATAAATCAAGGCGCATTTTGGCATAACCTAATCCCATGAAATGACCGTGACCTTCAATGAGGCCCGGAACCATGGTTTTACCATTCAAATCCAATACTTTTGTCTGATTTCCAATAAAGAGTTCCATCGCATATTGTGAACCAACAGCAATAATTTTTCCGTCGCGAATGGCAACGGCTTCTGCCAGCGGATTAAAATCATCCATGGTATAAATGGTGCCATTGTTGATAACCAGATCCGCTTTTTCTGATGTGCATCCAAAAAGAAAAAGGATTGAGAACAGAAAATATCGATTTTTCAAAAAGACCTCCTTCATTAATTCCAAGGCGGTGAAAATAATGATGGAAGTGCATGAACCTCAATCAATTCATATGACAAATTCCATTGGAAGGCCTAGATGAAGCCGGTAATTTCTGCTTCAAATATTAAAAGAGAAATCAATGGCAAAAGGCGTAACCCCACAAAGTAAAGATTATAACACATGGTACACTGATGTGGTCATCAAAGCAGGCCTGGCTGACTATGGTCCGGTAAAAGGGACTATGGTGGTCAGACCCTATGGTTTTGCCATGTGGGATTTAATTAAAGAAACATTCGATAGCATGATTAAGGAAACGGGCCATTTGAATGCCTATTTTCCCCTGTTCATTCCCAAATCATTTTTAGCCAAAGAGGCGGAACATGTAGAGGGTTTTGCGAAAGAATGTGCCGTGGTCACCCATACGCGATTAAAGGCCGATGCAGACCAGGGTATTGTTGTGGATCCTGAATCTAAATTAGAAGAGGAGGTTATTATACGTCCTACTTCTGAAACATTAATCTGGTCCATGTATAAAAAATGGATTCAATCTTACAGAGACCTCCCCTTATTGATCAACCAATGGGCAAATGTAGTCCGATGGGAGATGCGCACACGATTATTTTTACGGACAACAGAATTCCTCTGGCAAGAAGGACACACGGCCCACGCTACGGCAGAAGAAGCAGAAGAAGAAACATTATTAATTCTGGAGCTATATCGTCGATTGGCTGAAGATTATTTAGCCATGCCTGTTCTTACAGGGTTGAAGTCAGAATCTGAAAAATTCGCCGGTGCAGACAAAACCTATTGTATTGAAGCCATGATGGGTGATAAGCGAGCACTTCAGGCGGGAACATCCCATAACCTGGGGCAGAATTTTGCAAAGGCTTTTGGTGTCACATTCCAAACGCAGGATAATAAAGAGGAAATGGTTTACGCCACAAGCTGGGGCGTGAGTACGCGGCTCGTGGGCGGTGTCATTATGACGCATGGTGACGATAAAGGATTACGCCTTCCACCCAAAATTGCACCTTACCAAGTGGTGGTTATTCCCATCTTCAGGGACAATGAAGAGAAAGAAGGTGTATCCAAATATATTTCACCGTTGTTATCTGAATTAAAGAACCAAGGTATTCGCATCCATGAAGATTGGCGAAAAGGAAGCCCAGGATTCAAGTTCAATGAATGGGAAATGAAGGGCGTTCCTCTTCGTTTGGAAGTGGGCCCTAAAGATATAGAAAGTGATAATGTGGTTCTGGCCCGACGGGATAATGGTGAAAAGCAAGTACTTAAAAAAGAAGAAATAACCAATCATGTGCCCGCTCTTTTGGATGTCATTCAGGACAATATGCTGGCCCAGGCAAAGACCTTCCGTGAATCCAATACATGCACTGTTTTTTCTTATGATGAATTCAAAAATATAATCGCAGAAAAAGGCGGATTTGTTCGTTGTGGCTGGGATGGTACAGAAGAAAGTGAAATGGCCATTAAAGATGAAACCAAAGCCACAATTCGCGTGATTCCATTTGATGAAAATCCAAAAGGAATCAGATGTATTTATTCCGGGGAACCGGCCAAGCACGAAGTTATTTTCGCCAAAGCATATTGATCACCAATTCAACCGCAATTGTTCTCAAGCGATTTCCCTATAGCGAGACCAGTATCATCGCTCGGTGTTTTGTCCGGGATCTTGGGAAAGTAAGTTTTATTATCCATGGTGCCCATCGAAAAAAATCACCAATGGGCGCCTATTTTCAACCTGCCAATTGTCTAGATCTGGTATTTTATTTTAAAGAAAGCCGGGACCTCCAGACAATTTCCAAAGCGGCATTCGCCTGTTCCTGGAAACAAATAGTTACAGATCTAAAAAAGATTGCATATGCTATGGCCATGATCGAACTAACCGATAAATGCTTAACGGATTATGATGCCCATCCTGATTTGTATGATGCGTTGGAGTATGCCCTCATGACCGTTGAAAATGAAGAGAATCAATTGAATTTGGCCTACTGGTTTTATCAGTATCAATTATTAACCCTGCTTGGATTTAAACCGGATTTTTCTCAGGCAGAATTAGATTTTATCCCTTTGCCAGATCCATTTACCGGTCCCAATTCAAAAGCCATATTAAATTCATTTGAACAAGGTCTAAATGGTATGGATAGTACTCTAAATGTGACAAAAAAAGATCGACAAGTCATCAGCGCATATCTCACCACTTGTTTAGGAATTCACTTTGAAGATGTGAAACAATTGAAGTCACTTGAGATTTTAAGAGAAATGGTTACATCATGACAGTAACGGGGATACTAAAGGTATCCAATGAAAACTATTTTATGGAGTCAGAAAATGGGCAACGGTACTTTGAAAATCGATTAATTTGGGATGGATATATTCATCATTGGTTGGGTCAAATGGTCTGCGCCCGAGAATTGCCGCAGAAAGATTATAAAACAGGACAACCTATCATTTTAATGTGGCCCTATCAGCCAACACCAGAAAATTCTTATGTTGAAATATATTTTAATGAACG
>CAYVNB010000030.1:10051-11282 GCA_964452665.1 uncultured bacterium
TTAAATGTTCGATTATATACGCGCCCCCAACTAAAAGTAGATGAAGCCGAGCCAAGCAAGCAGATCCCTTTGTTTAACCCCAAAAATAAAATCAAGAATGCCCGATTGAAAAAAATGCTATCCCTATGAAACAAATTATTATTGTAACCTCAATCATATTTTTTAGTTGTGAATCCAAACAATTAGCCATGGAGCCTGGCGTTTCTTGGGAATTGGCGGAGCATCGGAAACAAACCATAACAAATGTACGATATGAGATCGAACTTGATATACCGCGCGATATCGATGCACCTATCCATGGGACAGAAACTATCCGTTTTCAACTATTAAAATCTAGTCGTGACATCATTCTAGATTTTCGCCAACCATCAAATTATATCCGCAATGTGATGATAAAAGGTAAGGCAATTGATTATAAAGCGCAGACTGAACACATTATTCTTGCCGCTGAACATTTCAGGAAAGGTGAAAATGAAATAACAATTCAGTTTCGGGCAGGGGACATGTCCTTGAATCGGAATCAGGAATTTCTTTATACATTATTTGTCCCGGATCGGGCCGCTACGGCCATACCTTGTTTTGATCAGCCCAATCTAAAGGGAGAATATACCCTTACGCTTCATACACCACTGGATTGGAAAGCTTTGGCAAATGGACCTTTGATTAAAGAAACAGAAAACGAAGATCGGAGATCCTTTTTCTTCGGTGAAACCAAACCGGTGAGCACATACATATTGGCTTTTGCCGCCGGTAAATTTGAGACAATCACCGAGAGCCGAAATGGTTACGAAATGACCATGTTCCACCGTGAAACGGATACTTTGAAAGTGGCCAGAAATATAGATGCCATTTTTGACCTACATGGTGATGCCATCAGATGGATGGAAAACTATACAGGTATAAAATATCCATTCCAAAAGTTTGATTTTGCATTGATTCCGGGTTTTCAATACGGCGGCATGGAACACCCCGGCGCTATTTTTTATAAGGATGCTAGTTTATTTTTAGAGTCTTCAGCCACAAAAAATCAATATTTAGGAAGGGCTGGATTGATCGCTCATGAAACAGCCCATATGTGGTTTGGAGATTTAGTCACCATGAATTGGTTTGACGATGTATGGACCAAGGAAGTATTTGCGGGATTTATGGGAGGAAAAATTGTAAACCCTGCTTTTCCCGATATAAACCATGATCTACGGTTTTTAAGTAATTATGCATCAGCATATGGTGT
>CAYVNB010000031.1:0-2403 GCA_964452665.1 uncultured bacterium
TAATTATCCATGATGATTAATTCATAAGGTTCAGACCAAAATGAATTAATTGCCGGTTTAAAACGGGATTCAGAAATCCGAATAAAATGATCCAATTGAATCCGTGGATTCTTTTTCAATAATTGCTTAAGCGTGGATGTGTTTTTATTGGGGCTGCCAGTAATCATGGCTACTTTATATTTATCCTTTAATACCAATAGATTAAACGGTTGCCGATTATTCATAATATTAATCTCATCTTTAACAGATGAAATTCGAACTTCATAATCCTGTTGGCCAATTTCCTTGGGTATGAATCGAAATTGGACTTCCTTTTTGGCCCCTTGCCCCACCATTCGGATATGTTTTGAGCCCAGGAGTTTTTTACCATGATAAAGAGATACACTCAATCTATCTTGAATCTGCCCTACTGACTGCACTATAGCTTTCACATTCACAGCATCACTTTTGAGCACAACGGTGGGTACATCAATGGATAGAACCGATACATCAACCAATTCGCTCCCTACGCCAATACCAATAATATGAATGGGTATGGGAATTTGACTTAGGTCACCAAAGGAATTTTTTCCTTCCGTAATCAATCCATCTGAAATGATAATAGCACCGGCTAATAATGGTGCTTCTTTTTCAATGATATCTGGGATGAGTCCAAGATTAGTTGTAACACCTTTCCCATCAATATCATAATTTTTTTGTTTTTCCACACTGGTATCAAAACGATAGAAATCTACATCGATATTTTTTTCTCCCAATTGATAGACAAGTGATTTTACACCAGATTGAATTGCACTTAAAGATGGTGTTTTATGATTTTTAATACTGGCTGAATTATCGGCAAAAATAGCCCAGTTCAATTTTTGTAATTTCTCTGAACGAACAGTTAATATAGGATTGAGTAATAAAAATAGAAAAGATAAAAATAATAAAGCACGAATGCCCAAAAGTATTGAATGCCATTTTTCATTTGGTAAAATATGATAGAGCAATGTAATGAGACCAATTGCACCGAATAGGCTTATCCAAAAAACAAGATCGGACGCATGCAAAAATTGGAGATCCATGAATCAAGCCAATTTCATATTGGGCAATATCGGAAAATCAATTAATGAGGATTTTCCTGATTCCAGATATAACTCTCCCAGATAGGCAATCATGGCTGCATTGTCTGTACAATAAGATAAAGCAGGAAAGATAATCTTTTTTTGAGGCATCATTTGGTTCAGATATTCTCTCATAAATTGATTGGCCGCAACACCGCCGGCAATAACGCAGGTATCACAATTCGATTTTTCCATAGCCCATTTTAATTTTGTTGTTAATGCATCAATAATTGCAAATTGATAACTAGCTGCTATATCCGGTTTTGATGCATCTTTATTAGATTCTATATAATAAAGCAATGCTGTTTTCAAACCGCTAAAACTGAACTCCAAATTTTGGTTCTGCATCAATGCTCTTGGGAATTGCACGGCATTATTATTTCCATTTTTTGCCAATATCTCAATCTCCGGTCCGCCGGGATATCCCAATCCTAAAATTCGAGCTCCTTTATCAAAGGCTTCTCCTGCTGCATCATCCCGTGTTTCACCCATGAGGTCATAATTCCCCAATCCATTCACATCCCAAATTTGTGTATGTCCACCAGAGACCAATAAGCAGATGAATGGAAAAGTTAACGCCGGATCAGCCAGAAAGTTCGCAAAGATATGGGCCTCTAAATGATTGACTCCGATAATAGGCAATTGGAGCCCTTGGGCTAACCCTTTTGCAAAACAAACACCGGTGATTAATGTGCCAGAAAGTCCTGGTCCCTGTGTAACCGCTATTCCATCTAAATCTTGTTTTGAGAGTTTGGCAATTTGGAGTGTATCTACCACCATTTCATTGAGAAGTTTTTCATGTTCTCGAGAGGCGATCTCAGGCACAACACCACCATATTTACGATGAATGGTTTGGGTACTGATTTGAGAAGAAAGAATACGTCCATCCTTTGAAATGGCCGCTGCCGTTTCATCACAGGATGTTTCAATCCCGAGGACGATCAACCGACCCTCTTGGTAACCACGAGTTCAATTTGTGTCGGAGAAAGGTCCATCCAGTCAATCACATCCTTTGGGGTGCGAACTTTTACCTCGTAAAACTGCTTCTGTGCATTCCAATCATTAAAATCCACTGATATTTCAATATCTTCCGGTTGCAATCCTGCAATGAAATCTGTCCCACCCACAACGGTTAATGATACAGTTTGTGGACTGACAAATGCCTGAAAATCGGCTTTTTCATTTTTGATTTTCACAGGGATTTCGCTGATAATACGTTCACTAATGGATTGGACATCTTGTTCAAACAAAACAGATTTGGGTGTGTATTCAATTAATTGGCCACGCACAGATGCCAATT
>CAYVNB010000031.1:2503-4321 GCA_964452665.1 uncultured bacterium
ACATCAAAATTGGATGGAATGGCTACCTTTTGTGGATACCGTTCAAAATAATCATTCAGGATAAAATCATATTCTTCTGATATCCGTTCCAAATCTAGTACCAGCTTAAAATCAGGGTTAAACTGTTTAAGGATAATGGTTTTAAACAGAGTTCGTCCGGTACCTTTTAATCGTACTTTGGCGAAATCAGGTACCTCTTCACCCAATGCGTGACGTGCAGGGAGATTGCGGGCTTCAATCGGCATGTCCGTAACCATGGTATATTCATTTTCACTTACGACGAATAACCACAGAAGCCCAGCTAGGGCGATGGCACCAATTCGAATTCCCAGCTTTTGCCAGGAGAGGAAGGATTTGAGGCTGTATGGATTCAACCCTTTCCCCATAATAAATTATCGTGTGGCCTAGTGGCGGGAACTATACGTCCGCCGCCTCTGTCTCACCTTCAGTATCTTTATTGGAATCCGTAGGGATTTCAATTTTTTCACCCTCAGGTGCATCCTGACTATTCAGGTAATCCTGAACGTCATCCTTCTTTGTGGGTTGATCAGCACTAAGCTCTTCATTATATAAAACGACTTTTTTATCGTCAGGCTTCACTTCCATCACAACGCCGCCCATGGTTTGACCTGCTTTATATTTGGATGATAGTGTTTTCCGTTGACGTTTGGGTTGGCGACCAAAAGGAATGATACCCTCCACATCATTTTCAAGGAGTAAAATAATACCCTTGTCTAGTACACGAATCACTTCACCTTCTACTTCTTTGCCCGTTTCAAAGTTTTTAACCAGTTCGGGCCAGGGATCATCTTCAACCTGTTTGAGCCCTAATGCAATCCGACGACTTTCACGGGAAACTTCCATTACTCGAACTTCAACTTCTTGTCCTTTTTCAACGAACTCTTTCGGATGACGAACAATTTTGGTCCAAGACAAATCTGATACATGGATAAGGCCATCAATCCCTTCTTCCAATTCAACGAAGGCGCCAAATTGGGTCAAGTTGATTACTTTACCTTTGACAATGGTACCCACCATATATTTTTCTTCAATTTGATCCCATGGGTCGGCTTGAAGCTGTTTCGCGCCCAGACTAATTTTCCGTTCCTCCGTATCTATACCCAAGACAACGGCTTCAACTTCATCCCCAAGGGAATACATTTCTGATGGGGTTTTCACATGGCGTGTCCATGACATTTCCGAAACATGAATCAGTCCTTCAACACCAGGCTCAATTTCGATGAATGCACCATAATTGGTCATGCTCACTACTTTACCGGAAATTTTACCACCCTCCGGATGTCGTTCATCTACATTATCCCATGGATGAGGTGTCAATTGTTTTAAGCCTAATGATACCCGTTTTTTCTCTTTATCAAAGTCAATGATTTTCACAGCAAGGGTATCATCCATTCCAATTAATTCAGAAGGATGGCTGACACGACCCCAACTCAAATCCGTAATATGAAGCAATCCGTCAATACCGCCAAGGTCAATGAATACACCAAAGTCGGTAATATTCTTCACGCGGCCTTCCATAACGCTGCCCACTTCGAGTTTTTGGAATAATTCGTCACGCTGTTCAGCAAGACTTTCTTCCAAAATAGCTTTATGAGATACAACAACATTTTTACGGAATTCATTGAATTTGACCACCCGTAAATCTATTTCAGTATCCAAGTATCGATCAAAATCTTTGACCGGTCTTACATCAATTTGGGAACCGGGCAAGAATGCTTGTACCCCATTCAGGTCCACAACCATACCACCTTTAATTCTCCGAACAATTTTACCTTGGATAATTTTCCCTGTTTCGTG
>CAYVNB010000031.1:4421-11149 GCA_964452665.1 uncultured bacterium
CTGACGAATATCATTAAAAAGATCATCAGCGAGATAATTTAATTCTGGTTTTGCCGGTTCAGCTGGTTTTTCTATTACAGCTTCTTCCGTTTCAGTAGATGTTGTAGGCGCTTCATTTTCTTCAATTGCGCTGACTTCTGATTCCTGGGAACCAGGGGTCTGTTCTACGACGGGTTCTTGTACAGTTTCACTCATGGTGGTTTAGTTTCCTATTGTTATTGATTTCACTTTGTTGACCATAAAGTCAACCTGCCCATCGATGGTTAAATTTGTCGTATCCACTTCGATTGCATCTTCTGCTTTTCGCAGTGGTGAATGGTCGCGCTCAGAATCCAGTTTATCCCGTCTTCTGATTTCAGCCATCAATTCTTCAATTGATTTGTTCTCGCCAAGTGCTTTTAGATCCAGTTGACGCCTTTCGGCTCTGACTCGATCATCTGCAACAAGAAAGAATTTGATTTCAGCATCGGGGAACACGATAGTTCCGATATCCCGACCTTCTAACACACAATCCTGATTGGTTGCAATTTGTCTTTGTATTTGAACAAGTTCTTCTCTAACGGGTGCAAGCGCACTGACTGCGCTTACATGATTCGTTACATTAGCCTGTCTTATTTCTGTTGACACATCCTCACCGTTTAACCAAACGGATAGAGGACCATCTTTCTTGCCAAATTCTATATTAAAATCTGACAAAAGTTTGGTAAGTACCGATGTGTCAGACAAATCAACTTGACATCGTAAAACAGCCAGCGTAACACACCGATACATTGCACCTGTGTCTAAATAAGTAAAACCCAAATTTTGGGCCACTAATTTAGCCGAAGTACTTTTTCCGGTTGCCGCCGGTCCGTCTATAGCAACAATCATAAATTTTCAACTTTCAATCAGCCGAGAAGTTTACTCATTCTTTAAAAGATATACCAACGAATATACTATACAGGATCAAGGATTATTTCCGAGGTTTTAGTCGCTGCAATGCGGTCATTTCTTCTTTAGCCAGATCACGCCACGACCCCACTCCAACATCCCCCAATTTAATCGGGCCATATTGAACGCGCTCCAGACTGAATAATTTTCGTTTCATTCGATATACAATTCGCCGGACTTCGCGTTTCTTTCCCTGATATAATTTAAAGAATACAGTGGCTCGTCCCTTGACTTGATTCTGGGTGACTACTTCTGCTCTTCCCCATTCTTTTTGACCAATATATACTTTGGTCGCCATCCGTTTTATTTCCCAACTGCGAAATGTTTTATCAATTTCAATTTTATATATTCTGGGAATCCGATGTCTTGGGTGCATTAATGTATTGGCCAATTGGCCGTCATTTGTCAAGAGGAGCAATCCGGTGGTATCTTTATCGAGCCGACCGATTGTAAATAAGCGCTCATCTGTTTCAACCAAATCCATGACTATTTTCCGTTTCAATGGGTCCTTGGCTGTCGTGATATAACCAGCAGGCTTATTTAATAAAATGATCCGTGTATTTTTTTTTACCTTCAGCTTTTGATCATCAAAAATAACAACATCATCATCCTTCACTTGATAAGCCGGATTATTTTCAACGACGCCATTCACAGTGACCATAGCATTTTGTATGGATCGATCTGCCTCTCGCCTGGATGCCACACCAGCTTGGGCTAAAAATTTATTTAAACGCATCGATTTGTTCAGTGAGAGCAGGTTGCTCTTCAAGAAGTTCTGCTACTTCTTTCAGCTTGGGCAAATCAGCCAACCGACTTAATCCAAATGCCTGAAGAAATTCATCTGTGGTGGCATACATCAAAGGGCGCCCAGGGCCTTCATCCCTCCCTCGGATTTTAATCAATGTTTTTTTTAATAATGTTTTTAATACACCGGAACAATCTACCCCGCGAATCGCTTCAATATCGGATCGACTGATGGGTTGTTTGTAAGCGATAATTGAGAGCGTTTCAAGTGCAGCCTGAGAAAGATGTAATTGCCCTGTTTTATTTAATAATCGTCTCACATAAATATCGTGTTCGGGTTTGGTGCGAATTTGATATCCCCCGGCCACATGTAAAATTTCGATTCCAAAATCACCGGAGCCATACTTTTCTAATAATGCTTGCACGCAAGTTTCCAAATCAGGTGGATCTTCATCAAAAATCAGGTTAATCTTGTTCTGAGTTAAAGGCTCAGGACTTGCAAACAGCAAGGCTTCTACAATGAGTTGTATTTTTGACATATTTTAATTTTTTTCGAGTCGATGAATTTCCATATCACCAAACAAATTATTTTGATAGATAACAATTTCTAATAATCGCATCAAATCTAAAACAGATAAAAATGTAATAATAATTTCCTGCTTATCTTTACAAGATGACAATAATCGTGAAAAGGTTAATGTGCCATCGCCATCAAAGGATTTTAAAATAAAATGCTTTTTATCATCCAAGCTTATGGGCTCTCGGTGGAGCTCATAAGCGGTGATCACAGGCATCCGATCCATGGCTTCCTTAAAATATTGGGCCAAATCAAAAAGACTCACCTTTTTAAAGTATACGCCCACATCGCCCATCCCCTCAATTTCTTGGAATCCCGATCGCTCATGACGGTAACTTTGGTCGTGCAATTTTAGTGACAATTCAGAAGAGATATCTTTAAATCGATGATATTCAACCAATTGCTGGACCAATTCTGTTCGTGGATCTATGGGTTCACCCTTATCATCCAAATCGGGGCGAGGTAGCAGCATTTTGGATTTAATCCGCATCAGGGTTGCAGCCATTAGAATAAATTCGCCAGCCACGGATAGATTCATTGATTTCATACCTTCAATAATTTGGAGATATTCTGATGTGATCTTCGCGATGGGGATATCATAAATATCAATTTCGTCCCGTCGAATAAAATAAAGTAGCAGATCAAGGGGGCCTTCAAATTGATCCAGTTGAACTTTATACAATGGCGTCCCCGTAGTTCAATCCCATCGCTTCCCGTGCATTGAATAAGTATGTGTCCGCCACAGCACCTGCTTTTTCTGCACCTGTTTTTAATTGACTGAGCACATGATCTTTATGATTGTACAAATAATCTCTTTTTTCACGATACGGAGTAAATATTGTCCAAAAACATTCGAATAAATCCTGTTTCACGTCCCCATAGCGCATTCCCGGCGTTAAAAATCGTTCTGCCAATTCTTTTTGCTCATCATTATTTAAGAATAATGCATAAAGTTGGTATAAAGGGGTATCAATACTTTTTGGTTGATCAATATCGGTTGAATCGGTTACAATAGACATAAACCGTTTTCGGATGGATTTTTCAGAGCCAAAAATGGGAATTGTATTTCCATAGGATTTACTCATTTTTTGGCCATCAAATCCCGGCACCAATTGAGTGGTCTTTTCAATATCCGGCTCCGGTAAGACGAATACCTCCCCAAATGTCTGGTTAAAACGAATGGCCATCTCACGGGTCATTTCAAGATGCTGCTTTTGGTCTTTGCCTACTGGAACGATTTCACCCCCAAATAATAAAATATCCGAGGCCATGAGAATGGGATAAGAATAAAGGCCCACATTCGCATTGAGGCCTTTGGCAAGTTTATCTTTATAAGATGTGGCCCGATCCAAAAAACCTACATTTACAATATTGGATAATAGCCAAGTGGATTCGCACACTTGAGGAACATCGCTCTGAATCCAAAACGTGGACCGTTCAGGATCCAATCCGAGCGCCATAAAATCGATGGCTGCATTTAAGGTATTCTCAGATAGCGTCTTTTTATCCTGAATCGTGGTCAAAGCGTGATAATTCACGATAAAACAAAAGAGGTCATTCTCCTCCTGATATTTAATCATTCTAGACATCATGCCAAAATAATTACCTAAGTGCAGATCTCCGGAAGGTTGGATACCACTCAATACACGTTTCATTTAAAATGACTCCATAAACAAGTATGGGCGCCATGCACCCTGTTTTTCATGAATAAATTGCTGGAAATAATGAATCTTATTTGGTTTTTTGGGTATCCGTTTTAAGGCCATCTTTGCTTCCTCCGGCGTCCGATTTCCCTTATTGTGATTACAAGGCTGACATGCAGTTACCAAATTATCCCAGGCATCACTGCCACCTCTGTTTTTGGGCAAAACATGATCCAAGGTTAGTGGACCTCTTTTCGTGGCGCAATATTGACATTGGTGATCATCTCGAACCATTAAATTTCGCCGAGTTAAAATTACATCCATTTTATTATGGCTGACAAAATCTCTGAGTTTTACAATACTGGGTAATGGTAGAGTTAGCGAGGGAGAATGAACGAGCTCACGGTATGATTCCAATATATCCACTTTTTCATTGTAGAATAAACAAATGGCCCGTCGTGCCGTACAGATATCCATAGGTGAATAGTTGGTATTCAGTACTAAAACCGATTGGTTGAGTATAGATCCATTCTTTTTTGGCGAAACCATAGTATTGAATTTACATCGTTACCTTCTTACACAGAATCTATAAGTACATCAATTCATTAAATTTCATCAATTGATGAATCGCAGGTGAATTTATGCTCTTTGAAAAGGGGATTGACTAATTATCGAAGGACCAGGATACACCAAATTGCATCATACGGCCCAAGGGTGGATATAAATAGTTTTGACGAATCCATGCCTCGTCTCCCGTTTCTCCAAAGGCATTGAGAAGGTTATTAATTCTATAAGTCACAAGTACACCAGAGATATTGGCCACCGTTTCAAAATGAAGGAGCCAACGATCGGGCAACGCCCAATCGCTTTGCTGATGTTTAAAGGGTGTTTGTAAAAGAGGATTAAAAGCAAATGTGGTCATTCGCCCCTGACTGCCATTGGTCCAAAGGGTGGCATCAATTTTCATATTATTCTTAAACAGATTCAATTTCCCCTTAATTCCTGCTTTAATTTGGGTGCCAATTCCACCTATGAATTCGGTGGTATCCAATTGGTTGTAGAATGATGTAAAAAGTTCCCAACCATTTTGAAATCGGTAACTGATCTCACCGCCAGCAAATGTAATGGGTGTATTATCGGAGCCTATGACACCATTTTGGGTCAGGGCCAAGTAGCCACCAATCTTTAATGATGAATTATTATACCCTCCTCGAATGGTCGATCGACTCCAATATTCAAAAGCAGAACCATCCGAAGGGTCATCCAAATCCGGATGCTTTGGTGTAGGTGTACCTGAAGATGTCAGTTGTATATAGCCACCTCCTAATGTTTTATAATAGCCCACTCTCCACACAAATGGGAATGCATCATCCGAATTTAAAATCTGTACACCCCCCATTATTGAAAATAAGCCCAATTGCTTCATCCCATATAGTTTGGTCCAAGCTAAAGAACGATTATGTATGGATGAACTCACCTGCTGCGCCTGTTGCTCTATACCGAATGTAAAGCCAATGGGGACCCTTAATTGAAGGTTGATCAGGTTCCGATTAATATCCCGGTAATTTGAATCAGATAAAGCAGAATGGTGGACCAGTCGATGCTGTGCAAACTGCGCGAAATGACCATTCACATGCCACCGCCCTATCGGTTGTTCAATTCGAAAACCGGCGGTGATAATGTTATCATCTTCTGAGCCATTTTGGGTGGAATCGGGTAAACCGCTTCGTGTAACGTATCGACCTGCACTTACTTCAATTCTTCGATCCCCTCGGTTAACACCATAATCCAGCCGATAGGCATGATGGATCGGGGATTTTCCCCCAGCCGGATGCAGATAAAAACCCGTATTCCCGCCATGGGTTCGTTTAAATCCATGCATATGAATCCACTGATTTTTTGCCTCATATTTGGCCCTGAGATCCAATTGGTCATAAATATAATCCCCACGGTAATAATCAAAATGAGTGACGGTGCGTACTGAATCGGGCAGGGGTTTATACTCAGGCAATTCACCTGCGCTGAAAAGTTTAAATTGCTGGGATGTATATCTACCGTAACGGTTGGGATATGATGTATATGTGCCATCAAATAGCAATACACCGGATGTCCAACTTCGATTCCAAAACAAAGACCCTTCTTGAATAAGGATTCCGTTTTGCCCACCCCAGTCAAAGGGGATGGCGATCTGCCCACTGATTAATCCCGACAGCAACAATACAAAAATCAATCTAAGATTTTTCATTAATTATTTGAGGTGTTTCACAACGTTGGGAATGGCAATTACAAAAACAACTGCATTTGAAATTTCATGAAGGAGGGTAAAACCCAGCCCTTTCACCAGCGCAGCCATGATCCCGGGTAGACCCAATCCAGCGGCCAGAGGATAAGCGATTAGTGTAAATACGTCATACATGAGAGTGGAAAAGAATCCCACAAGTGCCAGCCCAACCAAGTTGAATGCATTCATCTCTTTTACAAAAAATATATGGCGAAGCCATCCACCCAAACTACCGATAAGGGCCATAGCCATAATTTGCATAATAAATAGTGGCGGGAAGCTTAATCCCGAACCCATGGGATTCATGCCTGAATAAATAAAAATGGCAGTGCTACCAACCAATGCACCCCATTTCCATCTCAATGTGAGACCAGATAAAAAAACAATAACGGTGATTAATTCCACATTGGGAACCATCATAAGTGAAAACCCCATCCCGATAGCCAAGGCGCAAAAGATAGCCGCCCGGACCAAATTATTTAGCGCCATCAGATCCTTTGTATAATGGGATTCTAAAATAATTGTGGCGACTGGTGAACTCGCCCTTCTCCTG
>CAYVNB010000032.1:0-7304 GCA_964452665.1 uncultured bacterium
TATTTTCCATTTTTGGATAGCGATCGGGATAATTACTAATTAATCGATTAATAAAGGGATCTTCTGCATGGAGTTGTTGTTTCATAGAGATGTCTTTCCCATCAAGTGTTGCATTTACTTTCGTCTCTTTACTTCCGTAAAAAATATTAACTAAAATTTTTGTTGTATCAGCGATACTAGATTGAATTTGTCCTACAGGAGCGCTAATACGAAAACTCTTTTGGGGTTGACTGATACTTGTCCGAAAATCATAGTTATATGATTTTCTTTTGAAGTCAAAAACAAAATACCCATTAGGAGTTCCATCGTAATGATAGCCATATGGTGTTCCATTATCTTGCAAAGGTCCATACCACCAGGAACCGCAAGCAGCACCTAAACATATATTTTGAAAGCGCGTCTTATAATTCCAACCGTGTTCGGGGTTTAATAGCATATTCTCAATAAAATGCATGTGGCCACTTAAAGCAAGAAGGTGTTTTCTTTTTTTAATTAATTCAAATAGTTCATCTCGGTTAGTGAGTTCTACTGTTTTTCCACGATATACGTCTGATATAATTGGAATATGACTCAATAAGACAATCTGAAATTTAGATGGTACATATTTTAAATCATTTTCTAACCAAGTAAGTTGGTCAGCACTCAGCTTACCTAAATATTTACCGCGTTTATTTTCATCTGTATTCCATCCTTCATAATAGACCGTATTGAGTGCGATAAAATGGACATTGCCATATTCAAATGAATAATAGTCTGGTCCTAAATATTTATTCCAAGTTTGGTGAGATTCAGAATCATTCTTGGCTAAGTAATTCAGGTCATGATTTCCAAAAACATGCCATACAGGAATACCCAATGTTCCTACTTGTTCCAAATAATATGGATATAGATCAAGGTTGTCATACATGATATCACCCAAAGGTACGTAAAAGGATATATTTTCTTCTAACAACATCTGAGCAATAATTTCATCACGAAAATAATTAATTTCAGTTGAATCACGGGGCTGGGGGTCGCCACTTATGATAGCATTAAATTCGCGATTATGGGTTGATTGAACTAGTGGGAAAAGTAGGGTTTCAATAGGTATTTGCTTATTAAATGCCTCGTACTTTAAATATCCAGGACTTGGTTGACTACGTACATTGTAGTAAAATTGTGGAATACCATATTGATTAATTGGTATGTCCCATTTTGGGTTTTTAATAATGAAAATAACATCATTGTTATCTGAATCAATCGTGAACCGACCTTTATCATCTGTTAAAACAATATCTAATCCATTTGATATTCGCTGACCACTAATACCTGGTTCACCAATATCCATGACTTGATTATTATTTCTGTCGTTAAATACAATACCTTCTATTTCAATTTGTGAGAATGAAATAGATAAAAAGATAGATAGTAGAAATAATTTTATTTTTTTCATTATAATTCCTTATCAGATTTAAGGGTAAACTAAAGACAAATATAATCAAAGAGGAGGATAAAAAATGAAACGATTTATTATAGGGCTATTATTTTTATCCTGTGTGTTTACACAGGGGGTAAAGATATTTATTTCAGCTGATCTAGAGGGCGTTGTTGGTGCTGTAACCGGTGAGCAACTTGGACCTGGTGGTTTTGAATACCAGCGTTTTCGTGAATTTATGACTGGAGAGGTCAATGCAGCGATCGAAGCGGCACGTTCCGCTGGCGCTTCGGAAATCCTGGTGGCCGATTCACATGGTAATGGTCAAAATCTACTTATCGAAAAATTGCCGAAGGATGTAAAGGTGATTCGATCTTGGCCTAGACCTTTGGGAATGATGGAAGGCATTGATGGCAGCTTTGACGGTGTTATTTTTACAGGTTACCATTCAAGTACCGATAATAAGGAAGGAGTGCGGGCCCATACATTTTCCAGTTCACGATTGACCTCTGTAAAAGTTAATGGGAAAACCATGACAGAAGGATCCTGGAATGCAGCTATTGCCGGTGAATTTGGTGTGCCCGTTATCATGGTGGCCGGAGATGATGCGGCAGTTAAAGAAGTAAAATCTTTAATCGGAAATGCAGAAGGGGCTGTGGTGAAAGAAAGTATCAGTTTTCATTCGGCCAAATCTCTTCATCCTGAAGCGGCCTATGATCTCATTGCGGAAAAGACCGCCTTTTCAGTAAAAAATATCAAAAAATATAAACCCTATAAAATTCGTGGTCCTGTAACAGTATCGGTGAGTTTTAAACATTATCAACCATCCCAGGTCTTGGCCTACCTAGATATGTTTAAACGGACTGATTCACATACCATCGAATTCAAAGCCAAAAATATGATCGAAGCATCTCATATCATGCGAGTTGTAATGGATTATAAAGGGGGGAGCACAATCCCATAGGGATTTAGTTGCCCAATAAATGTTTTCCCATGAATTTACGGGCCAAATCAAATGATGCTTGACGAGCTTGGAGATTGCCTCCCATTGTTGGGCCTCGCTCCGCACACAGGGCCAAAGCCAGCTTTTGTCTCAATGGTGTTGTCATGGGAATATTTAAGAAATTCATTAACACCGCACCATCTTCTGACATTTTAAAACGGCAATCCTCCAATTTATATCCCTTCTCATTTATTGTGATGGGTGTCATTCGGTCAAAAGAATGATGTGCATCCGGGAAAATGGTCAGATCAATATTGGCCCCCGCATCTTGCATTTTTGGAACAAGATCCTTGCAAGCGGCCGCTGGTACCCAATTATCTAATTCACCGATCAATATATTCATGGGTGCATCTGTAAAACGGAGTATTTGAGGTTCAATAATACAGGGTGGATAAATAGAAAGGTGGGCAGCAAATTGAACGTCTTGAGTGATTTTCTCTATGGCAGGTAGCCAGCCAGAAAACAGTGCAACACCGCCACCTAAACTCCATCCTGTAATGGCAACCCTATCTTTATCAATTTGGGGAAGTTTGGCTAGAGGTTCCAGTGCGCGGTACGCATCAAGGACCATCATTGCAGTGGTGACCTCTACTTGTGATCCCACTGTAGATTTAACCTGACGGCTGGCAAAACTCTGGAGCTCAAATGTTGCAATTCCCATGCCGCGGTACATATCCATGTATTCTAAATGGTGTTCAGCCCAATCAAGGCTCCCAGCCACACCGATCACAAGGGGAAAGGGGCCATTCTCATCAGGGGTTTTTAATATGCCATATACTTCTTGGGCTTCAAAGTCTTTTAGGTTGGTAATAATATCTCTAAAACCGAATGGATTGGCGCTGGTAAAAGTTATTTTTTCTTGTGCGAACGAAAATCCAAAAAATAACAAAAATGAAAATAATCGTTTATTAATCATTACTTTTTGGTATCAGTTTTATTCGTTCTGCTGTAACTGATTCAATTTTATCTCGTGAATAGAATAAGGGGAAAAACCCATCAGATGCCCATTCATTGAATAGATTTTTATAGAATGGATTATTAGGGTTGCCACTTTGTCCCGGATTGTTCATGGCAAGGGTTCGATCCCAATCTTCTGTATCCACTAGGATTCGGAATGAGGCGCCTGAATATTGATTATTATACCCGCCTGTATTATTAACAGTGAAGCTGTCACCGCCTCGAGGTAAGGGCCCCACATCCAATTGCTCGGCAAAGGTTGACTTGATAACTGGGCTCAGTTGATGTCGGAGCATAACATGTTTGTAATTCACTTGACCATAAACCCAATGATCCGGATTTGTCCCATAGGTTTTGGCCAAATGATCCACTGCTTTTCTTAATGTCTGAAGGAGAAAAGCATCGCGACCGTTTATGGGATCATCTCCAAAATGGTCATCGGGAGAATGGATCCAATCAATAATACGTTTCATCGGTAAGGAGCTAAACAATGCTTTTGCTTCTTCGGGTACGAATATATTATGTATGCCTTTTTGGATTTCTCGCTGCCACGCAATATAAATACCTGCAGCTACTGAGTTTGGATCCAAGTAGTAGTCCCAATCTAATAATAAGTCTCTAGCTTTTTCTGTTAATGTATCGTCAGATTCATGATCTTTAAGCATAGGTACTAATCGTCGTGCAGGATTAGATAAATAATCAGTTTGAAGTGCAACCATATCTTGCATTGTAAATCGGTTATTGTTTCCGAGTACTTCATTAACCCGTTCCCATCGAGATGGATCACTCCATTCCCAGCCAATGGCATTACGATGTGAATAAGTTTGTGGCGTTAGGTTGCTATTGGCTGTACCAAAAAAACCATTGGTTGGATTTAAAATATGCGGTTTTTTCTTTATCTTGAGATAGCCCGACCATTCATAACGTCCATCACCAGGTACAGGCACTAAACCGCTCCAATTTTTTCGGATTGGTGCAATACCAACAGCTTGCCATCCGATATTACCATCACGGTCAGCCCAGATCATATTTTCACCAGGAATATGACTGTAATTACAAGCTTCTCGAAATTCTTTCCATGATTTTGCTTGGTCCATTCTCAAACTAGCTAAATAGGGTGATCCACCAATTTCCATCCATGCAGATCTTACTGCATACGCAATATTAATATTTATATCTTCAAAAACCACAGGTCCATGACGTGTGTATTTTAAATTAACAATTTTCTTTCCTTTTCCCTTTACAAGTATCGTATCTGAAATGACTTTCATATCTACCCAACGATTTTTATAAAGATATTGATTTGGATTACTGGGATTGGTTTCATAAACGTAGAGATCTTCACCATCTGTTCTGAAAACTGTTAGGCCCCATGCTCCATAACCATTATGGCCTATTGAAATTCCAGGAATCTCTGGTTCTCCGCCTCCAATAACATCCCAACCAGGGCCGACCAAATGGGCCATATACCGCAAAGATGGTACCGCTTGAACCCTGTGAGGATCATTGGCCATCATAGGATATTCGCTTGCTGTTCGTGTACCATGGATGACCCAATTGTTGCTGCCTATAATTTCCAGATCATCTAAGTTACTTAATAGGACTTCAGTGTCAAATTCCTCGCTAGATGTATTCACTGGTGATCGGTATTGAGGCAAGATATCATCACGGATCCATCGCACCGGTGTTCGAAATGCATTATACAATTCAAGGATGTCTTCATGGAGGTGATCACCATCGATTTTTGAATCCAGTTTGATATCCGGTTCGCCCCAGGGATGGAACCAATTCAAGGCTTTTGTTTTTTCTTCACCGATCAGATTCACCTGACGGCCGTAACGAAGCTCACTGCCAATATTACCCAGCAATCCTTGGTGGCGGGAAATGACCACCTCAGGTGTCCATAACTGGGGAGTTATCCCAAGCATTTTAAATTCAATGGGAAGTTTATCCGGGTTTGCCTGGGTATAGCTTATGTAAGCATTTACGCCATCTGTAAATGCAGTAATAATCTCATCACCCCGTGGATGGTAATAATTCATCTCCTTTTTCATATCTTTCCGAAACATGAAAAGGCGTGTGCCGATATCTCGTTTCAGATCTCGTTTACCCGTTATTTCAGATATAGTACCTGTGGCTTGCCGCCGCCAGATCTCGAATTGAAATAATCGATCCCGTGCGGCATAGAATCCTTGGGCAAAAAAGAGGTCCTTTTCTGTTTGTGCATAGATATGGGGAACGCCCCAATGATCCACAAGAATCTCGACGGGCTTTTTTAGTTCATCCAAAAGATATTGTATGGGGTCATCTGAAGCTGTACTGACGGACAGGGCCAGAATAAAATTAATACTTAATATTTTTCGCATTATCCCTTCTCAAGAATGATTTTATTAATTAATGTCGAAACAGGGGGGGTATCTGTGTTTCGTGATCCGTCCGTTGCTGAAAAGCATGGGCAAGTCTTATAATTGATGCTTCTTCAAATAGATCACCAATCAACGTAATACTAGTAGGACGACCTTTTTCATCAAAACCTGATGGGATGGAAATAGCAGGATGACCTGTTAAATTGGTGATGAGACTTTGCTGACTTCCTTTTCCTGGTGCAATAATCACATCTACAGTTTGAAATAGCTCAAACATATCATTTATGAGCCGTTTCCTTAAGCGATTAGCCTGTAAATATTCTACGGCAGGGATAAATCGACTTTGACGAAGTGAATTGGCTCTTGAATTTTTTGTTTGTTGCACCATAAGATCTACCTGCCCACTCCGAACAAGGTCATCGAAAAATGCCCCGGACTCTGCTCTAAGAATCGTATCAAAAAGGCGAAATGGATATGCTTTTGGAAGTGTAATTGAATCAATTTTTACGCCCATTTCATTCAATGTAACCAGTGCTGCTCTTCCATTTGAACCAGAATCACTGGTATCTTTTTCTACAATAGATTGGATGACACCTACTCTAATCGTTGAGATATCTGCAGTTAAATCCACTCCAAAGGGCATATTGTAGACCGATCGATCTCTCCCATCTGAACCATTGATAACGGACATGATTATGGCACAGTCTTGGGCATTTCGACATATGGGGCCAACTTTATCCATGGACCAGGATAAGGCCATGACACCATGCCGACTCACCCGGCCGTATGTTGGACGCAGTCCTGTAACACCGCATCGGGAGGATGGAGATAAAATAGATCCCCACGTCTCAGAGCCAATAGCAAAAGGTATAAGACCTGCTGCTGTGGCAGATGCAGAACCAGCGGAGGAGCCTGAACTTCCCTGTTCAAGGTCCCATGGATTTCGAGTTTTACCGCCATACCACACGTCTCCTCTAGCTAATGCGCCAGAAGTTAGTTTAGCTACTAAAATAGCACCGGCATCATCAAGCTTTTCCACAAGTTCGGCGGTATCATTGATAACTTGGTTTTTGTAAGGCTCAGATCCCCAAGTAGTCTTATGTCCTTTTACAGCGATAATATCTTTTAATCCGTAAGGTATACCATGGAGAGGTCCTCTATACTTACCTGCCTTTATTTCCTTATCCATCTGTTTTGCTTTATGCAGAGCCTCACCCCGTGTGAGTGTAATAACCGCTTTCAATTGATGATCATAATGGGAAAGACGATCAATGTATAATTCAGTCAATTCAAGAGACGAGATTTGTCTTGTTTCAAGGAGTTGGCCAAGTTCCAAAACTGATAGAAAAGGAATCCGTTCCCGATCCAGTAAAGTTGATATTCCTGTCGTGTCAGTTATTAGAAATGATTCATCATCTTCAGGTAATTCAAATCCATCCGGCAGTGGATCAAAAACAACCGCCGGCCATTCATTATATTGAATATTAAATGACTGTGTGGTGTCATATGATGCTCGATTACGAGCCAAATAACCCATCATCGTATCAATCTTAGCATCGGAGAA
>CAYVNB010000032.1:7404-8807 GCA_964452665.1 uncultured bacterium
ACATCCCCATTTTTGCTTAATGCTACTATCTTATCACTGAAATCCACTTTAGATGGGCCCCCATTAATATCAATAATGCGTTTGCAAACTGCTTCACAGGCTTCCTGGGCTGTCATGCCATTGCGCATATACTCAACACCGAGGAATGAACCGCATGACCGAATCATTTCTTCACCTCTTCCGGTAGCGCCTACAGCACCAACTTCATTATCCAAATAAAGGCCGGCGCCAATTATTGGTGAGTCACCTACACGACCTGGGATTTTCCATGCCAATCCACTGGTTGTGGTAATTCCTGCAATATCCCCATTGTTATTGATTCCAAGTACATTGATCGTTCCCGTGCTTCGCTCCATGTTGGAATCGCCATCTTTGGGTGGAAAATAGTCATCCTTGTCCGAAAGGTTTTCTTTCCACCGCAACCATATTTTCCTAGATCGTTCTGTTAAGAGTTCTTCCACTTTGAAGCCGTGCATGCGGGCGAAATTTTGAGCCCCTTTACCCACCAGATGAATATGATCAGTGCGTTCCATAACCAGGCGTGCCACAGAACAGGGTGTTTTAATGCCCTCCAAACATGCTACCGAACCGCAGTTATGGTCGGGACCATTCATTATTGATGCATCTAGCTGAACTACCCCGTCAGCATTAGGTAAACCACCGTACCCGACAGAAGTATCCTCAGGATCTAATTCGGTAACATTGGCAGATTGTTCAATTGCGTCAAGAAGGGCTCCGTTTTTTCTCAAAATTTCCCAACCAGGTTTCAACACCTTTTTACCCCATTTTTCACCCCGACTGCACAAGATGATGGGATGGTTGTTTGATTGAGATTGCACAGGATTTCCCATGAGTCTAGACTTTGCTACCGTCCCTGATATGCCAAATAGAGAAAGGGTTTGAATAAATTTTCTTCGATTGATCATTATAAAACCTCTTAATTACTGAATTAATTCAAAGCGAATCTAATTCAAAATGATAATGGAATAGGGGTTGGATGTTTACGTTGTTAAGTTCACCGCCTTTATTGACCCCGTCGTTCGATGAATCAAAAAAATTCGGTTACATTAAAACGCATATTTAATCTTTGGTTGCCATTGGCCGGCAGTTGGTTTCTCATGGGGGTAGAAACACCAATGCTCACCGCATTTGTAGCCCGAATGGCTGCTCCGGAAATTACCCTGGCTGCATGGGGATCATTGATTTATCCTATATCATTGGCCATCGAAGGCCCCATCATTATGCTGCTTACTGCGAGCACGGCCTTGGCAAAAGATCGTCTCGCGTATCAAACCCTTTTTCGATATATGGTAATCATGTCACTAGTCCTTTCGACACTTCATATTTTAGTCGCCTTCACCCCATTATATTATTTTTTGGCGGAAGGATTACTCAAAGTACCG
>CAYVNB010000032.1:8907-10941 GCA_964452665.1 uncultured bacterium
TAGCGCCTATTACAAGGCAGTCCTTTACACGGTTTTATTTACCGCTGGCCATGACACCGCTCATGACATTGTTGATTCATCCAGCGGGTGCCGCGGGGATGAGTCGAATGCCAGAAGCGTTATCTTCGTTGGCCGCATGGCCCGTGGTATATGGATTGGTTTTCCTCACCCGCGGGATGGGTTTTGCATTTAATGAAGTAGTGGTAAGTTTGGCAGAAGAACCAGAAGTGAAGATTCAGCTCAATCGATTTGCCAAAATTCTGGCACTATCCACCATGGGACTTTTGGCCTTGATCGCATTCACACCGCTTGGTGGATTTTGGTTTAAATATGTGACGGGTGTTTCCCCTGAATTAACCCAATTGGCATCCACTACCATTATGTTTGCCGTTCTCATGCCGGGCTACCAGGTTTATCAGTCTTGGTATGGGGGATTGTTGGTCCACCATCATTTGACGAAGAGTATCAGCGAAGCGGTAACGATCTATGTCTGTATAGCTCTATTGGGGCTATGGGCAGGGTCAATATGGGCCACCATACCGGGTATTTACTGGACAATAAACGTATTTGTGATTGCCGGATTATGCCAGACTTTCTTTTTGCGATATCGATACAGACAGATTAGTATATAGCCATGGAAAAATCAGATTTAAACCCAAATGTCGCCATCAAAAGACCCCAGATTCATGAATCTGCTTTTGTGGCCAATGGGGCACGAATAATTGGAGATGTTATCCTGAAAGCAGACAGTTCTATCTGGTATAATACAGTCTGTCGTGGCGATATTAATCAAATCGTCATCGGTGAAAGAACCAATATCCAGGACAACAGTGTGATTCATCTGGAAAATGATCAAGGTGTGGTTGTGGGGGATGATGTGACCGTTGGGCATAATGCCATCATTCATGGATGCACTATAAAAGACGGGGCCCTAATTGGGATGGGTGCCATTATTATGAATGGTGCCATCATCGGCAAAGGTGCTATCGTCGGTGCCGGTGCATTGGTGAAAGAAGGGATGACTGTCCCAGATTATGGATTGGTGGTAGGCATCCCCGGGAAAAAAATTAAAACATTGCCTGAATCAACCTATGATCAAAATGTAAAATGGGCAAAAAAATATGTGGAACTGGCGAATCTGCATCGGGACCATCAAAAGGAACAATCATGAAAATAAATCGAAATGAACCCTGTCATTGCGGCAGCGGGAAAAAATATAAAGCATGCCACGGGTTAAAAACGGATGAAACCCCATGGAAGAAAATGGCCATTTATGGTGGCATTGCCCTGGTGGCAATCTGGTTTTTGAAGGATGTATTTTCTTCTGCCAGTAGTGGCAATGCCCAATCAGCGCCTCCGGGGAAAGTTTGGTCTGAAGAACATGGGCATTACCATGATATCAATACGAATCAGTTTCCTGTGCCACCCAAACCGATCGGTGTGGATCGAAATTTGAATGCACCACAGCCAGAAGGACCTGCTCCTGAAGGCAAGATTTGGTCGCCTGAGCATGGCCATTGGCATGATGCCACCTCTTCATCTGCACCGGCCCCGGTCGCTCCTACTCAGCAGCAGCCCATGAATATCCCCCAGCCCAATGGTCCCATACCTGAAGGGAAAGAATGGTCGACAGAACATGGCCATTGGCATGATATTACACCGATAAAAGATCAATGAAGCAATTCCTAATAGTGTCGGTATTGATGACGCTGTTTAGTTGTGAAGAAACCAGGGATAATTGTATTGACGAAAGTAAAATTAAAAATGACCCCTGCACACGCATTTGGGATCCCGTTTGCGGATGCGATGAAAAGATCTATTCAAACCCATGTGTGGCTGAAAATGCAGGTTTAGACAGCTGGACCAAAGGGGAATGTAAATAAAATATAAATGAGGCCCAAAATCCCATTGGGTCTCTTCTGAAGAACCGGTAGTTTCACCGACATTTTTTCGAGGTAAATAATTGCAAATCGTTCTTGCCACACATAATCGCGGTAAAATGGAAGAGATGGCTGATATTTTGGCCCACCTTCC
>CAYVNB010000033.1:0-4497 GCA_964452665.1 uncultured bacterium
GTGTCTGGCGGAGACCAAGATAAATGACTTCCATCCCGGCATCACGATAGGCTGCAGCTAACACCTTAATGCCGCGGTCGTGGCCGTCCAGACCGGGTTTGGCCATGAGTATTCTTATTTTTCTGTTCATAATCTCGGATTAATTGAAGGGGGAAATTACAATGAAATGGGGTCTGAGTCGAGAAGTTCGAAGTTCTTCGAACTTTAAAGATTATCTTTGATTACTATCTAAAACAAAGGTGACAGGCCCGTCATTGACAAGGGCCACATCCATCATGGCCCCGAATTCTCCTGATTCAACCGGGACACCTTTTTCTTTCAACTTCTCCATAAAATATACATAGAGGACAATGCCCTTTTCCGGGTGGGCCGCGTGGATGAAACTGGGGCGGCGGCCTTTCCGCGTATCTCCACAAAGGGTGAATTGACTGATGACCAATGTGGAGCCGCTTACATCTTGAATAGAAAAATTCATCTTTTTATTTTCATCATTGAATGCACGTAGGTGGACAATTTTATCGGCTAAATAGTTCGCGTCCGTTTCTTCATCCGTATCTGTGACTCCTAGTAAGATGACAAAACCATGGTCAATTTGACCGATTACTTTTTCATTCACCGTCACCGAGCCGGACTTGACCCGTTGGATCACTGCAATCAATCAGATACCCATACGTTTTGTTTGCCATAGGTGTCCCGTAGTTTTTTCAGGAAAGAAGAATGGGCGGACACCTTCACATTGTGGGCATAGATTCTCTGCTGTTTTCCCCGGTCAGAGATCATATGAAACATGAGTCCACAACCCCCTTCATGATCTTTTGCAATTGTGAGGAGTACATCCACATCAGTGGGGGACATCTGGTTAGGTTCTAGACGGATATTGATATTTCTGGAATAAATCTCCCGAGCCTTTTCTACTGTTGCGATTTCATCAGCAATGAGTTTTAGATCAGAAAAATCTGTATTGTCCGTAGGCTTGCCAGTGATGAAGACTACGATGTCATTTTTAATCAATTCTTTATACTTGGCAAAGGTATCACTAAAAGCAAGGATTTCAGCTTGTCCCCCGAGGCAGTCTAATTTGAAAAAGGCCATTTGGTTGTTTTTTCGGTCAAAGTGCATTTTCAGTTCGGAGATAGCGCCCCCCACTCGGATCTTTTCCCCACTGCCGCCCCTTACTTTCTCTGTAAAATCGAAATTAGAGAATTCTTCTAAATCTTCAGCATACTTCAATAATGGATGCCCAGAGAGGTACATGCCCAAGACTTCTTTTTCTTTTTCCAGCAATTGACTTTCAGACCATTCTTCTACTTTAGGCAATTGAGGTACCATAGACATATCCTGACCGTTGTCACTGCCACCGCTAAACAGGTCCACCTGGTTTCTGGCTTCATTTTCTTGAATGGTTTGGCCATATTTTAATGCAGTCTCGATGGCACTATTTTTCTGGGCACGATTACCATCAAGGCCATCTAAAGCACCGGCCATGTTCAGGCTCTCTAATACTTTCCGGTTAACCGATCTCAAACTCATATTGGCTGTAAAATCAAACAGGGAATCAAATTTCCCATGCTTTTCACGAGCTGCTACGATTTGTTCTAATGCTTTTGACCCTACATTTTTAATGGCATTGAGACCGAATGAAATGGTCTTTTTATCTACAGGGCGGAAATTGATATCGGACACATTCACATCCGGTGGATCCACTTCAATCTTCAGCTTCCTACATTCATTGATTAAAATGACAACACGGTCTATATTTGACATTTCACTGGTCAAGTTGGCACTCATGAATTCAGCCGGATAATGAGCCTTAAGCCAAGCGGTCTGGTAGGCCACATATGCATAGGCTGTAGAGTGGCTTTTGTTAAATCCGTATTGAGCGAATTTTTCAATCAATTCATAGATTTCTTTACCCTGGTTTTTTGGGATATTATGTTTCTTTTCAGCCCCTTCAATGAATTTCACTTTTAGCTCATCCATGAGTTCTTTGATCTTCTTACCCATAGCTCGGCGCATAATATCCGCTTCTGCCAGTGTGAAGCCTGCCACTTCGTGAGCAATCTGCATCACCTGTTCCTGGTAGACAATGATCCCGTATGTTTCTTCCAAGATGGGTTCCATTACAGGATGGGGATATTTGATTTTCTTTTTCCCATGCTTCCGGGCGATAAAATCATCAATATTATCCATGGGGCCCGGACGGTAAAGGGCATTCATGGCGATAAGGTCTTCAATAACCGTGGGCTTTAATTTTTTCAAAAATTCCCGCATGCCAGAGGACTCAAACTGAAAAACACCCGTGGTCAATCCTTTGGCAAATAATTTGTAAACATCAGGATCATCCAAAGCAATTTTTTCAATGTTGACCTTTTCACCCCGTTCCTTCAGCAGCTTCATGGCATTATCAATTACGGTGAGATTTCGAAGACCCAGGAAGTCCAATTTTAAGAGCCCCAATTCCTCCAATCCTTTCATATCGTACTGAGAGGTAATATCTCCCTGTGGTGAACGGTACAGGGGAACATAGTCTGTCAGGTCACCTGGGGCTATCACCACGCCCGCCGCATGGATGGATGCATGACGATTCATCCCTTCTAGCACTTTGGAATAATCAATTACCTCTTTGAATTGACCTTCTGCCGCCTCTTTAAGCTCCGGGCTTTGGGCCAAGGCTTCATCCAACGTAATATTCAGTGTGGTGGGGATCATTTTTGCTAAACGGTCGATTTCCCCGAATGAATATCCCAAAACACGGCCCACATCGCGGACCACCTGCCGAGCTTTCATCTTTCCAAATGTGATGATTTGGGTGACAGAATTTTCACCATACTGGTCCTTAATATAATCGATTACCTCTCCACGGCGTTCGATACAAAAATCGATATCAATATCCGGCATGGAAATACGGTCAGGATTAAGGAATCGTTCAAAAAGAAGCTGGTGGCGCATAGGATCAATGGTGGTGATCCCCAAAGAATAAGAAACCAAACTGCCGGCAGCAGAACCGCGGCCGGGGCCTACGGGGATGGCATTATCTTTGGCATATTTCACAAAATCCGCCGTGATCAAAAAGTAACCGGCAAATCCCATTTTTTGAATCACTTTTAATTCATGATCTAACCGGGAATCCAATTCGGGGGTATAGTCCCCATATAGATCCTGGACCCCTTGTTTGCAGAGAATCTTTAAATAGTCATCGGGGTTGATACTGGGGGCATCTTGCGGAATGGGGAATTTGGGCAAATGATAATCACCCATAGGGAGTTCAATATCAATACTGTCTGCAATTTTGCGTGTGTTCTCAATGGCATTGGGGACATTTTTGAACATTTCATACATCTGGTCCTGAGTCTTAAAGTAAAATTCTGGTGTGGCATAACGAAGCCGATTGGGATCATCTCGTTCTTTGCCCGTTCCAAGACAAATATGCACATCGTGGGCTTCCCAATGTTCGTGTTTCGCATAGTGGGCATCATTGGTACAGACCAATGGGAGATTCAATTCGGCTGCCAGCTTTTTCATATTTTGGATATTTTGAATCTCATCGGGAATGCCGTGATTCTGGACTTCTAAATAAAATCGACCATTAAATATTTCAGCGAATCTCAGGGCGGCTTCTTGGGCCCCTGCCCAATCATCTCTCAGCATCTTTTCCGGGATCTCCCCCTTCAAACATCCTGACAAACAAATGATGCCTTCGCTGTGTTGTTTCAACAGTTCCATGTCGACCCGGGGGCGGTAATAGAACCCTTCCAGATATCCCTGGGTTACCAGCTTCATTAGGTTTTGATAGCCCTTATAGTTTTGGGCCAGAAGTACAAGGTGGTTGTTTCCCCATCCCCCATCGGAGCGTGGTTTTTTATCAAATCTACTGCCCATGGCTACATAGGTTTCGCATCCAATGATGGGTTTAACGCCAGCTTTCTTTGCTGATTTATAATAGGGAATGACACTAAACATATTGCCGTGTTCTGTGAGGGCAACTGAATCCATGCCCAAATCATCAATAGTATTGACCAGTGTTTGAACGGTTTGGGCCCCGTCTAATAGGCTGTAATCGGAATGATTATGTAAATGTACGAATTCTGTAGTCATTTAAACTGAAATAGATTAATCATATGAACTGGTGAAAAATACATTCTGTCCTGTAGAGACGCAATAAATTGCGTCTAGCCAATTGATTAAATTTGAATTTTGAGTACCCGTTCATCACTGTTAAAATCTTGAATCATTTCCAATTGTTCGAAGCCGGCATGGTGAAAAATATTTTTCACTTTATCCGGATGTGATCCCAACCCCACTTCCAATACGATCCATCCTTGAGGTTTGATGAGACTTTTGGCTTTAGAAGCAATCCGATGATAAAAGGATAATCCATCATATTGATCGGTGAGGGCTAATTTCGGTTCATAATTTCGAACCTCAACCATAGTTTCATCCATTTCTTCTTCTGGTATATAAGGTGGATTGGAAACCAAGAGATCATATGTACCATTT
>CAYVNB010000033.1:4597-5897 GCA_964452665.1 uncultured bacterium
TTCTTCTTCTGGTATATAAGGTGGATTGGAAACCAAGAGATCATATGTACCATTTGGTGATGACGTCAAAAAATCCATCTCTATAAATTGAATATGAGACATTTGATTGTATACCGCATTCACCTTGGCCACATTTAGTGCCTCCACTGAAATATCGATGGCGGTTATTTTTGCATCGGTTTTTTCAGAAGCAATGGCGATGGAGATACACCCAGACCCTGTGCCTATTTCTAAAATGTTTGGAGTGGTCAAATTCCCGATACAATTGAGGGCCACATCTACAAGACGTTCTGTCTCTGGGCGGGGTATTAATACATTAGGATTTACTTTTATTTTATGTCCATAAAATTCAGTCGTCCCGGTTATGTATTGTAGAGGTTCACGGTTGGTCCGGCGTTTGATCCATCCTTTAAGTCTATCTAATTCTGATCGAGAGATCGGTTGTTCAAATTGAAAATACAGGTCAATTCGTTTATAATTTAATAGATCACAAAGCAACCATTCGATTTCTTGCTTTGGGGATTCAAATCCTTTGGACTGGAAATAATTCTCACCCCACTTGAGGATATCGATCACCCGCCATATTTTATTTTTGAGTTCGGCGGGTCTTGCCATTTTATTCCCCCACGGATGCCAACTGTGCTTGCTGATCAGCCAATTTCAAATTTTCGATAATATCCGCTATATCGCCATCCATGACGCCTTCAAGATTATATGCGGTAAAATTAATGCGGTGATCTGTAATGCGGCCTTGAGGAAAATTATAGGTGCGGATCTTTGCAGACCTATCTCCAGTGGAGACCATATCCCTTCTTGCAGCAGCGCGTTCTTTTGCCAACTTTTCTTGCTCTGCAGCCAATAAACGAGAGCGTAACACTTTTAAAGCCGCCGCTTTATTTTTATGCTGGGAGGTCTCATCCTGGCAGGTGACCACTAATCCGGTTGGTATATGGGTAATCCGAATGGCTGACTCAGTTTTATTCACATGCTGACCACCAGCACCACTAGCCCGGTAGGTGTCGATTTTCAAATCCGCATCCAACACTTCCACATCTGCTGCTTCTGCCTCAGGGAGAACAGCCACTGTGGCTGCAGAGGTGTGTACACGGCCGCTTGTTTCCGTCTTGGGGACACGCTGTACCCGATGAACACCACTTTCAAATTTCAATAATCCATAGACGCTATCACCTTTTACTGAAAAGATGATTTCTTTGAAACCGCCTATCCCAATGGCGTTGGATCCCATCACTTCATATTTCAACCCATTTCGTTCGGCGAATCGGGAGTACATTCGAAAAAG
>CAYVNB010000033.1:5997-7427 GCA_964452665.1 uncultured bacterium
GCCTAAACGGCGGTGTTCTTTGGCCATTTCGGTATATCGATTCTGATCATTCATTAATTCTGGATCCAGCATTTGAGTTTCCAGCGATTTAAAATGAACAATGATTTCCTTGAGCTTATTGATCATCCAATGGCTTCTGCTACATATTCTTTTCCGGTCATTTCATCATATTGATCACCAAAGGCTTCCTTTAATGCTGTAATGGCCACGTCAACCATATCATCTTCCGGTTTTTTCGTGGTGATATTTTGGAGCCAAAGCCCAGGCGCACGTAACATGCGAAAAATAATATTGTCCCCTTTTCGGGATATAATCTTTATGACTTCATAAGAAACACCCGCCACTATAGGAATCATGGGCAGATGCACCATTAGCCTCAACGATAAACTCATATGATTAGTGATGAACATAACAATGGTATCAATGATTGAAAAAACTATGATGGCTGAAAGGAGTACGATAAACATAAAGCTTGTACCGCATCGGGGATGCTGGGTGGGAAATGATTGTGCATTGGATATATCCACATCTTTCCCTGATTCAAAGTTATATACTACACGATGTTCTGCGCCATGGTACTGAAAGAGGCGTTTCACATCTTTCATCATAGATATGAGTAATAAATATATAACGAAAAAGGTGATTCGGAATCCACCGGATACCATATTGAAAGCAACTGCTTCTCGTTCTACATCCAATAATGTTGTGGTAATCCACATGGGGGCAATCATAAATAAAGTGATGGCCAATCCAATCGCGAAAAGGGTGGATAGAAATTCCATGATCGGATTGGGTTTTTTGTCCTTCTCTTCCGGCATGGTAATATCCGCAGACCACTGCAAAGTGGCCATCCCCATTTTCATGGCTTCAAAGAGACCGGCCATTCCCCTAAATATGGGTTTATTCCAGAGATTAGAGCGTTCTGTAATCGATTTGAAATTATGACGATCTACATGAATTTTCCCTTCCGGATCACGGACAGCCGTGGCATAGGCCCCGGGCACACGCATCATCACCCCTTCAATCACAGCCTGACCGCCAACGAGGATGGTGGGCTTCATTATGGATAACAATATAGTTTTAATCATAAAAAAAATGGCTCCGGGTTGGATGTATCTTCCTCGAAGCCATTCCTATTTTTCTCTTATTACTGGTTTGCTTTGCTATATTTTTTCTTAAACTGTTCGATCCGTCCAGCCGTATCCACCAGTTTTTGTTTTCCTGTGTAAAATGGATGGCACTCGGAGCAGATTTCGATCCGCTGGTCACTCATGGTGCTATACACTTGAAATGTATGGCCGCAGGAAC
Source organism: uncultured bacterium (assembly GCA_964452665.1). Classification (GTDB taxonomy): domain Bacteria; phylum Fidelibacterota; class Marinisomatia; order Marinisomatales; family TCS55; genus TCS55. The sequence goes on from CAYVNB010000033.1 coordinate 7,306, forward strand.
ATACGACATTGCCCAGTTTATAATCGGGATGTGCATTTGCTTTCATTGCTTACTTCCTTATAATACTCAATTTAATTGTTCTAAAACTTTTTTCACGCGATTAATTCCTTCGCTTATTATTT
>CAYVNB010000033.1:7527-10902 GCA_964452665.1 uncultured bacterium
GCCTGGCCGATTGAATTTGCACATGATGTAGCCTGGCCTTGAATTTTACTCATGGCTTTGATAATGGATTTTTCACCAAACGCATATCCAATTCGCCATCCGGTCATAGAATATGTTTTTGACATACTCATACACGTAATCACATTGGCACCAATTTGATGGTCTTCATTCAGCTTTTCGACACTGGTGAATTCACCTTCAAAAACCAACCGTTCATAACATTCATCAGAAATGACAACCCATTCATTTTCTTTTGCTAAACCAAGCAAATTGATAATAGTTTCATTAGACCAAACACTTCCTGTGGGGTTTGAAGGGGAATTAATAATCACCCCTTTTACCCGATCAGAAATTTTGGACTCAATATCTTGGATAGTGGGTTCAAAGTTTCGTTTAGCATGTGTATCAATCAGTACCGGTGTAGCATCTGAAAGTGTCACAAACTCAGGGAATGATACCCAATAAGGTTTGAAAATAAAAACTTCATCTCCGCTCTGAAAAAGGGCCTGACAAATGAGATAAAGGCTCTGTTTTTCACCATTAGAAATCAGAACTTGATTTGGTGAAATATGAAGGGAGTTTTCTCTCTTAACTTTTTCACAAACTGCTTCTCTCAATTCGATGGTGCCTGCACCTGCCGTGTATTTTGTTTGTCCTTTATCCATGGCAGTCTTGGCCGCATTTCGAATATTTTCCGGTGTATTAAAATCCGGTTGGCCTGCGCTGAAATTAATCACGTCAACGCCCTGATCTCGTAATTCAGCAGCGCGAGATGTCATTTCGAGCGTAAAGGATGGTTTCACGCGATGGACGCGATTGGCAAAAGATGTCATTGTTAGATCAGTTAAATACTGTGCTGTTTTTTATGGTACTTTTCTGAATTGAAGTTCACTTCACCATCAGAAGATTGTTTTGAATGTTTTTTCCCCTTGCCTCGTTTTTTGGGCTTCGTTGGAGCCGTATCTTTTTTCGAAACATTGGTTTCATACAATACTTCTTCTTCTTCTATATCAAACTCCTCAGATAGTACTTTTTTTCTTCGTCGTGGCCTGTTTTTTGCCACAGGTGGTGGTGTTTCACCCGGGATTTTTTTCGGACGAGGAACTTTCTCAACATCAATCTCCTGCAAGTCAGATTCTGAAACAGTGGCTTCTTCAGGATCATCCTTAACCGCTTGTGCTTCTAATTCCTGAAGGTCTCCTTCATCAAATGAGAACATTTCAGGATTAAAGAGACCAAACAATGTGCCATATCCTCGGGTAATACCATTTCCGACCCCCAAATAATTCGGAAGCAAAAAATTTGTGCGGAATTCGCCATTGAATGCACCCCAGTTATTTTCATCAACCGGTTGGGGGAATAGGGAAGACAGGGTTACTTTTGTAAAAATGTTTTCTTCTAATTCCATGCCCATTTCTCTCGCCATAAAAACAATATTTTGGCCAAGAAGTCTGTTAAGAAAATTCATCCGATCCACATTATTCAAAAACCGATAACGATATCCGGTGGTTTGATTCAATGCCACCCATGGCGTAACAAACCTATAACGAATTAATTTGGCCATGGGCTGAAATCGATCCGATTGTTCATCAATCTCTGAATCCAATACCTGAAAGGTGATATTTCCGAAATCAAGGAAATCTATCTGGGATACCATTGATTTAATGGGATCTACACCTTCACCGATACCAACAATATAAATTTGTTCATTGAGAATCTTTACCTGCACACGCGGATAAAGAAATTTTTGCCGATAGGAACCATCCAACATGGGTATGATTTCTTCTTCTGGAAATTGCCGCATCAGTACACCTTTGACCTGATATGGCGTTTTACGAACTGGTTTATCCGTAAAGATACGTACGGTTATTGTACGTACCTCTGGGTACTTAGAACTCATTTATATGCCTCCATAGTAAATATACTTATAGTAAAATAGAGAGTAGAATTTAATTTTATTGGCTCATAGTTTCCATAAATTCTTCATTGGTCTTCGTTCGACGCATCCTATCCTGAATGAATTCCATTGCTTCTATTACGTTCATTTCATTAAGTAATTTTCTTAAAATCCACATCCGTGCTAATACCTTCTTATCCAGAAGCAATTCTTCTTTTCGTGTACCTGAACGGATAAGATCAAAAGAGGGGAAAACACGGCGATCGCTTAACCGGCGATCCAATGCCAGTTCCAAATTACCTGTCCCTTTAAATTCTTCAAAAATTACCTCATCCATCCGGCTCCCTGTGTCGATCAGGGCCGTTGCAATAATGGTAAGGCTGCCACTCTCTTCTGTATTTCGGGCGGCACCAAAGAATTGTTTCGGTTTTTTTAATGCATTGGCATCTACACCACCCGATAAAATTTTACCACTATGAGGTATGACCGCATTGTGGGCACGTCCCAAGCGTGTAATACTATCAAGCAGGATGACCACATCATCGCCAAACTCTACCATGCGTCGTGCTTTTTGGATTACCATTTCAGCGACAGCAACGTGCCGTTCAGGCGGCTCATCAAAAGTGGAACTAATCACCTCAGCATCCACATGGCGTTTCATGTCTGTCACTTCTTCCGGTCGTTCATCAATGAGCAAAATAATCATTTTAACTTCAGGATGATTTTTCGTGATTGCATTGGCCACTTTTTGCATGAGAACAGTTTTACCCGTTTTGGGCTGGGCAACGATTAATCCGCGCTGACCTTTACCTACGGGAGAAATCATATCCATTACCCGAGTAGATAGATCCTTTGGATTCACTTCCAGATTAAATTTTTCTTCCGGATATAATGGGGTCAGATTGTCAAACAATATGGCCCGTTTGAGTTCTGATGGATCCTGGCCGTTCACTTGATCCACTTTTAACAAAGCGTAGAATCGTTCTTTTGATTTGGGCGGACGGATTTGCCCCGCTACTTCATGGCCGGTTCGCAAACCAAACCGTTTAATCTGTGATGGGCTCACATAGATATCATCGGGTCCGGGCAGATAATTAAAATCAGGACTTCGGAGAAATCCATATCCTTCGTTTAATACTTCCAGTACACCGCGAGCGGTTACGCCGCCGTCTTTTTCAGTTTGTGCTTCAAGGATTTTAACAATTAATTCCTGTTTATTCATTCCCGAATACCCTTCGATATCCAACTTGCCAGCAAGATCTGCCAATTCCTTGATTTTTAGCTTTTGTAGTTCATTAACATTCATATAGAAATAACTTTCTGTAAATGATTAAAATTTTGTGACTGAATTTTTTTTGGGAAATTGCCTTGTGGGGGCTATAAATAAAGCACTAAATGCAAAGCAATTAGTTGGATATTACAGTATTTTAAATTAAAAATCCAAATTTATCGAAAATTTCCTTTGCCACATAATGGCT
>CAYVNB010000034.1:0-10829 GCA_964452665.1 uncultured bacterium
TTGCCAGGATGAAAACCTGGAGTCCTAACCACTAGACGAACGGGCCAATATTGGCTATTCTATCGAATGATGGGTGGCGAAATTATATGGATTGGTGGTTTTTCGCCAAACCAATTTTATCAATTTTCAGATAAGTCTAAAATATCCAGTAATTCACCGCGCTGATGGAGTTCCATCGTGATGTCCGCCCCGCCTATGAGTTTTCCCTTAACGAATAGTTGGGGTATGGTGGGCCACCCTGATTGCTCAGAAAGACGCTCTCGGATTTCAGGATCTTCCAAAACATTTACATCTTTGTAAGCCACCCCATAATGGTTCAATATTTGTACCACTTGGTTAGAAAAACCGCACATGGGCATATCTTTTGTTCCTTTCATATAGAGAAGGATGGGGTTGGCGGCGATGTCATTTTTAATTTGTTCAGATAGATTCATGAAGTTTCCTTTTCATTTTGTTTTTCCCATTGCTGGGATGAATATGTCTTTAATTGCAGGGCATGGATTTCCCGTGTCATATGGGTGCCCACAGCTTTATAAACGGCTTGATGCTGATCCACCAGTGACAAGCCATGAAAAGAGGGACTAATTATTACTGCACTAAAATGATCTTTAGTGCCAGTGGTATCTACCACTTCCACTTTTGCATCGGGAATGCCTGTTTCAATTAATGCTTTTACTGCGTCTGGTTCCATTAAAATAAGTCCAAATATGGGGGAGGAAATTACGATTAGATTTCCCATTAATTCTGAATATTTATGTATTTTGATACGTCAAACAAAGTGAATTCGAAAAAATATATTGATAGTTATGTAATAACACGGTACTTCCGTATTTGCTCATTATTCCCCAATTTCAACTCCAAAAATTGGGTGATTCATGAAACTATATAGTTGGAATGTAAACGGCGTAAGAGCCATTGAGAAAAAGGGATTCTTAGATTGGCTGGATGAAACGCAGCCCGACATCCTATGTCTTCAAGAGACCAAAGCGAATGTGGACCAGTTAAGATCATCCCTAATCGAGGATCATGGATACCATACCTATTGGCACTCTGCAGAGAAAAAAGGTTACAGCGGTGTGTCAACATTTTGCAAAGATGAGCCTCACTATGTCCAAGAAGGATTGGGCATCGACCGTTTTGATGCGGAGGGGCGCGTCCTTATCACAGAGCATGACAATTTTTTACTTTATAATATCTATTTTCCCAATGGACAGAAAGACGACACACGTCTCAAATACAAACTCGATTTTTATGATGAATTGCTTCCTCTCATCAATGAACAAGTGGATAATGGTTTGAATGTGGTGGTGACCGGCGATTGGAACACGGCTCATCATGAAATTGATTTGGCACGTCCAAAAGAGAATGTAAAGACATCCGGATTTATGCCTATTGAAAGGGAGAAACTGGATGTTTATCAATCCCATGGTTGGTTGGATACATTTCGCCATTTTCATGATGAAGGGGATCGCTATTCATGGTGGACATACCGCTTTGGTGCACGCGCCCGGAATGTGGGATGGCGAATCGATTATTTTTGGGTGAATGAAGGTTTTGTAGATCAACTGGAAGATGCAGATATCCATGATGATGTGATGGGCTCGGATCATTGTCCCGTTTCACTCAAATTAATAGATGATAGCCTGTGATTTAATTCTCAAATCATTATACTATAATGAAATTAAATGCCGAAGTGTTGAGTTGAAAAATTTGAAAAGGCTCTATTTAAAGAATCTATTCTAACATTAGGTCCACTGCAATAGCATCTGCAAAAGCAAACCCTTCAGGTGTCAATTTCAATCGATCAGTTTTTTGGATAAAATAATTACCCCACTTTGATTCAATTTGCACTATGGATCGATTCACTTCATTCTGAAATTCCATTGGAATCTCTGATAAATCAATTCCGTTATTGATCCGCAAACCAAAACCGATCAGTTCGTTAACTCTTTCTTTATCCGATAATATATAATCATTTTGGCGAGGTAATATGCCGTCTCCCAATTGTTTAATATATTCATCCAGATTACGGACATTGGAAAATCGGTTTACGCCGTCAAACCCATGGGCTGATGGACCGAATGCCAGGTAAGGATCGATCTCCCAATAATGAAGATTATGTCTGCATTCTAAATTGCGCTTGGACCAATTGGATATCTCATATTGTTCAAATCCATTTTTAGATAGGGTTGATTGGGTACATTGATAAAATGCGGCACTCTGATCTTCATCAGGCATGGCGACCTTTCCTTGATTTACATATTGATAAAGTTGGGTGCCCTTTTCCACCGTCAAAGAATAACAGGACATATGCTCCGGCCTAAAATCCATAATGGTTAGGAGATCTCTTTTCCAAATGTCTATGGTTTGTCCGGGGATATTAAAAATGAGGTCGCAGTTAATATTGTCAAACCCGGCACTTCTGGCAATTTCAAATGTATTGAATACTTCTTCCGGACCATGAATTCGTGTTAAAAATTGCAGTAGTTCCGGCTCAAGAGATTGAACCCCCATGGAGATGCGATTTACACCTAAGTTATGGTATGCCCTAAGATGATCTGCCGACGCCTCACCAGGATTTGCCTCCATGGTGAATTCAGTCACATGAGAAAGGTCAAACTTCTCATCTAAAGACCGAATCAATTTTTCCAATTGCTTGGGCGGCGTGAGGCTTGGTGTACCACCGCCAATAAAAATCGTATCAATTTCATAATCGCTTGTATTCGTTTCACACAATTCGATTTCAGAAAGTAGAGCCTGAAAGTAGGCGGGGATGACATCATCCCGATCGGCCACAGAATAGAAGTCGCAATACATGCACTTTACCCGACAAAAAGGCATGTGGATATAAATACCGGCCTTTTGCATATCAGGAATAATTAATCGGCTAAACTGTGGAGGTCATCCCGAATTAGGATGAGAATGGCAGATTGGGGCATAATGAGGTAATCCTCATTTTCAATCTTAACTTCAATGGATGCTTTATTCACAAACAGGGCCATGTCACCCACTTCAGCCTGTGGTGGAATATATTTAACTGAACCCCCATCATTACTTGACCACGGTTCATCCAAATTTTCTTCTGGATTCCCCAAAGGGATACCCGGCCCCACTTCCACAACAATGCCACTCAGGACTTCCTGTTTTTCCACCACGCTGGGTGGCAAATAGAGTCCTGCTTTAGATTTCTTTTCACCTTTATCTGGGCGAATCAACACACGATCGCCTACCACAAGGATTTGTTTATTCTTACTTTGCATAATAGAAATTAAGGATGGTAAAACAGAGGAATCAACTATTGGATATTGTACGGATTGTGTCAGAAATTTATCAAATTCATCTTAGACCAAATACCATAAGGTGAACATATCTACCTAAACAGTCAGGATAAGGCTATTGGTTTTTTATTAAAAACTTGGATTTAAATTCGTTGGACCCTCGTTTGAAGGGGCGAGAATTCAGCATCAAAAAATGGTATATTCGAGGGAGGAATAAAACAAAGCAGTCGTTTTTCTGTCATAAATTTCCACTTATATTCCCTCCAAATACTTTCATTCAAAAGATAAAGAAATAAATACAATGTCTGGCTCAGTCTATAGGCGAATGGGGCGGCTCCTGTTCCGTTTTTGGCCCTATATTATGATTTCATCTCTCTCTGCCATCATCTTTGTACTGCTAAACAGTACATCCATGTGGCTGGTGGCATCGTTGATTAATAACGTATTGTCTGATTTTGACAAAATTGTTCAATCTCAAATGGAATGGGCCAACAAGACCACATTGACCCCCAATGAACAATTAAAATATTGGACCAATATCCTGATATTAAGAGAGACGCCGGCCGAGTCGTTAAAAGTATTATGCTTAACCTTATTGGCGGTCTTTTTTACCAAGAATATTTTTCTATATACCAAAAATATTTTATTGCGCGTCGTAGAATTGAAATTGGTAAAAGATATCCGTGATCGTTTGTATCAACACATTCAAACATTGTCTTTGGGCTATTTTCATAAACGGCAAACCGGATCCATTACATCCATTGTCATGAATGATGTGGAACAGCTTCAAGTCGCCCTTGGGGTAGTCTTCCAACGTCTTTTTGTGGAGCCCATTAATATTCTCACATTTGTTTTCCTTCTATTTATTATCAGTTGGAAGCTTGCCCTCATCGCCATTGTCATTATTCCATTAGCAGGAATTGCCATAATCACCATCGGCTGGAGCATCCGCAGAAAATCAAGACGAACCCAGGCCAAAATTGCTGAAATTATGCAAATTCTTACGGAGACACTTTCTTCCATTCGTATTGTGAAAGCGTTTGTAAATGAAAAAGAGGAAGTAAAAAAATTCACTGGTGAAAGCCAGCATTATTTTAAATTGCTGTTAAAGCGCGCCCGATTGGATCTCATTTCTGCACCGATAACTGAAAGTTTCGGTGTCATTATTGGTGTGGTACTCCTTTGGTATGGGGGGATGGAAGTTTTATCCACTCAAGGAGTCAGTGCTGAAGATTTTATCCGATTTATTGTCATTCTATTTTCAATCCTCGGCCCCATCAAACAGATGAGCAATGTGAATCTACGGATCCAGGTTGGTGCCGCATCTGCTGAACGCATTTTTGAATTATTGGATACACCACCGGAAATTGTGGAAAGGGGCGATGCAGTGGACTTGGGTGAATTCCAAAAAACCATCGAATTTGATCATGTTCATTTTGAATATACCGATGGTGACGAACTGGTATTGGACGAGTTAAGTTTCACCATCAATAAAGGCGAAGTGGTGGCAATGGTAGGACCCAGTGGTGCGGGTAAATCCACAATCGCGGATTTGATCCCCCGTTTTTATGATGTATCTACTGGTGCTATTCGGATTGACGGCCATGATATTAGAGATGTCACATTGTCCTCCATCCGTGGCCATATGGGCATTGTGACACAAGAGGTGATTTTATTCAATGATACGATTCGAAATAATATTGCTTATGCACAACCGAATGTAATTGATAATGCCATCCGTCGGGCCGCCGAAGCAGCGAATGCATTGGAATTCATTGAACAAACGCCGGATGGATTTGATACCTTAATTGGCGAAAGAGGTGTAAATCTTTCTGGTGGACAAAAACAACGGTTGGCCATCGCCAGAGCCTTATTGAAAAATCCACCAATCCTTATTTTGGATGAAGCCACATCTGCACTGGATACAGAATCAGAGAAGAAAGTGCAAAAAGCCATTGAAACATTAATGAAAGACCGCACAGTATTGGTCATAGCCCACCGCCTGTCCACTGTTCAAAATGCAGACAAAATTTTGGTCATTGATAAGGGTCGCATCGTTGAAACGGGGACCCATAATGAATTATATGACAATGATGGTTTGTACCGACGTCTTTATGATATTCAATTTGATTAAGGCGCATGGCCAAAAAGTTAAATATATTTTTTAGTAATTCGATTTCTTCCCATAAATGGGGTGGGGGAGAAAAATGGATGGTCACCGCTGCCAAAGGATTGAGTGAGAGAGGCCACCGCGTCATGGTGTCGGGGAAAGGCAATTCAATATTTCTCTTAAATGCCAGGGATAAAGGATTAAACATTATACCCTTGAATATTTTTGAAGATTACAGTCCATTCAAGATTTGGCATACGAAACGAATCATCCAGCGTGAAAAAGTGGATGTGATTGTGTTAAATCTGAAAAAGGATATCCGTGTGGCCGGAATTGCTGCGCGTTGGGCCAAAGTCCCAGTCATTATTGCTAGGAACGGCATCCAACTTTTCCGGGATATATGGAAACATAAAAAAACGGCCGGACTGGTGGATGGCATTATCACCAATACTAAATCTATCCGGGATACCTATAATCAATATCCCTGGATGGATGGTGACAAAACAAAAGTGATTTATAATGGCATCCAAATGAATGGTGCAATTCAACCGTTAAACATCCATAAAATTTGGAACATTCCTAAAGATCATTTGATTTTTATAGCCGCAGGACGATTAACCATCCAAAAAGGATTTGATCTAATGATTGAAGCTGCCAACCGATTAAATGCAACAAAAGTGCCATTCTTCATTTTAATTGCCGGCACAGGGAAAGATCAAGATAGACTCAAACGCCAGATCGAGAAAAATGGATTGAAACATCGTGTAAAACTCATCGGGTTTCAACATGAATTATCCCGTATAATTCAGGCATCCGATTTTGTAATTATGCCTTCTCGTCACGAAGGGATGCCCAATGTGGCCATGGAAAGTATGGCATTGGGTAAACCGGTATTTGCTTCGAATGTGAATGGGGTCCCTGAATTGATTGTGCACCGCAAATCAGGATATATCATGGATGCGTTAACAGTGGATGAGATTGGTAAGGCCATTCAGTTTGGTTTGGAGAATCATGATGGTGAAGAAATAAAAAATTGGGGAATTGAAGCCAAACGTCAGGTGGCTAACCATTTTACTTTAGATGGTATGCTTGATCAATTGGAAGCCTATTTTTATGCCCAAATGGATAACTTTCACCGTTAGTCTCTATCCAAATGACAACAGTACTTTTTGAAAATCACCATCTCTATTATTTACCTAATTTTATTCCCATTATTCAGGAAATGAAACGGAGGGGGAATTATGAAATTGTTGCGTCCATTCCTGCCCATATGCCCGAATCAGAACAGTCTGCATTTTATGATGGGTGTGATGACCTTCAAATTGATACGATTCGAAAAGATAGGGAACAAGATCGTATTCAAGACATCCGTAAAAAAGCATTTGATGTCATCATGGTAGGGAATGTGGGGCAATTAAATGAAATTGTAAACGATAATACATTGGCAGTTATGGTCTACCATGGCATCGGATTGAAACAATCTTATTATAATGATATTGATACGCGTATTGATTTGAGAGCAGTTGAATCAGAATCGAGGCTAGCCGAATTAAAAGCCCATGGCCATACAAATCTGACGCTCACAGGATTTACCAAATGTGATTCACTTATTTCATGCGAAGATAAAATCGATCTGAAATCCATCGAGTTAAATCCGGATCTGAAAACAGTTTTATATGCACCCAGTTTTTATCCCACTTCTTTGGATCAGTTTTTACCCATCCTTGGGAAGCTTAGTTGTGAGGCAAATATCATTGTAAAACTCCACAACTTTAGCTGGTATCAGGATCAGTATTTGTACCAGAGCGAAGTCGTACAAAAGTTGGCAGAAGAATTTAAACACATCTATTTAGCACCGCCTTCAGACTACAATATCATCCCCTATTACAAGTCAGCGGATTTGCTGGTTTCAGATATTTCATCCACTATGTTTGAATATCTGTATTTGGATCGCCCAATTGTCATGGCTACCTGTTATTCGCTTCGTCTGAAGCATCGCATCTTTCATAAGCGCTTCTTGAAAAAAATGGATTTGAATAGAATAGAAGGTGTGGACTTTGCATTTCAATTAAATAATCCGGAAGATTTGCCCTCTTTAGTTTATCATGGGTTGGAATATCCTTTTGATTTGAGCCAGGAACGGCAAGCGGCCCAAACCGAATATTTACACCGTACGGATGGAAAAGCTTCTCTCCGTTTAGTGGATGCGATTGAATTAAATTTAGAAAAAGGTCGCCGTTGAGGATAGGTGTATTTTGTCCGAATTGGGTTGGTGATGGTGTAATGGCACTACCCTTTTTTAACTTACTCCGAATAAAATATCCGGATTCGGTTATATTGGCCATCTGCAAATCTTGGGTTGCACCGGTTTACCAGCATCACCCTACCATTGATGAAATTGTCTCTTTTCAACAAAAGGATTTATCAGGGTTATGGGCCACACGAAATATGGGCCGCAGTTTGAGTGCTCTTGATTTAGATCAATTCTATTTATTATCCGACTCTTACCGAGCTGCATATTTAGCCAAACATTCCGAAACCCCCAGACGAATTGGATATAAAAGCCAAGGTCGTTCCCCTTTATTGACCCATGCGTCGAAGAAACCAAAAGGATCTATTCACCGGTACGAATATTATTTGAATTTGTTGGGCGAGCGTTTTCAAAATTATTCACCTGAAGAAGGGATAGGCATTCATCTATCACCTGATGAAATCCAATGGGCCAAAGATGAGTTGTCTCATTGGGACATGGTGGATGCAATTGCTTTTTCCCCATTTAGCGTGGCCACTTCACGGACCATTCCTCAGCGCCGCGCACTAAAAATTTTAGAACCAACAACTGATCCAATTTTAATATTTGGTGGGAAGGGTGATAAAATTGCTGGGTCAACTATAGAGGATGCTTCTCAAGGCAGGAAAGTTCGATCCATTGCTGGCCAATATTCTCTGAGACAGAGTATGGCATTGATTGCTCAGTGCAAGGGGGCCATTGCAGCCGATAGTGGTTTAGGCCATATTTCAGCGAATTTGGGTGTGCCTACTGTTTCCCTATTTGGCGCGGCAGACCCCAATAGCACGAGTCCTATTGGACCAAAGACAAGCGTGATAAATAAACATGTTCACTGCAGTCCGTGTTTAAAAAATACATGCCATAATCGAATAGAACCGCTTCTTTGCTTAGAAACAATACATACAGATACGGTTTGGTCTGCCTTAAATGGACTTTAATTCTGGTCTGAATAATGCCCTAAGTTGGTTTTGGCCATTTTAAGAAGGCCTTTTTTAATATCTATAAAATGGGAAGATGAATCAGAAGTCACGGGCTCATCCTTAATGGTTTCTAACAATCCCGATTCGATTTTATTGCCAGACAATCTGAATTCCATTTTCCAATCTTTATCTGCGATAAGAAATTTCTTTGGTCGACTTGTGTTTACACATTCCTGAACCAATGCATAATCTTGGCTTGTATCATATTGCAATAATGATTTACCAGATAGGAACTGGACGTAGGGAATGGATATATCCATATAATCCAAAATGGTCGGCATAAGATCTGCATGGCTGGTGATTTTATATTGGGATTCTGTTTCACCGGGGATATGCATGGCAAAAACGGTGGATGCCTGTACGTTCTTAAATGTATATGAATGAGCAAATCGCCCGAACTCATTGAATTCTTCACCATGGTCCCCCGTTACCACCAAGATGGTTTTTTCCCATTGTCCACTCGCTTTGATCTTTTCTACAATTTTACGAATCAGGTGATCAACGTAATGGGCGGCATTTTTATATCGATTAAAGACCAGGTCTGATTCCTTTTGAAGACCCTTTTCATATATTTGGTAATGGCGCTTGATGTAAGGTTCAAATTTCCCGAATGATTCAGGGAAGTAATAATTGAAATGAGTGGAGTAGAACCAGAGATAGCTCAGACTTGGTCCGTCCTTTTCTTTGCTCGTAAAATTGGCCAAGAATTCATCCACCATCATTTCATCCCATTTATACAAATTACTTCGTTTTACCATAGGATGTCCTAATCCACCGCCATAACCGGTGAATTTATATACTTTATCGAAAGCGTCCGTGAAAATATGCTTATCCATATCTGAGTAGCCCAATTCTGTTGTGGTATATACATCAACTTGGTAATTCAATCGGTCAAAGATAGAAAGGGCTGATGGCTGGAGATCTTTTTTATAGGATGGATACCAATAGAATGGGGTGAGTCCCGTTAATACGCCGAAGGTTCCGTTCCCGGTGCAGTTGCTATTACTGAAATGCTGTTGACTGGAAATCCATTCTTTACTGAATTGGTGGAGATTGGGCATAATCTCCGGATCATTCATGTCAGAACGAAGGGATTCAAATACGAGAAAGACCACATTCACATCATCTTTTTTTGCAGTTACTTGGTCTATATTTTCTTCTAATTGGGAGTGGACGGACAAAAAGTCATTTTCAAATTCACCATTGATTTTTGCCGCTTCGCGCTCCGATTTGGTAGGAGCATTAAGGATAGGCTTCCACACTTTACTCATGCGCAGTGGCGTATAGGATGGGACGGAATTCCAATTTTGGTTTGTAGGCTGCCGGTCTGTATAATGGAAATAGGAAAAGAATAATTTTTCCAGAATGGATAAATAAATAAGGACTTTAAATCCGGGTTTTATATTATCTACATACACTTTTGGAATCGCGCCCAATTTATTTTTATGTACCCAATTAGAAATAAATAGGGTCCCCACTACCCAAACCATGATGCCTACAAACCGAAAGACGAGTCCGAGGATATCCGAAGTCTGAAATCCCATATCCTGCATGACCCCTGGTTCAAATAATAGCGAGAACAATTGTAAATTGAAATGATCCCGATAAATGGAAAGAATTTTTTCATCAATCACCGTTGAGAAATAAATAATTCCTAATAGAATTACGGCAAAATAGCGGAATGTGTATTCATCTGACATGAAAATTTTCGCAATCCCTTTGGTGATTCCTTTTGTAATCAATATGAGAAAAAAGGGTGTATTCGATGCCATAAAGAATAGAAAGATACCCATGTTGCCTTGGCTCAGATATATAGTCGAATTAAGTATATAGACTAACAGGGCCAGCCAGTTGAGGAGGTAAAAAACGGTCAGTCGTGTCATAATGTAATTGGGATTATTGCGTGAAAACTAGGTGGGTAAATTAACTTGATAATTTATTTTTCATCACAAGAACTATCAGGAGTAATTTCGCCTCCTATGAAAGCCATAATTCTAGCAGCAGGTGTATCTCGACGATTATATCCCGTAACGTATGAAACACCGAAATGTCTCATGGATGTGGGTGGCAAACCCATCGTCGATCGTCAATTGGAGGCCATTCAGTCAGCAGGAATCATTGATGTAATTATGGTGGTGGGGTATTACCGAGAAGCCATTATGGATCATGTT
>CAYVNB010000035.1:0-10612 GCA_964452665.1 uncultured bacterium
CCCGTTAATTGAATGGTGGATGGATTGAGTTTAACGGTGCTGTTATGATTAATTTTTAAGGATTTGGAAGTGATGCTAACGGTTGGGGCGTAGCGAATAGTGATCACTTGAGACTGGCCCGGTGCAATGGTTACATTTGTCTGACCGCCCACAATACTAAAATCACTGGGTGGGATGGACAATGTCATCTCCAAATTGAAACCGGATGAAGCATTGTTTGAAAAATTAATATCCAAATCTTTGTTCTCACCGGACTTAACCGATCCAAATTCCAGGGTGGTTTTATCAAATGAGAATGAAACCGGAGCAATCCCTTCGCCATACAAATACATCTCTTTGAGTGCATAATCATTCTTTACCAATAGCTTTCCAGAATATTCCTGGGCAGCAGTGGGTCTAAACGTAATATATATTTCCTTCGACTCATTTTTCTCTAAGGTGAGGACGCCGCTAAAGTTCATGGTAAATGCAGGTGAATCCATTATGACCATTTCACCCACAAAAGTTTGAGATGAATTTTCTGTATTCTTAATACGTACTTTTTGCACCGATTTTTCATTCACTTGCACTTCACCATACTGATGCTCTTCAGGGGAAATTGTGATTTCAAAAGATGGATCTTTATCCCCTTCGCAGGCAAAAATGAAAAGGAGTCCTGTCAAAAGCCCGTATTTCAAATAGGGTATTTTCATCGGGAAACTACCATTTTCTTTGTTTCTAAAAATGAACCGGACTTTAATTGGTAAAAATAAATACCACTGCTAACTGGCAAGCCAGAAGCATCTTCCCCTTTCCAGAGGATATCGTATCGACCCGGACCTTGTTGGGTGTTTACAAGTTGAATCAATTCCCGACCCAAAATATCATAAACGACTAAACGGACATGGCCTGGATTGGGCAATTCATAATGGATCCGCGTTTCAGGATTGAACGGGTTTGGATAATTTTGCGCCAATGCATATTCTATGGGAATCATTAATTTTTCGTCCACAGCCAATGGCATACCGCTTCCTTTGGCAATGAGAGCATAATATCCCAAATGGGTCCCAATACCCACCATAGAAGTACCATCCGTCGAAATAGTAGATATGAGTTCACGCCAAACTTCACCATCCCAATAACCAATTGATACTGTTTCAGCATCTAATCCATTTAATACCAAGGATATGGTAGCTCCGGATTTCAGTGCTTTTCCTATTGGACTGGCTGTATAAATCGATCCCAGTACTTGATCTGTATTTATCCTATTTGTGCCCGGACCGGAAGGATCTTTACCTACAATCACATAACTATCTTCACTAAGACTATTTTCTGGAATGGAAATGACATATACTCCATCACGGGATGCGATATCACCCCCAATTTTCGAGGAGGTGAAATTCACATTATACTTGAATGTAGTGTCAATATTGGATCGGCCGTATCGCAATGTACCTTTTACATTGATATCCAAAGTGCCGGACGTATTTAGCTTAAACTGTTCCACTAACAATAAGGAATCATTTGAAGCCACTGCTTGTGCATTTAAAACAGATTCATATCCTGCATTATTGGCTGTAATGGTCATATAATCAGGGCTTACAACGGAATTCCCTATCACATAAATCTTCATTACATCCGTAAAAATGGAGTGCTGCATGTAGCCTGCTTTTAGATTCGGAATCGTGTTATCCGCAATATAAAATGATGCCCGAAAGATATAATTCCATCCATCCAGCGATGCGTCCCCAACTGTAAAATTATTCATAGAATCTAATGTGCCGCTGTTATTATAATTATATGCAAATGTATAATTTTCCCCTTTAGCATTCTTATCCATGGCAAAGTATGTCCCGATGGTATCATCTTCAACTATTGTGATTACCAATGGACCCAAATTGGATAATTGTTCTTTATAAGGCGTCAGATCAACCGTACTGAAATTCCCAGTCAAACCGGTTCTAGAAGTTGACCAACGGATTGAATCCATAATACTCGTAACAGCACCGGTGGATGGATCCCTTTTAAAAAAATGAATATTGAAATCCTTATCTGCATTTACCGGTGTTGTGCTGCCACTAAACTCTTGGGCAAAACCCACCATAAGATTTAACTCTACCAATTGATTTTCAGCCATCATGGGATCAAAGGAAACCCCCCAACCTCTGCCAATAAAATTATTGCCCCAGCCTAGCCATCCAAATTGAGTACCATCAGATGTAGTAAAAAGATCTGCTTCACCATCATCGTATGCAATTGTTTCATATCCGGTCCACCCCGATGCATCCGTACCATCAGAAAAATAATTATAAGTGATGGACCGATTCTCGGTACTGGCGGCCACAAACATAACCTGATTCACTTTTAAGCTATCATGATAGAGTAAATGTTTTGTCCCATTGGATAGGTTATTGACCACCACTGATGAATCATTAAATTCAATTGATCGAAACTTGGGTGAGCCGCTGCTCGTGGCAGAGAAGGTGATTTCCATAGAATCGGTTGAAGATTCATAAGAAATAAAATTCGCACTGTAATCTTTGAGGGTATTTCCTGTGGATTCGACCTTACCAGATAAATGTTTCGCCGTTACCCGGGCGCGCATAGGCAACCAAATATCATATCCATATTTTTGATCAATTGTTTTGTCATCCAGAATATTGGCTGTGAACCAATTCATGAGCCAATCCCGGTGATCCATCCCGGTGTTATAATTGGTCATCATCTGGTCAAAAGCCTCCCAGCTATTTTTCGGATATCCTCCTGCTTGCATTTGTACAAATTCTTTTATGGATGCATCACCCAATTGCTCTACATAGTATACGGTAAACAAGGAGACCATGGCATAGGCCGCAGCGCCACCTTCCCATGACCAACCTGTTTGATCTGCCTGGTTTAAATAGTGGGCATGGGGAATATAGTTCCCACCACAAATGATTGTGGCCATTTCACTTAATCCTTCATTGAATTGGATCGCTTCATTGGGATCGTAATTATAATGGATCAAATGCTGAAGTTCGTGAGAAAGGACACCTTCCGTGTAAGATATACTGCTAACCATATTAAGATAAACAATGTCACGGCGATTACTGCCTGTGCCATTGGTTTGATCTAAGGTATAGAAATAGCCACCGGCGCCTGAAAAAATATCAGCAAACAGGAAATCCACTACATTGTCCCCATCATAGTTGGGTGGTGACCCAAAATACTGGAGTTCAAGATCATAAACTCCTTTAGTTGAATCTCGGGAGCCATTCGGTGTTTTCTCTTCTAAAAGTGTTATATACTGGGCTGCCAAAGATGATGAAATATTATTAGCCGAAGACAGTTTACTTGTATCTGCCCAGATGGCTGTATGGTCACCTTTTGCCAGCATTAGGGCTACAATTTCTTCAGACTTAGTACCACCTTGTCCATCATCCACTATTACCCAAAATTTTTGCACAGAACCAACAGTTGCTGATTTATTAAGGATAGGTGGCACCTGCATTCGTGCATATATATCCGGATAGTCCCGTTCCATTTTTTCTAAATGGTTGCGTGTAAATTCAGGCGTGAGTGTGGGCATGGCACACAAGGGCATTTCGGGAAGCGTATCCAGATAATCGATGGGTCCAGATTGAATGGTGGCGCGCACATCCTGTCCCCAGAGTTGGGACAGAAATAGTAGAAATAGTATGTGGCGTATTTGATGCTTCACGATTGTTTCCTGCATGTTAGCAAATTAGGTATTAACCCATCCTCCAACAAACGCAATTTTAGAGTCATCTCGGAAGGCGTTCATCCATATCGGCAACCACAAAAGCCATCACGGCCATAGTGGCTACACATCGATTGAACTCATCCCGATCCAATTTATCCATAGTGTCTGCATTGGTGTGGTGATACCAGAAGTATTTACTACCATCCACCCTTAAACCCATTCCAGGAACTCCCTCTCTCATAATCGGACCAATATCTGCACCACCGCCACCTTTGATAATTATACCCGATTCTATGGGATATAACAATGTGCCAATATCCTGGAGTATTTTCAATGCGGCATTTGAACCGGTAAACCCAAACCCTTTGGGTTTAAATACACCAGCATCCGATTCCATGGCCAGGATATGATTATCCAATTCATCCATATGGGTATCTCGATAAGCATTGGCCCCTCTCAGTCCATTTTCTTCATTGGTCCACAATACAACGCGAACTGTCCGTTTTGGTCGCAATCCTAAATCCTTCATAAGCTTAACGGCCTGCCATGCTGCAACACAACCGCCCCCATCATCCATGGCCCCCTGCCCTACATCCCAACTATCGATGTGTCCGCCCATTACGATGACTTCTTCAGGAAATTCACTCCCTTTGATTTCTGCCACCACATTTCTAGACAGTTCATCCGGCTCCATACGGCCTTCCATTTTTAATTGGATCGTTACTATATCCCCTCGTTCTGCCATGCGAGCAATTATGGCCGCATCCTCTACCGTTATGGCCGCATGGGGGATTTTCTTTACTCCATCTTCATAACGGCTATTGCCTGTGTGAGGAGTATTCATAGAAAATGGCCCCACAGAACGGATAAGGCTAGCCACCGCACCTGCTTTAGCAGCAGCGATAGCACCGCCCGTGCGATATTGAACAGTTTGGCCATAATTCGTAAAGGGAACGTTATAGAGAACAATTTTTCCTTTTGCTTCTACCGATTTAGCTTCCAAATCATCATAACCACTTACCACGAGAACTTCTGCTTTAATTCCTTCCGTCGGTGTAGCAATACTGCCGCCCAATCCCAACATAGCCAATTCTTTTACATAAGGGGATATCATTTGGGCCGATTCCTTACCTCGAACCCATTTGGGCACCATAACCTCTTCGCCATGTACATTTTCCAATCCGTCGTATTTCATTTCTTTCAATATCCAATCGATGGATTTTTCCAGATTTTCTGATCCGCTAAACCTTGGACCAAACGTATCACACATTTCGGTCAACCGTTCAAAACCGGCTTTATCTGTCATGGCGGCATGCATTAATTGATTTGCATTTGATTTAAATTTAGTAGCGATTGGCCCTAATTGATTTGTCGAAGTATCGTTGTTTGTCTGAGGCGGCGCACAACCTATAATGCAAATAGAAATAATAATTAAGATAAAAGATTTCATTATATCCTTTGAATTAATTGTGAAAAGTGAGCAAACCAATCATGGTTAGAATGAAATAATTGACCAACACAGCAGCACCTTCATAATCCTTTGTGATTCGCTGACCAAAAAAAAGTGCCAAAAGGTTTATTGCAATGACCAGGAGGCCACAAAGCACATAATACGTATTACCATAAATGAGGCCATTACCGGCACCAAATAGGAGTAATAGCCCACCAACGGTTTCTAACACCAAAACTGTACCTAACATCGGTGTAACAAAAGGTGCCAAAAAGCTTTTTGAAAAATGGGTCTCCAACCAACTACGATTGCCTTTCCAATCCATAATCTTGTCCACACCGGATTGCACCATAGCCACACCTAAAAATGCACCAATTAATATTTGAACGATTTGCATGATTGAATAATCCTCCATGACTACATTCTACCAATCCTTATCAATGACATGAACACCATCAAATTCTACCACAAAATCTCCATAAATCGGATCATAATAGTGCCCCCCCTCCTGATAATCCGGATTCCACTGTTTATTGCCGTTTTCATCTGATTGATAAATAAAAGGAGATAAAAGCAATCGTTCTAAATGCCATCGATTCTCTTTCCCTGACCCAATTTCTATACCATCGCCATAGATCATTAATCCGCCCTCTGCATAAATTTCATGCTGAGGATCCATTCCCTTATACTCATGGCTCACATTGATGGCTTTGTGGCCAATCTCATGGGCAATAGTCCGTCTAAGTCGATCTGGACGGGATAGATTCGTTAATGTAATCACACCTCTATGGCGTCTTGGTATCGTATTTGGGTATGAATAAGTGGGAAATGACAATCCCCCGGTACGAACCGTTTTCATCATCCAATTCCGACCTTCAGCTACTTCTAGAAATGGGAAAAAGACATCCTGAAGCACGATGAGGTAAATTGTTTTGTGATTATTTGAATCAGATTCAATCATACTTTCAAATGCGCTTCGGGCATCATCAGTCAAATGGGATGGATGTCGCTCCATATGGCGATACATATTTACATATTCAGTTCGAGGCACGCCCGCCACTTTATTGGATTGGATTGATAAAAACCGTTCATTGATTTCACCTGTTTTCACCCAAAGAAGATTCAGTTGCACACCGGTTGGCGCGTAGATATCTTTCGCAGAGAGAAATCCTTTTACGACCTGCTCCAAGGTCACTTTATCAAATCCAGGGTCCAAATTGGAGGGGAAATAGACCCCCACATCAATGGTAGGTGCACCTGAAACCAGACCCGCATTGATCTTCTCTATATCGATGGATTCAACAAGAGACCAATTAACTGGCACTACCTTTCTTTCCTGGACCTGACATGCGGTTAATACCAAGAGTAAAATGCTGGATAATGATCGAATCATGGTATGACTTTATTTTTTTACAGTTGGATATTTGATGCCCAATTGATCGAGATATGTTTCATACTGACTTGGATCATAATAATACTTCTTCATTTCAGCCCGATATGTGTTCATAATTCCCGCATTCAATTCAATGGCAGGCTTATCTGCTTGACGGATCATTGGCTTATATTGCGTTTCCTTAGTCTGTTTCTTAAAGTATTTTTTTGCATCTTTTACTAACGCTTTATCCGTGAATAGATCTACCAGAGTCATGGCCGTAACCTTCGCACCGGCAACAGCACCTTTATGGGCAATGGGAGTTGCCATGGCGATTCCATTGAGCCAATTATGACCGGGCAATCCAGGTATATTTGAGGGAAATCGAAGCGTAACTGTGGGGACAGCCCAACTGATATCACCAATGTCATCTGAGCCGCCGCCCCAGTTGTTCCGGCTGGTTACCCCACCTCGAAGTGTATCAAGTTCTATGGCCAACCCTTTAAATTCCTTATTTCCTGCTTCTTTTTGGACAGCTTTGGCGAGGGTTTGATCGTTATTGTCCCATTCTGGAAGTCCAACCATTTTAATATTTTCATACATGGCCTGCGCAATCGGTTCATTAAAATGACGTGGCCATGCAGAGCCAAGAATTCGCGTGGAAATTAGTTTTGTTCCGCTCATGAGGGCAGCCCCCTCCGCGATATCATTCGAATAATCAAAAAGTTCCATAATATGGTCATAATCTAATTCACGGAGGTAATACCACACGGATGCCCGTTTTGGTACGACATTGGGCTGATCGCCACCATCCGTTACCACATAATGGATTCGATTGGGTGGACGAAGATGCTCCCGCTTAAAGTTCCACCCAATATTCATGAGTTCCACCGCATCCAGGGCACTTTTACCTCTCCAGGGTGAACCTGCAGAATGGGCAGTTTTCCCTTCAAATGTGTATTCAACAGATAACAATCCATTTCCGCTGGCTTGACCGTGGGTCACGGACAGATTGCTGCTTACGTGGGTGAAAATACAAGCATCTACATCCTTAAAAAAACCATCTCTAACGAAATAGGCTTTGGTGGCCACCAGTTCTTCTGCCACGCCTGGCCAGATCTTCAATGTACCTTTGATTCGATTCTTCTCCATAACCTCTTTTATGGCAATGGCCGCGGCCACGATCACGGCCTGACCTGAATTATGGCCCTCGCCATGCCCTGGAGCCCCTTCAATCATGGGCTTGTGAAAAGCCACACCAGGCATTTGAGATGATTTTGGGATCCCGTCAATATCGGATCCCAAAGCGATCACAGGCTTTCCTTTTCCCCATTCAGCGATCCATGCGGTGGGGATACCAGAAATCCCATGGGTTATTTTGAATCCATTTTCAGCTAAAATGTCCGTCAGGTATTTAGATGTCTCAATTTCTTGAAAACCCAACTCGCCAAAACTGAAGATCATATCAACAATTTCCTGGATGAGTTTGGCCTGATCCTCCACCAATTGAACCGATTCTTGTTTTAACTTGTCTGCATCCATACCATTGGCCATAATTGGCAATAATACGGCAAAACAGCAAATTATGATTCGTTTTATCATAAAATAACCTCCGACTTAATGGTCTAATTTATTTTAATACAGATTAAAACGAGATGACTATTTACATATCGTAGACAAGAAATAAAAACTATGTCTATATTACCCGGCATTATGGAATGGTTAAACGATAATTACAATACACTGATTGCCAATCATTTGATCCGAAGCGCCTTAATAATATTTGGATCCATTATCATGGCAAAGATCACCGATTTGGTCTTTACGAGTATTTTAAAACGAATTACTGCTCGGACGAAAACGGGACTAGATGATCAAATTATTTCACTTCTCCATCGCCCCATATTTTATTCCATCCTATTTATTGGATTTGGCATGGCGGTTAAGACGGCCAACCTTCCAGAATATATCGATTTTGCACTGGTGGGTATTTTTAAAACGGCCACCATCCTCATTTGGCTTTTTATCATTTCAAAAGTATTCATTATTTCTATGGAGTGGACATCCGGGAGAACCAACAATAAACTCCTCCAGCATAAAACATTACCCCTCTTTAATAATTTAGGGAAAATTGCCATTGGCCTCTTTGGTACATATTTCATCTTTTTAAGTTGGGATATCAACATCAATGGCATCCTCGCCTCTGCCGGTGTATTAGGGGTCGTCCTTGGTTTGGCTGCAAAGGATACAGTCGCCAATTTCTTCGCGGGGATTTTCCTCATGGCAGATTCCCCGTTTAAAGAAGGAGACTATATTCAACTGGATACAGGGGAACGAGGTTATGTAAAAAGTATGGGCCTTAGATCTACACGGTTTATGACAAGGGACGATATTGAAATTACCATTCCCAACTCCGTCATTGCTGCCTCAAAAATTGTGAATGAAAGTGGCGGACCGGAAGATATTGAGCGCGTCCGCATTACCCTTAATGTAGCTTATGGTTCGGATATTGATGCAGTAAAGGATCTGCTAAAGCAAATCGCATTAGAGAATGATAATGTACAGAAACAACCTGAACCTCGTGTTCGTTTTCGGGAGTTCGCTGATTCGGGAATCAAACTTCAGTTATTATTTTGGATCTATAAACCGGAAATTCGGGGACGAACTGTGGATGCGATTAATACGGAGATCTATAAACAATTTGCTTCAAACAACATCATTATCCCTTACCCCACCATGAAAGTATTGATTCCAAATAAATAATTATTTATAACGGGGGAAAAAGAACAAAAATAAATTCTATTTCGTCAATTTACTAGTTGACATCAATCAATTAATATCTTAATATTAACCGTGGAATGAGAACAGAATAAGATAATATCAAACTCTAGGACTTCCACAATCTAGCGTTGCTAAAGTGAAAACGATAGCAGGAAAGTGATTCGCAAGAAGAACTGGAAAGCTAGAAAGAAAGCCGAGCGATTTAATCTTTCAAAGGATTAGAGAGCCCGGCTTTCGCTTTTATATCGAATATATAATGACCATCTACCACGACCGCTTAATCATACGAATCGCAAAATAGAACATCCCAGCGGGCGATTCTATAATGTTGGCTTTAAACCCAATACACCCGTTAGAACCAGTACAATAAAAATAACCAATAGAATGACTGGCCCAATTATGATTGCGGTGAGAAGAGTGCGTTTCATGGTGAAAATTACTGCTTTAATACCATAAAATAAAAAGGGCAAGAAATAATACTAAGGGTTTGAGAGAAAGCGAGAAACCGAGTTCCAACTGACTCTTGTTAAAAGTAAAACTTTTGATGGTAAAGACACGACCTCTATATTGATGTAATTAATGACGCGAAATTTATATTACATTTCTTTTTCGGTCAGTGTTACTTTAATTGGAAAAATACCAAATGGTGTGTCTAAAAAATAAGTCCCGTCAATTCGATATTTGGCTTTTTTATTAATGATGGCATTGAAAACAGCTTTCCCCAAAGCACTCAACTTTAGATCCGCTTTTTCTTCAAATGCAAAATCACCTTCTTTAGGTATCTTAATTTTCTTTTCATTATAAAATGTAGACGCATGTTTACCATCAATGTAAAGATCAAACTCTATGCGATCTAAAGACACGCCGATCCGGTTGGGATTATGGCCAATAAAATCAATATCTAGTCCTACCGTATTTAATGATTTTAATGGGTTATAACGCACTTTGGATACCTTATAGTCAATGGTAAGTGGCTTCACCTCTTTTTTGACCACCTTCTCCACCTCTTTTCCAACCTTTTCCTTTAGAATTTTAAGATTCTTAAGTTGGGCATGGGTGGGAGTAGACGCTCCGATTAGTAAAATAATCAGCAATGATTTCATAACTAAAATTACAACATAGATTCTATAGAATTAAAAGAGTCATGAATATGAGGCTTGGTATTGATGAAGTTTAAAAATTATTATTCTAAAATAATGCTATAGCATTTAATGGTGAACCAGTACCACCCTCAAATCTTAAAGGCTGAAAAGAAATATTTACAAATAAAAAAAGTAACATCAAAAATACTTTTTTCACTCCATGAACCCCTTGAATATTATTTCAT
>CAYVNB010000036.1:0-10383 GCA_964452665.1 uncultured bacterium
GGTGGATTTATGCTTACCTATGATTATAAATCAGAGGAAATGTCTTTTATGGATGGTAGAGAAGTAGCGCCTGCTAAAGCTACGGTTGATATGTTTATGAATGGGGATACTGTCATGCCTTTCATCGAAGCTTGGCAGAGTGGTAAAGCAGTAGGTGTGCCTGGTATAGTTGCATTATATACAACTGCTCATAATAAATATGGGAAATTACCCTGGCCGTCTCTTTTTGAGTATGCAATTAAACTTGCGGATGACGGCTTTATTGTTTCTCCACGTTTGGCAAACTTTGTTGAAACGGCACAATATCGAGGCCGCCTTTCAATAAATAAGGGGTCAAAGGATTATTTCTACCCTGAAGATGTGCCGATAAAAAAAGGAGATTTATTAAAAAACCTTAAATATGCAGCCACTTTAAAGCGTATTTCTAAAGAAGGAGAATCGGCATTTTATAAGGGATCTATAGCCCAATCAATTGTTGATGCCGCTAAAGCAGACCCTAATCCCGGTAAACTTGACCTTGATGACCTTAGCGCTTACAGAACAAAAATCAGACCGGTGATTTGCGGTCCATATCGGGATATGGAGATTTGCACAACCTCACCCCCTTCTTCGGGGGTAACTCAAATCATGATCACAGGTTTATATGATTATCTCATTGACGATGAAGATGATGCCCATCAAAAGGTGATTGCATTTGTAGATGCGCAAAGACTTGCATATGCTGATAGAGATTATTATTTCGGTGACCCTGATGAAATTGATATACCTATTGAGGCACTAATTAATCCGAAATACCTGAAAAAAAGAGCCAAAGAAAGATTTCAGCCAAATCAAAAGTCTTTTTATGGAGATCCATCAATTGTCATGAATTCATTAGAAGAACTGCCATCATGGGGCAATGATAAAACGGAAGAAGCGGCTGGTACTACCCATTTATCAATAATAGATCGCCAAGGGAATGCAGTCTCTATGACAGCAACCATTGAGAGTGCTTTCGGTTCACACAGGTGGTCAAGTGGTTTCCTTTTAAATAATGAGATGACAGATTTTTCAAGAGAAGTACCAAAGGATGGGGCCCGTGTAGCGAATGCAGTTGCACCAAATAGAAGGCCGCGTTCTTCCATGTCCCCTACAATGGTATTTGATAACAATAATAATCTATTAATGATCACTGGCTCACCAGGGGGAAATTCAATCCCAGCGTATGTTTCAAAAAATATTATTGGCGTCCTAGACTGGGGTCTAGATGCCCAGTCAGCCACTGATCATCCAAATATAGTTGCCCGTGGAGAAAACGTAAAAGTAGAGAACCGTACCGCGGAAGGGAAACTAATTTGGGAAGTATTGAAAAATAAAGGTTACAATGTACAAGGGTTTCGTCGCAGTGAAGTGTCCGGCGTTCATTCCATAGTCGTATTGCCTGATAAATTGGAAGGTGCGGCGGATAAAAGGCGCGAAGGAATCGTTCGAACACTAAAAGATTAATCTTATTCTATTTATCAAAACCTCTTTATGAAATATTGTCTAATCCTCACCACCATTATTTTTTCAATACTATCAAATGGTTGCTTAGACCAAACTCCTCCATATGGAAAGAATGGTATGGTGGTATCAACCAGCCGTCACGCATCTCAAGTGGGCATCGATATATTGCAAAAAAATGGTAATGCTGTAGATGCGGCAGTTGCAGTAGGATTTGCTTTAGCCGTTACTTCCTCTTCTAATGGGAATATTGGAGGTGGCGGATTTATGGTGGCGCGATTTGCTGAGGGGAAAACATTTACCCTTGATTATCGTGAAATGGCCCCAGAAGCTGCTCACGGGGATATGTACCTAGATGAAAATGGAGATGTCATTGAAGGTAAATCTCTTTATACTTATTTTGCTTCCGGCGTTCCAGGGTCAGTGGACGGTTTACTAAAAGCATGGCAAGATCACGGTTCAGGGAATATATCACTGCAACAATTATTGGACCCAGCCATCGACCTTGCTGAGAGTGGATTTGATCTTTCTCACTATGAAGCTACTCGGTTTAATCTGAATAAAGAACGACTAAGTCAACACTCTGAGACTAAACGTATCTTCACACGTGATGATCGTGCATGGAAATTTGGAGATGTTTTCGTTCAAAAGGATCTTGCCAATACTTTAAAGAGGATTGCAGAAACAGGCCGGGATGAGTTTTATAAAGGAAAAACTGCTGATTTAATTGTGGCTGAAATGGAAACAGTTGGCGGATGGATCACTCATGAAGATTTGAAAAATTATGAATCCAAATACCGGGAACCGATACGAGGAAAATTTAATGACTATGATATCATTTCAATGGGACCACCCAGCTCGGGAGGTATTCTCCTCGTACATATGTTAAATATGTTAAATGAGATTCAAAAACGTTCTACCGAATTGAATTTAGATATGAGTTTTAACTCATCTGATTATATCCATGTTCTCACAGAAATCGAACGGCGTGCCTATGCAGACCGTGCTGAACATTTGGGAGATTCGGATTTTTGGGATATACCCAGGGATATGCTTTTATCATCTTCATATGCAAAACAAAGAATAGTAAATTTAGATTTAAAAAAAGCATCTGAATCCAAGGCCGTTTTCTATGGAAAATCTCCAAAAGAAAGTGAAGAAACCACCCATTATTCGGTTGTGGATAAGGATGGTAATGCAGTTTCAGTGACCACTACAATTAATTGGGGTTATGGAAATGGTGTAACCATTACCGGTGCTGGTTTTCTCATGAACAATGAGATGGATGACTTTTCAAGTAAACCTGGCGTACCCAATATATTTGGCTTATTGGGCAATGAAGCCAATGCCATCGAACCAAAAAAACGACCATTAAGTTCTATGACGCCCACCATTGTATTAAAAGATAAAAAGCCTTATTTGATTTTGGGAACACCTGGCGGATCCACTATCATTACCACCGTGATGCAAAATATTCTAAACGTGGTTCTTCATAATATGAATATCAAAGAAGCAGTTTCATCCCCAAGAGTTCACTCCCAGTGGCTTCCAGATGTAGTCTATTATGAGAAATATGGTTTATCCAGTGATGTTGTGGAGAATATGAAATCCCGTGGTCATGATATGAATCTTCGTGGTGATATCGGAGAAGCCAATGGGATAATGATTAATGAAAAAGGCTATTGGGGTGGCGCAGACTCTCGAGGTGAAAATAAGGCCATTGGGTACTAAACTTATAAAAGTAAACTAGCAATAATTTCTTTTAATAGTTTTGTAAATCGCTCCCCTGATTTGTTAGCGGTATCCATTACTTCTTCATGGGTCAATTTATGGGGTGAAATGCCTGACGCATAATTGGTTAGGCATGAGATGGTTAATATCTTCATCCCCAATTCGCCACCAGTAATAATTTCCGGTACCGTACTCATTCCCACCGCGTTACCACTCATCCGCTGCATATCCTTTATTTCAGCTGGCGTTTCATAAGAGGGACCTAGCGTCCAACAATAATTGCCAGTAGCTAATTCAAATCCCAACTTTTCGGATGATGATTTGGCCAAGACAATTAGATCCGGGTCATGGTAAGGCAAACCTTGGTAAAGATCGGGATCATCTGCACTATGGCGATAAGTGCAATCCATGTGACCCGTGATGGCCATGAGTGTTCCTGGGAGAGCATTAATATCCATGGATCCGGATGAATTAGTGATGATTAAATGATCAACACCCAGTTTTGAAAACACGTGAATGGGGATGGTGATTTCATCAAATTCATATCCCTCATAATAATGGAAACGCCCCTTAGCAGCGATAAGTTCAATCTCATTAAAAGATCCGATAACCAATTCACCTGAATGTCCTTCTACTGTTGATTTGGGATATCCAGGAATGGTATCATAAGGAATAATCGTTTGATCCTGAAGATTATCTGCAAAAGGGCCTAGCCCAGATCCAAGCACAATGGCCACTCGGCCATTGAAATTGGCTTGGTCTTGAATCGTTTCTGCCATTAGTTCATAATTGATCATACTATATCCTTAACGGCGAGCTGGCCGCACCCTGCATCAATATCCGTCCCTTTACTCCAGCGGACAGTTACTGTAAATGGTGCATGTTTTAATGTATTTAAAAATTCTCGAATCGTTTTTTGATCCGGGCGACTGAATTCACCCCCTATTTCATTATAGGGAATCACATTCACTTTACAGGGCAACCCTGAAAGGTGATGAATGAGCTGCTTCCCATCGGCTGGCGAATCATTGATGCCTTTTAGCAATACAAATTCAAACGTAATAAATCGCTTTGTCTTCTGATAATAATAAAATGCTGAATCCATAAGAGATTCCAATGAATGGGTTTGAGTGAGGGGCATGATTTTTTTTCTTTGATCTTCAACGATGGCGTTGAGACTGATGGCCAATTTGAATCGGTGATTTTCATCAGCCATTTGGCGGATTTTAGGGACAATCCCTGCAGTTGAGATGGTGATTCGTCTCGCACCAAACCCCAATTCCTGGTTAAGGCGTGTGGCCCCTTCCATCACACGGTTATAATTTAAAAAGGGCTCACCCATCCCCATGAAAACCACATTGGTAATTTTTTTTTCAGATTCCCGCTCAAGTTGAAGAACTTGATCTACAATTTCCCCTACACTCAAATTTTTGATAAATCCCATGGAGGCTGTCGCGCAAAATTTACAATCCACCGCACACCCCACCTGACTGGAAATGCACACAGTCGTTCGATCTTTATCATGCATCAGTACGGATTCAATATTGTTTCCGCTTTGGGTTTTAAACAGAAACTTGCGCGTTGGCTCTGTTTTAGAACCAGTGATATGAACAATCTCAAGTGGGTGGAGTGATAAAGTATTAGAGAGATCATTTCGAAGCTGTGTGGGGAGGTTTTCCATATCTTCCCAACTGGCCACATGGTTTTGGTAAATCCAATTTTGAATTTGCTCTAATCGGAAGGGTTCCTCACCCAATTCAAACAACAGCATTTTGGCTTCAGATGGGTTTAGCTCCATGAAAGATTTTTTCGCCGCAGACATAGGGTGGAATTTCTATCTACACTACAGGGGACACAAGACATTCTCTTTGGTTCTTCCCAAGGCGACATGTAAGTTTTCGCCCCTGTATATTTCTACAAATTTTTAGAGAAAGCAACGGATGACAAATCAAACAGATATTCAATTATTGGAAAAACTCGGCATTGTAAAGAAAACATTTTTTAGTGAAATCGGAAAATCCATCATTGGGCAGCAAAATGTTCTTGATCACATTCTGATCGCATTACTGTGTAAGGGTCATACCCTTATTGTTGGGGTTCCAGGACTAGCAAAAACACTCATGATTAAATCCATGGCGGAATTGTTGGACCTGGACTTCAGCCGTATCCAGTTCACCCCAGACCTCATGCCAAGTGATATTACAGGAACGGAATTAATTGAAGCCGACCAAGCTACTGGAAAACGGGATTTCAGATTTTTTAAGGGACCTGTTTTTGGTAATATTATTTTGGCCGATGAGATTAACCGCACACCGCCAAAAACTCAGGCAGCTCTTCTTGAGGCTATGCAGGAGCATAAGGTCACGGCATCCGGGAACACATACGATTTAGAAGAACCTTTCTTTGTATTCGCCACCCAAAATCCGATTGAGCAAGAAGGCACCTATCCCCTCCCTGAAGCCCAACTGGACCGCTTCATGTTTAATATTCTAATTGACTATCCCAATCGAGATGAAGAAGTGTCTATCGTTCAATCCACTACTGCGACTGAAAAACCGGAACTAGATAAGGTCATATCCAAAGAAGAAATCTTTGAATACCAAGGATTGGTTCGCCGTGTACCTGTAGCCGATAATGTGGTTGAATATGCAGTGGATCTCGTCAGCGCCACCCGCCCGAGTGAAGGTGCTAAAGATTTTATCAACGAATGGATAGATTGGGGTGCCGGCCCACGGGCATCTCAATATTTGATATTAGGTGCCAAAACACGGGCAGCTTTGGATGGCCGCCCCACTGCAGAGATTGATGATGTAAAAGCATTGGCCCTTCCAATACTCCGCCATCGGGTCCTTCCAAATTTTAATGCAGAAGCTGAAGGCATGAAGGTGGATGATATCCTTAATCGTTTACTTGAAAAATAAATTGCGAAGTCATGTTTGATAAACGAAAATACCTCGATCCAAAAATGGTGGCCAAATTGGATAACATGGCACTTCGCGCTCGGCTGGTTGTAGAAGGTTATTTAATTGGACAGCATAAAAGCCCGTACCATGGATTCAGTGTAGAATTTGCAGAGCACCGTGCCTATGGTTCTGGCGATGACACGCGCCACATCGATTGGAAGCTTTATGGTAAAACGGATCGCTATTATATAAAGCAGTTTGAAGAAGAAACCAATTTGCGCTCACATATTTTATTGGATACCAGTGAATCCATGCAGTTCAGGAGTGGATCTGTGACCAAATTAGAATATGCAGGTTACCTTTCTGCGGCTTTAACCCATCTCATGCTAAATCAAAAAGACGGCATGGGACTCGTCCTCTTTGATGAAAAAATCAATAAATTTATTCCACCTCGAGCTACTCCATCTCACGCTAAAAATATTATGGGCACTTTAGAAAATATTCAAACGGGCCCGGACACAAACATCCGCCCCACATTAGATCAAATGGCAGACCGAATTAAAAAACGGGGATTGGTTATTCTGATTTCTGACCTTATGGATGATCCGGATGCTGTGCTCATGGGCTTAAACCATTTTCGACATAATAAACAGGAAGTCATCGTTTTCCATTTAATGGATCGTAAAGAATATGAATTTGATTTTGGGGATCGCACCCAATTTAAGGATATGGAGACAGGCGAAACGATTACCACCGATCCTTGGCATATTCGTGCAGATTATCAGTTGTTGATTAAATCATTCCAAAAAAAGTATCGGACGGGCTGTCGCAACCAACGAATTGAT
Organism: uncultured bacterium; assembly: GCA_964452665.1. Lineage (GTDB taxonomy): Bacteria > Fidelibacterota > Marinisomatia > Marinisomatales > TCS55 > TCS55. The sequence continues at coordinate 6,962 of CAYVNB010000036.1, forward strand.
TATGTACCCTTATTTACCGATCAGACCTTGGATATGGCCTTGAATGAATATTTAAATAAAAGACGAAAATCAGGATAAAAAAAGCCCAGTCTATCTACGTTTCACTAGGATAGATAAACCGTGTGGCTTTTTTATTTAAATATTGAATCTAATATCAATCAGCCACCAAGTTTCTTGGCTTTTTCAAAGTATCGCGTTGCCCCTTCTGGATCACCTTGCTTAATCAATACTCTGGCCATCCCTTTATAATGTGCGGGATTTTCCGGTTCAAGTGTAATGAGTTCCCGATAGAACTTTGAAGCCCGCCGCCATTTTTCAGCATTTTCAAATGTTTGAGCGATACCGATAAGCGCTTCTGTATCATCGGGGTTTAAATCATAAGCGTCTAAAAAACTATCTTCTGCATCTTGAAAATTGTTCAATTGCATATTGAGCACACCCAAATTGAAATATAGGTTGGCTTTTAATTTTTTATCTGTTTCCATCTTAATCGCCGCTTGAAATGTTTCTACTGATTTCTCTTTATCCCCTAAATCGTAGTACAATGTGGCCAAAGTTCGAATGGCATTTGAATTGGTGGGATCAATCTCTATTGCTTTCTTGATATAACCAATCGCCTCTTCTTTATTCCCTGAAAAGGATAATATTTGACCCAAAGTAATATTGGGTTGGAATTCATTGGGCATGAGTTCTGATGCTTTTTTACCGTTGGCAATGGCACTTTCATTGTCACCTAATTCATAATAACAGGTGGCAAGAATCGCATAGGTTTGCCCCTCAGAAGGATCAATCTCTACTGATTGATTAAATAGATCAATTGCCTCGTTTAATTCTAATTTATCATTGGAGCCTTTATATCCATTAAATTTTCGAACCGCATTATTATAGCTTTCTGCCCAAAACATGGCTCGATAATTTTTAATGATTTCACTAATGGGTCTACTGTTCATTTTTGCCGCAGGATCTACACCCACCGCTCGATCAAATAAATCATTCATTTTAGCCCATTCTCGTTTTTTCGCATGGACATGATACCCAAGTTGAACCATCACTTCCGGATTATCCGGTTCCACTTCTAGTGATTTAATAAGATATTCTTCTGCCTTTACCCAGTTTTCCTCTTCGATGGCTATCTTCGCTGTGGTGTATTCTGCCGAACTGCCACACCCCCATAAGACCACTGAAATTAATCCGGTGCATAAAAGTTGTTTTGTTTTTTGATTCATATTTTCCTCAATAAATAGCATGAGAAGTTATAGGATTTTATACGCCCATTCAAGAAATACAGGATAGGTGAATTCTATCTCTAATTATTAAAATAATGATGTTTTCAATTGTTGAATTTGATTTAATTCAAATTGAGCACCAGGACTTTGAATAATCTCTTCAGCTAAATACCCACCGATTTCACCTGCTCTCATCACACCCAAGTTTTTAGATAAACATGCCAAAAATCCGGCTGCATACATATCGCCAGCCCCCGTAGAGTCTGTAGCTTGAATGGGTCGAGGAGGTAAAAGTGTTTTTTCACCATTATACAAAACTAGAGAACCATTTTTGCCCAACTTTATACCGGCAATATCTACAAGGCCCCCCAATGTATCAGATGATGTATTATAATCATCGGTTCCAAATAAAATTGCTAATTCTGATTGATTGGCAAATACCACATCCACATCTCGTTCAATCATCGCTAAAAAGGTATCTTTATTTCGATTTACTGCAAATGGGTCTGCTACATCAAATACAATTTTAATATTATGCTCATGGGCAATCTCAATAGCTGATTTAATGGCAGATTTTTGGGATTCCGTATCCCACATATATCCGGTAAAATAAAAGAATTTGGCCCGAGATAATTTTTCTGCATTAATATCTTTTTTAGAAAATTTGCGACACATCCCCAAATGGGTATTCATAGTCCGTTCTCCATCAGGGGTAACTAAAATAATACTAGAGCCAGTGACACCCTCATCTTGAACTAATCCAGATATTACGCCATATTTTTCAGCCTGTTGGATATAGGTATCTCCAAAATCATCCTTGCCAATCTTTCCGGCAATGAGGGCCGGAATCCCCAATCCGGAACAAGCCACCATCGTATTGGGAGCCGATCCCCCGGGATGATAAATAGGGTCATGATTTTGAAAATAGGTTTGAATTTCATTTTGGCGATCTACATCTACGAGATGCATAACGCCCTTATTAATCCCTAATTGTATCAGATCCTCATCATTGGCAGAAATGACCACATCAATGAGTGGATTCCCAATACCGTAAATAATAGGCTGTATTTGATTCATGGATTTGGAATGCTATGATCTATGTTATTTATAAATTCAAAATTATCTCATTTTTCGTCCCGATTTTACTTGGCCTTTTGATAAGAGTCCAAGTCCGTTTTTTGATTATTTTAATGAAAAATTGACCCTTTAAATTGGCATAGTTAAAGGCTTGCCCTCATTCGAGAAGGCCGTGTATATTCATTCACTATGTCTTCCAAAACCTTTGCCATAATCACAGATGTCCATTCCAATGTGGCCTCTTTAAGAGATGGACTTTCCATCATAGACGCACGGTCAGATATTGATCAAATCATCTGTCTGGGAGATTGTTTTGCCCTTGGCCCTGACCCAAAAACCACCTTACAATTGTTGCAGTCCATACCCGATTGTATTTTTATTCGTGGGAATCATGATCGGTATTTGCTTGAAAAATTATGGACCCAAGAACGGCCAAATCTGGAAGGGATGTCTCCGGATGATCCCATTTGCCAAGCCATCGTTGCTAATGAAGAGTGGACCGCCAATGAATTGGGTGATGCAGGTGTAATATTTTGTAATGCCATGCATATCGCTTATCGTGAGATTATTGGAAATACATTGGTTGAATTTACCCATGCATGGTATCAACGGGATGATTTACCCCCTACGATGGATGAGGCATTGGGATGGCGAAATCATGTGTCTAATGGCAATCCCCATATTGAACAATTTATTTTTGTCCATGGCCATATCCATACACCTCGAAATGAATCTGCTGAGAATATGACCATACTATGTCAAGGCGCCACCGGTCTTCCATTTGATGAAGATCCCAGAGGCGCGGTTGCCTTTTTAACGATCGGTGAAGAAGTAAATTGGGAAGTGGTACGTTACGATTATAATCAGGACGAAACGATAGACCTCCTTGAAAAACGGCAACCACCTTTTTATACAAATTTGCAAAACACGGTTCGCCACGCATCTATTCGAAACGACCTTTAAGGTCAGTTCTCTTTCCCGTAATTTCATCCCTTAATTCAGAACATTATATGCTATATTTCGACCACAGCGCCACCACCCCTCTACATCCGGATGTATTAGAAAAAATGCAAACTGTTGCCCAAGACCATTTTGGAAATCCATCCAGTATTCATTCTG